>NZ_JBQTCY010000002.1:0-460919 GCF_052663225.1 Niallia sp. 03133
ATATATGTAAACGGTCTTTCAGGTAGATCCTGATGGCGATTTCTTTTGGATGGCAGTAAATGTTGGAGTTGCAGCATATTATGGCTATAAAGCATATAAAAAAGGAGGATGGAAAAAAGCTGCTGTTGCTGTAGGGATAGGCTTAGTTGGTGGGGCTGCATTTAAGGCGGGAAAAGTGGCTTATAAAGCATATAGACTTAAAAAAGTCTTTAAAGCTCCAGCTCATGTTAATAGAACTTTAGCGCATATTACATCGAAAAACGGTTCACCGCCTAGAGGTTATGCCGGTGGAAGAACATACGGAAATAAACCAAAGTCAAAAAAAGCTTGGAAACTTCCAAAAAGAGATACCTATAGAGAATATGATGTTCATCCAAAAGTAAAGGGAAGAAATCGTGGCGGTGAAAGACTTGTTATCGGATCACAAGGTAGAGCATATTATTCGAAAAATCATTATAAAACATTTCGAAGAATTAGATAAGTAGGAGAATAAAATATGAATAATTGGAGTATGTTATCTAACGGTCAAAATGATTTGTTATGGGAAATTGTTGTTACTAAATTTAACTTCCGTCCTAGCATAAAAAAAAGAAGATTTTTTATGCCTTATCAAGTTCCAAAACCATTTATAACTTATGATATTTCCAGTTACTTTGAAAATACAGCGGCAGATACCATTATGGACGATTTAGAAAACAAAACATTAGAAGTATTTATGGAATGTACTATGCTAAATGAAAAAATCTATGCTTTGGATTATCAACATCCAGGTTATGAATTTGATCCAAGAAAAACAATGGATAGGGATGAATTTAACGAATGGATAGTACCTATTTTTCCGAATGGAGATTATTATTTCTTTTTTCAAAAAAACTTTGAATGGGGAATCTTAGGGCATCCTTGGAGAGAGGAAATGATGATATTTGGTGAAAAGTTGATTGATTCATATAAAAAGCATATGCCGATTTTATTTAAGGATAACGTAGTCGAACAGGAATCCTAAAATGTTCCATTTTTAGTTTTTTAAAAGTCAGCCCTCTCGACTGAGTGGGCTCTTTTTGAACATTATTATTTAGAAGAAAGACTTGAAGTATACGGCAGAAGGGAATTAACATATTAATTAGTGAAGAATGTTACTAATTTTTTATTCCATAATAAAGTATGCGTTAAATTCTGATTTAACGAAGATAATAATAAACGCCAATAAGGAACAAATTAGATGTTGTACAATTGTTTTCTGAACTTTAGAGGTTATTATATATTATTCGTATAATACCTATTTTACGAATAATATATGTAGACTAGTTTAAGCTTTTGCAGCTAATTTCGCTGCTTTCTGACTAATTTTCTTTTAGAAGAGTTTAGAGAGAAAACTCCCTAAACCCTTTATTTCTATATGCTTCTGCTTGCTTTGTTAAAGTATTCCTTTTATTATTTGTGTGTATGGAACTAAATCCTACGGAGTTAAGAAGATTGTTAAGTTAACATTTTCACCTTCTTTATTAGTAAAGGAATTTATCACTATTTGATGTTACCCATTATTTACGGCATCCTTTAATTAATATTACCCCTATCAACTATTTGATTATAAATATATCTTCTGTTAATTTTTTAGTATTTTTCTATTTTCTTAAAATACAAATTTTAATGAATGCAGGTGAGAGAGTGAATAACATGTTCCAATACTACAATCAATTTGATGAATGGGGACGGTTGGATAGAGAACCTATTGAATTTCAAGTGAATATGCATTATATAAAAAAATACTTACCTATTTCTGGGGAAATCTTAGATAACGGTGCGGGACCTGGAAAATATGCAATGGAATTGGCTAAAGAAGGTTACAGGATGACATTAACTGATTTAATTCCTAAATTTGTTGAAATGGCTGAAAGTAATGCTGGGAAACTTGGGATAAAAGAGAAATTTAATGGCTTTTATGTTCAAGATGCGAGAAAACTATATGATATTCGCGATGAACAGTTCGATGCATCGTTAATGCTAGGTCCTATGTATCATTTACAGGAAGAATCGGACCGTATTATGGCAGTAAAAGAATTAAATAGAGTTGTAAAAAAAGATGGAATCGTTTTTGTTGCATTTATGTCTAGAATTAGACATATCCTTTCGTCCCTAATCAATCCTGAAAATTGGAAGCCGCTTGATAATATGGATGCGATTAATCAATTTGCTCAAACAGGCTGTTTTAATCATAAAGAAGAGGGACGGTTTACAGGAGCTCATTATATAGATATAGAAGAAATAAAACCATTTATGTCAGCGCATGGGTTTGAATGCATTGATCTTATTGGCTCCAATATTGGTGCAATTTTATCAGAGGAAAACTGGAATTATTGGAAATCAAAAGGGGCGACGGAAGTTAATAAAGTGATAAATTTGCTTATGGAACGAGCGTCCGATCCTAATACCCTTGGGATATCCTCCCATTTGCTTTATATAGGTAGGAAACTTAAATGAAAATAATAAATTGTTATTGCAACATAGATTGGATGGGTGCTGAGGACTGCCTGGTGGTTTAATGGAATAGGGGAGAGTTTTGAAGAAAATGCAAGAAGAGAGGTAAAAGAAGAAACAGGTCTAACAATCCATTTAAACCGAAAGACAGAAAATAGTCTATCTTTCGGTTTTTAATAAAAATAAAGCTTTTGATCGTTAAACTATTTAAGCATATTTATTTCAACCGAGCAAATTGTTGTTCGGTCTTTTTAAGAAATTTTACTCGCTGTTCGTAGCTGCGCCTTTCCATGCCGGTATATTTGTACCAGCGTAGTTTATGAAATCCCATCTTGCGGAAAGTAACGCGGAATAAAATTTTTGTTATAGGATTGCCGAAGAAGATTCGATAGAAAAAACTTGGTGTACTCATTACTGTCAACAAGGAAACTCTTTTTAAGTTGGAGAGAAGAGAAACAAAATGGCAACTGGTTTTGGCTCCTCATAAAAAATTCCTTTAACAAATGTTTTGTCAATGAAGTCCTTAAGAAAATTTCAAAGCGAAGATGATGAAGAAAAACAATGGATGTTACAACATTGTGATGACGATGCAGCAGAAGTATTGAAAGAGATGACCGTTGTGATGCTTTATGTTTTGGATGCTATTGGTAATCTTGAACCAGTTAATGGTATTTCGATAGCAAATCAATATGATATACCAAAAGGAACGGTTTCAAAAATTACGAAGAAATTGCATGAGAAACAATTGATTGTGACAAAATTGCTTCCAGATAATAAAAAGGAAATATTTTTTTCAATGACGAGTTTAGGTCAAAAAATATATGCAGTTCATAAAGCTTTGCATTGCCAAATAGACAGCGGATCGTACCAGTTTTTGCAAAGTTATAATGACAATGAATTGCATTTTTTAAATGAATGTCTTATCGATACGTTAAATGCTTCTTGGGTTTCTATGGATGAAGAAAGTAAGGCAAGGCCTAGCATATCGTTAGAAGAGCAAGAAAGGGAAGAAATAATGGCAATGTTAAAAAAACTGAATACTGTAAATTTAAAAAAAGCAAAAACGATCCTAAAAGATGTTTTTTTTACAGATTTTGATAAATAAGAGGAATGTTTATTTTATCCCACACTTAACGGGCAGTAAAACCCCCACTGATGGAAGGTTCACTTTATCTTAAGTAATTAAATGTTTAATCACTTAATAGGAAAGCGGAGAGAGAGGGAAAATTTATGAATAATTTAATTGATGAGTTAGAGAATATCTTATCTTCCATGCCAGAAAAAATTAACTCACTTATGGATTTAGAGAATCGTCCGTTACGACCAAAGTGGTCCAAAAAAGAGATATTAGGTCATCTTTGCGATTCTGGAAATGTAAATCACCAACGTTTTGTCGACATAATCACATCAGCAGATGGACTAGTAACACTAGAGGGCTATAATCAAGATTTATTGGTGGAAATTCATCAATATCATCATTTATTTACCGTAGAAGAACTTCTTCATTTATGGACTTCCATAAATAAACAAATTGTTGTCCTTTTAGCAAATCTTTCGGAGGACCAGTGGAGGTTGGAATGTAAATTGGAGAATGAAACGATTCAAACGTTAAAATGGCTAGTTGCAGATTATATTCAGCATATGATTCATCATTTTAAACATATATTGGCTAATTAAAAGCAACTAGCAGCTACGCCAAAAAGGAGGGTGAAAATAATCAATACACATCCTAGTCATCCGTTTGAACAAATCGTTAAAAGGATGAATGAAAAAAGCAAATTAATGCATGCACGGGAATTAAAAGGCGGGATCTCTGCACAAGTTACCTTACTTGAAATTTTACAGGAAGATGGAAAAATCAAAAAAATGATTGTGCGCAAGCATGGAGAGGGGGATCTAACTAGAAATCCGCAGATTGCTGCATATGAATTTCACCTTTTACAGCTTCTTGCTACTGCAAATATTCGTTCACCACGACCTTATTATCTTGATCAATCCTGTGAAATTTTGTCTTCACCTTATATAGTCATTGAATT
The DNA here is from genome assembly GCF_052663225.1 of Niallia sp. 03133. Lineage (NCBI taxonomy): Bacteria > Bacillati > Bacillota > Bacilli > Caryophanales > Bacillaceae > Niallia > Niallia sp. 03133. The sequence goes on from NZ_JBQTCY010000002.1 coordinate 4,512, forward strand.
TATTGAGGGCAGGACGGAATTTACTCCAAATAATATACGAGAATATATACACCAGATGGCAAGCTGCTTGGCAGCAGTTCATCATGTAGACTGCTCGAAACTAGACTTATCTTTTTTGCCCAAACAAGAAGAACTTTTTATCAAAATGCTGGATATAAGCTTTTCCAGCAATAAAGAGTTGCTGAATGAAAGGGCTGTAAAAGATAAAATAAAGTCAGTTTTGCTATTCAACCATGCAAACAAGGAAGTTATTCTTCATGGAGATTTTTGGCCAGGAAACATTTTATGGAATGAAGGAAAGCTTGCATCTATTATTGATTGGGAAGATGCTGCTATTGGAGATCCTTTGGCAGACCTTGCTAACGGTCGACTTGAAGTGTTATTTCATTTTGGAATAGAAGCAATGAATCACTTTACGAATATATATCAATCGGTAATGAATAAATTGGATTACACTAATCTTCCGAATTGGGATTTATTTGCTGCATTACGGCTGTCTAAATTTCCTGAATGGGGATTAGAACAAAACCAAGCAAAGTTAATGCGAAAAAGACATAAATGGTTCGTTGAATATGCACTGAGATAAATAAGCATAAGAATTTAAGAAAGATTTTTGCACTAGTTAACATATACAATTTTTTTATTCTGTCTCACTATTTAAAGTATACCTAATAATGAGACAGAATTTTTATTGGAATTAATTGCTTCCTATAATATATATTATGTATGGGGCGTTATAAAATAATAGAATATATTACTCTATTCTATGTTTATAGCTTCTATTTTTCACTTCTTCTCTATTAATGAATTGACAACTATATTCGATGACATCATTAATGTATAGTTTATGCTTCTTTGCAAATTCCTTTAAGTTCATAAGTAAATCCTTATCATAAGTAGTTTTGTATTGAACACGATCTTTAGGCCTTAATTCCTTATTGTATTCAATGCTTTCTTTAGCTAAGACAGATTTTAAACCATTTTCGATTAAATAATTGACATGTGTATCATAATCTTCAGCAAGATCACTCAATTCCTGAATTAATGATTTACTAATATTAGTTCTAAATTTAACTCTTGTAGTATCAGTAGTCTGTACTAATTTATCATTTATTATTTTCCACATAATTATTTCCTCCAATATTTGATTATGAATGTTTCATCATTCGTTCTTTTTTATAGTAGACATAATTGTCTCCGGTTGTATTATATATTATTTTAGCAAGTAAAGGAAGATCTTGTTTACCTTTTACCCAATCACGGTAAATCGTGTTTTTGGAGTAACTATTGTTAGAAGTTATTTCTGTGCGTAAGTTCCATGATTGGAATACAGATAACAAGCCTTCAGCCAAACTTTATGCTTGCTGTTGTTATATTCATAACATAGCCCCTATCTTGGACCCAGCCATCACCATCAATTACACCTCTAATAAAAGAAGGTAAATAGACTTCAGGTATGTTTGGAAATGGTAGAGTTAAGGATTTATTTGAATCTTTTTTTATTTCTTTAGAGTTAATGATAAGTGTTGGAATTTTTCTTGTTGGTGATATTGCTGCTATGTTATAGCTTGCTTCTAAATAATTAGCAACCAATTGAAGTATTCTTTCAACTTTTTGTGTAACGGTAACTGTATGAGTCTTATTAGCTATTGTTCCATCAGTTAATATGATGCCTAAAACCCAAGCCATTTCATGAGTCCAAACCTTAAAAAAATCCTCATTTACTTTATGTTTTCGTGGTTGACCTGATGATTGTTCTCGATTCATTTCTATTCCATGCTTGTACATCACATTACGAATTGCTCGATCGGATAAACCTATGATTGGCGCCATTTCTTTAAAAGACATTCCGCTTTTATATAAATTAATAATCATTGAATCTGTTACATCCGGATTTCTGGCCACTATTCAATTCCTCCTCTCAATGAATTTAATTTATAACTTACTTTCATTATAAGAACAAACATTCGCTTAAGCAAGTATAGTTTCATTATTTATTTGAACATTCTTTGTATTGTTATCGTGTGCTATCAATTGATGGAAAACTTACATTATAAAAAGCTCTTTCATTTACTAAAAGTAAGAAAGAAAGGTTCTATTTTATTATGTAAACATTGTAGAAGCTCTTCTTTAAACTGCTCATATTTAATCATTTCTAGTGCCTCTTCCACCTGGTAATATCCTACATCCAAGCTTTCACAACTCGTAGAAAGGATATTGCTTATAGGAGTGCCTAACCACCAAAAATTACAGATTCCACTGACAGTTTCTTGGGACACTCCACAAAACTTAAGCAATTCAATATCAATGCCCGTCTCCTCTTTCACTTCTCTTAAAACAGCTTCTTTTATGGTTTCTCCTTGTTCTACTTGGCCACCAGGCAATTCCCAACCTCTTTTTGCGTTATTTATTACAACAGCACCAGAAGTCATAAAAAATTTCATTTTTGTCCCCTTGCCTTTTTAAAATGTATTTTTCTGATTTTCAACTAGTCTCTAGATCCTTAAAATTCTCTATTTTTATAGAAACCTAGAGAAATATAATAGGATAAAATAATAAGTAATAGTATCGGTAGTATAAGGAACATTAAAACTTTTGTATCGGATACATTATTTAAGAATGTAATAAAATGTTGATTTAATCCTAAAGAACCATGTTCACTTAAATAATTTATGGTTATTGTTCCTCCAAACGCAAAGATAAAGAGTATCGTTAAGTTGGCCATTTTTGATTTAATGTAGCCATATTTAAACACTAGGGGGAAATTTATCGTACAAACCAATGTAATGACGATGATTGCACCTGCTATTCCCTTTAGCGTAAGAGGTAGATGAAGCGGAATATGGAATAGATTTACTAGCAAATAGATGCAATAAAAGACAAGGATCACATACGCCGTAAAAACATATAGCGAAATATATTTGGATAAAACAATAGTAGTTTTCTTGATTGGAAGACTAATAAGGATAACATTGCTGTTGCTTTTATCTTCCATGGCGCTTGCCCCTAATACCAGTTGATAGGTTATCGATACTATGGCAAGAATCATACCTCCAGGTCCTAAATTGGAAAGTGTAAACGAAAAAAACATCATTATTAAAATGGATGATTTCAACATTTTTTTCTGCATTAATATTTCTTTTTTAATAAGGTGATACACGATAATCGCTCCTTCTTGTAGAAAATACCATAATATCTTCAATTGTGGGTTTTTCAATTACAACGGCATCTCCCCACTTTTTGATCACTTCTTTTTTTCTATTGGATAAAGCTTCAAATCCATAAGCATTTTTCTTCAATCCAGTTAAACTTGTTGAATTATTTCCAGCTAATATATCATTACTGCCTTTTACAATACAGTACTCCTCTAAAAGCTCATCCTTTGTTTTGGATAAAATTATTTCTCCGTTATTTATTATCGTAATAAAATCTGCTATTTTGTCTAAGTCAGATGTAATATGGGTGGAAAAGAATATAGATTTGTTTTCATCCTGCAAGAGTGTTTGCAGAATCTCTAATAGTTCAGAACGAATTAAAGGATCTAATCCTGAAGTCGGCTCATCCATAATTAATAATTCAGCATGATGCGAAAGCGCGACTGCTAAAGCAAACTTCATTTTCATGCCTTTGGATAAATGTTTCATTTGTTTCTTCATAGGAAGATCAAAATCTTTTGCATATTTACGGAACATGTTTTCGTCCCACTTGCTATAAAATGGACGAATAATACTTGTCATTTCCTGGACAGTCAAGTCTTCATAAAAATAATTTTCATCATAGACGAAACCGATTCGCTCTTTAATCGCAATATTATGACGTTCATGATCTAGCCCGAAAATTTCAACTTCACCACTATCTTTTTTTATTAAATTCATCATCAGTTTAATTGTTGTACTTTTCCCGGAGCCATTAGGACCGATGAAACCCATAATATAGCCTTTTTCAAGGGTAAGATTAATATTTTTTAAAGTAAAATCTTTATAGCTTTTTGATAAATTGGTCATTTCAAAAATCTTATTCAACTTAATCACCCTTCATATAAAAGTTTGAGCATTTCTTGAAGTTCTTCTAAGGTTAAGCCAGCAAGTTTTGCTGTAGTAATAGCCTCTGTCATTTTTTCTTCAATTCTTTTCACTTTCGTTTCACGCATAACTTCTTTATTTATTGCTGCTACATAGGATCCTTTTCCGGCAACCGTTACGATAAACCCTTCTTTTTCAAGCTCGTCATAGGCTCTTTTTGTCGTAATAACACTAATTTTCAGTTCTTTAGCTAGATTTCTGATGGATGGCAGTGCATGTGATTCTACTAGATCTCCCTTCACAATATGTTCCTTTATTTGGTTGACAATTTGTAAATAAATTGGCTCCTCTGAAGAATTTGAAATAATAATATTCAACTTATAACATCCTTTAACCTCTGTTCTATCTGTATATATACAATATACACAGATAGAACGGAAATATCCATATATTTTACAATTAAATACTTTTATAAAAATAAATTGTTGATTTTTTGTCATAATTTAAGAATGCAAGAAAAAAACAGCCATTTTTTCAATCTGGCTGTTTAAAACTCCTTCTTTCATTTAATAACCGGAATCCTCCGATGTCAGATTATCAAGCATGGAATAATCGTAATTTTGCAGTGGTTTTTCAGCTGGTCCCTCCAATACCTCGCCGGTGTAGGAAAATCTAGAGCCGTGGCATGGGCAGTCCCAAGACCGATCGCCGCAGTTCCATTCCACTTCACAGCCAATGTGTGTACAAGTGGTATCTACGATATGCAGCTTCCCTTCCTTGTCCTTATAAGCCCCTTTCCTTTGGCCATTTATAGTGATAACAGCCCCTTCGTCATTGCCTAAAGCAGTGGCTGCATGATTGGAAACTTCCCACTTTCCTTTTATTAAATGACTGACAACATTCGCGTTTTCCACTAAGAAGTTTTTTAAACTAGGATTCATATGAAAACGCAAAGGAGTATATAAATCTTCATATTTGTTCTTTTTCCCTGTTACTATATCTCGGAATAATAGTGCAGCTGCCGTTCCGTTTGTCATTCCCCATTTCCTATATCCACTAGCAATCAATACATTTTTTTGCCCGGCCGTTATTTTTCCTATGTAAGGGATCTTGTCTACTGTCGTTAAGTCTTGTGCAGACCATCGATAAGTAATCTGATCTACTCCAAAAACTTCTTGGCCAAACGTTTCTAACGCTTTGTAATGTGCAAGGGTATCGCCTCCTTGCCCCGTTTTATGGCTTTCACCGCCAACAAGAACCATTTCCTCTCCATTGATTATGGCGGAACGGAGAGATCGTGTAGGCTGATCAGCGCTAATATACATACCGCCCGGATATTTAATAGGTGATTTAGCAGCGATAATATAGGAACGGTCTGCATGCATTCGAGTCGAATAAAGACCTGCTCCTTCGTAAAATGGAAAATGAGAACAACAAAGTACGTATTTTCCAGTAGCGCTTGCTCCGTTTCGAGTAAGAACGGCAGGCTCATTCCCATTTTTTATATTTACTGCAGTGGTATTTTCAAAAATCCGCCCCCCTTTTTCCGTTATGATCTGGATAAGAAGAGACAAATAATGGACCGGATGAAACTGAGCCTGGTTTTTCATTACAAGGGCATTTTTTATGTCGAAATCAAAAGGAATGCTATCCACCAACCCCCCTTCGATGCCAAGTTCCTTATAGGCTTGTGCCTCTTTTTCCAGTTTGCTTGCATATTCTTCGGTTGTGGAGTATAAATAGGCATCTTGATGTACAAAATCACATGGAATTTGATGATTATCTATCAATTTTTGAATAAACTGCAACGCTTCAGTATTGGCTTCATAATACAAACTGGCCGTTGATACACCGATGTTCTGAATAAGCTCATCATAGATTAATCCATGTTGCGCTGTAATTTTAGCAGTTGTATGTCCTGTAGTACCGTTTAGTAATTTCCCAGCTTCTAAAATGGCTACATTAAAGCCTTCATTCACTAAAAGGTATGCGGAGGTAATTCCGGTAATTCCCCCACCTACAATAACTACATCCACATTTAAGTCTTCATCTAAACTTGGGAAATCTGGCAATTGAATATCCTTTGTCCAATAAGAAATAGAGTCTTGAGGCAATTTACCATTAGCATAATTATAGTTAGACACTGATAATCCTCCATTTGCTGTTTTAAATCTTATTTTTCCCATTTAAAGGAAGAATAAACTTAGAGGATTAAAACAGTTTAATTTCCCAGTATTTATTATTGTAAGATTATTTTAATCAAGTGTAACCTCGGTAATTTTAGCATATTTACGAAAATGGGCTATATTAACATAATAAAGTAAACTTCCAACAGTGGGGGTTTTTCCTCTTCCACCACTGTTGGTTAGTTGCACTTATCGGACCTTTACGGGCTGTTATCCCCAATCTATCTTCCCCGATTTCTTGGCATCCCCGAGGTGGGGGTCTTACAGCCCATTAAGCGTGGGATAAAACCGTTTAGTGGATTTAATAATAATATTCGAACGAATACCCCATTCTTTATAGGGTCTATTAAATGAATATAAAAAGCACAATTCATTTAATAGAACTGTGCTTGATTAGTGTTTCTATCATTTCAAAAAGAGAGGGATATAGCAAATACCATACAATTTTAGTTTGGATGCACTATTTAATTGCTTTGCTTACTTTTACTTTCTTTCCTTTGATTGTTGTCGTTTCCATTGCCTGTAAGACTAAAGAACCTTTGCCATTCAGTATATCAACATATGTCAACTGTTCCTGTATTGTTATAATTCCAATATCATCTGCTGTTACTCCAGGAATATTGGCAATAGTACCAACAAAATCCACCGCTCGAAGTTTTTTCTTTTTTCCGCCGTTGAAATGCAGCTTCATAATATCCTTGTTTATGCGCGCTGTTTTGTTATTTTTTACGATTCGGCGTTCATTCATTTTTTCTTCGAATGCTGCCGTTCCTTTGGCAACTTCACCGGATAACGGAGCTTCCATTGTAGGTATTTCAAAGCCAATGTAGTTTTCAATTGCTTTCATGAACTTTCCTTCAAATGGTGTAGCAAACGTAATCGCTTTTCCTTTTTTGCCAGCACGGCCAGTTCTGCCCGTTCGATGAACATAGCTCTCTTTTTCCATTGGAACATCATAGTTAATGACAAGTGTTACGTTATCAATATCAATCCCTCTTGCAGCTACATCTGTTGCGACAAGATAACGGAAATTTCCCATTTTGAACCCATCCATTACGGCAAAACGATCTTCCTGTTCTAATCCGCCATGAAGTTTTTCACATGCGTAATTGGATTCCTCCAGATCATTAAACACGGAATCAACGTGTTCTTTTGTTCTGCAGAAAATAATACAGCTATTAGGGTTCTCTACAACGGTTATATTTTTCAGCAAGGAGATTTTTTCTTCTTCTTTCACTCTAATTAATTTATGTTCAATTGTATCAGTTGTTATTTGGTTCGAGTTAATTTCGATAGGAATAGGGTTTTTCATATATTGATGGCAGAGATTTTCCACATCTTTTGGCAAGGTTGCAGAAAAGACCATAGTAATTCTATTCGAAGGCAGTTCTTTCATAATCGCTTCTACCTCATCAATAAAGCCCATATTTAGCATTTCATCGGCTTCATCTAATATAAAATACTTAATGTTCTCTAAAGATAGAGTCCCTCTATCAATATGGTCCATGACACGACCTGGTGTACCAACAACAACATGCGTTTTTTGTTTTAATTCTTCCTTTTGTTTCGAAAAAGGCTCTTTTCCGTATACGGCCATCGCTTTTATCCGTTTAAACCTGCCGATATTTGTGATATCTTCTCGTACTTGAACAGCAAGCTCTCGAGTTGGTGTAAGAATTAATGCTTGAGGCTTTTTTTCCTCCCAGTCAATCATTTCACAAATAGCTATGCCAAATGCTGCTGTTTTTCCGCTTCCTGTTTGAGATTTCACGACAAGATCCTGCTTCGCTAGCGCTCTTGGCAAAACTTCACGTTGAACCTCTGTTAGCGTGTCGTATTTTAATAAAGTAAGTGCTCTCTTTATTTCGTTGCTTAATTGAAATTCTTCAAAATTACTTTCCGTCATGTATTAACCTCATTTTATTTATTATTCGATTTATAGAATACTCCGAATGGAAATACCTTATGCAAAATCTGAATACATTTATTATACATGAAATCGCAGACTAAAAGAGTTTTATATATAGATGGATAAGCAGCAAGCTGCAAATCAACTATTTTGATACGCTGGCAGGACAGATACAGGTGCAAGGGCTAATGATTCTATACATTTCCTACCTTACACAACTTATATTTTTATAGATATCTATATTTTCTCCTATGCGATGTATCCGTTCTAAACCTGTGTTTTATTCCATATTTTATAAATAGAGGGCGGCTTAAACAGATAATCCCAATAGAAGGAGAGAAAAAAATGGTTGTCGTTCAGTTTTTTGAAAACAAATCCTTAGTATTAAGTCAACTGCTTAAACAGATTCCCACTGTGGATGAAGAGATAAAGATTAAAGGGCGCAAAGGAAAAATATTAAGCGTAAAAGAAATAAAGGAAAACTTATTTCATGTACACCTTGTGTTTGAGAAAGTCGTTAAAACGCAGCCTATCGGAAAAGACAGCAAAAAGAAGAAACGATAATAATTTATTAGTGGGTATTTATACTAGGTATCTTTCGAGTCTTGATATTTTGCAGGGAAAAAGGAGCAGTAGCTTTTCGTTGCTGCTCCTAAAATTTACCAGATCGAAATATAGAAATAATTAACCATAAAAACATGAATCCTGCCACGATAAACCCAATTTCAATTGCTGGCACTTTCCATAGGATTGTTGATTGTCTGCTAATGGATGATCCGACGATTAATCCAACCATTAAAATGCTGAAAGCAAGCAATACGATGCTTAAAGATAAACGATTGGATATTCGATCCATCTTTTGTAAGACGGCTTGTAAGTCTGGAGTTGAAATTTCGAAACGCAGCTTGCCCTTTTTAATCGCCGATGTCAGTTCTTTCATATTTTTTGGAAAAGTCGACACTAATTCTGCATAATCATTTAGATGATGCCAGGCATTTTCTGCAAGTTTTTTAGGATGAAATCGTTCTTTTGCCAATTGCTCTGCAAAAGGTTCAGCCAAATCCATAATATTGCAAGTTGGATCTAGAAATTCCACAATGCCTTCTAGTATCATTAACGATTTTCCAAGAATCGTTAATTCTGCAGGTATATGTATTTGGTAACGCTGGGCAATTAGAAAAAAATCATGAATGATTTCCCCAAAGCTTAACTGACTAAAAGGAACATCATAGTACTTGTCCCTCATCTTTTCAATATCCAAGCGAATAGCGGTTAATTCGATATCATCGGGCAATACCCCCATTTGATACATTACTTTAATAATCCCGTCGCTGTTTCCGCTTTTTAAGGAAATAACAAACGAAACAAACTGATATTTCATTTCGGTGCTTAATCTTCCTATCATTCCGAAATCTAGAAACCCAATTCGTTCACCCGGAAGGATAAGAAGATTACCAGGATGGGGGTCCCCGTGAAAGAAACCGAATTCTAATATTTGTTTTAATAGACTGTTTGCAAACTTTTTGGCCACTTGTTTACGGTTGTACCCCAGTTTTTCCATTTGTTTGATATCATTTATTTTAATGCCTTCTAAATACTCCATTGTCAATATTCTTCCTGTGGAATAATTCCAATGAATAGCTGGAACATGAACGATGTCATTGGTTTTAAATTGCTTGGCGATCTTTTCGCCATTTCTTCCTTCGATTGTAAAATCCAACTCATCTCTAAGAGAGTTAGCAAATTCATCGACAAGTTCCGTTATGGGGTATTTTTTAATCCATTCTAATTTGGAATTCGCTAATTGTGCAAGATGTTTTATGATTTCAAGATCCGTAAAGATTAATTTTGTAATGTTTGGACGCTGCACTTTTACAGCTACTTCCTCTCCAGTATGAAGTACAGCAAAATGCACTTGGCCAATCGAAGCGGAAGCAATTGGCTTTTCTTGAAATTCAGCAAAGATGCCGGCTATATTTCCGCCTAGCTCTTTTTGAATAATTTCATTTACCTCGACAAAAGAAAAAGGAGGAACATGATCCTGCAATTTTTCTAATTCATGGATAACATGTTCTGGAAAAAGATCTCTTCTTGTACTCATAACTTGACCGAGTTTAATAAAAGAGGGGCCGAGTTCTTCCAACAGCATCCGAATTCTTTCTCCTAATGTTCGTCGATAAGTATGTTGTGTTCTTCCCATTTTTTTAATAAGCGGTGAAAAAGCTTCCGTTAATCCTAAATCTTTTACGATATAGCCAAATCCATTGCGCAATAATGCACGAATAATCTCTTGGTAACGATGAGCATGTTTCATTCTTTTGCTGAACATTCCTATCCCTCCCAAGATCGATTAAACACTAAAAAATTATTCACTCTTCTGTTCCAATACCGCAATTCTGCGCTCCAGCTCTCGGTATTCTTCCATTGTAACGACATCCAGCTCTTTTAATGCCTGCTGAACTTTCGTTTTTACGACTCCATCCATTTCTTTTTTTGCTTGATACCCCTTTTCTAATAATTGATTGACCATGTCCTTTGAGTCATTTTTGCTGACTTCTCCTCTTGCTACAAGGTCATTTACCATTTTTTCTACTTGCTCTTTGCTTGCTGCTGCTAATCCAAGACCTAAGGATATAAATTGATTGATTGTATTTTTCATGAATTTTCCCTCCAAAAGATCATTTTATTTATTATTTTAATTCATTTCATCCATTATGAAAAATAATAAGCGAATAAATATTCATTTGCTGTTGTTATTATCTATAATCGAAAATAAGAAAAGCGCAAGCGCCTTGCTCATTGCCGTACGAACTGGCCGATTAACTACGCAACGTCCTGTTGCAACATCGGCACTTGTACATCCTGTACTTCGGAAGGGCTTCGACTGAGATAAAGGAAACACGATGAGCGTTAGCGAATCGATGTTGACTTATCGTAGGGAGATGACCTGAAGTTCGATAGGCAATAGGCGCTGGAGCTAGACAGTTATCTGACTTCAGAAAACTTATACTTTCTTTTCTCTTGAAAAAAATGATGAATCATCTTATTATATTTCCACTTTTCCTAAAGCATTCATCTCCTTAATATGGAAAGAATGTTTTCTACTTTAGAGGGAAATTTAAGGAGGAAGTACAAATAGAAAGGAAGATGGAAGTGAAATTAGCAAAAAATTTAATAGCAGTAGCTGGAATACTGGCCATTATGACCGGATGTAACAATAATGATGATAATCGTTCCGCCATGAATGACCGAAACGATGACAATGTTAACGTGGAAAATGTCGGCTACAAAACAGATAAAAGAACAACAGCAGACTTGGATTTAGCCGATAAAGCGGCCGATAAAATCAAGGATTTGAAAGAAGTCGAAAGAGCAGTCGTAATAAAAACAGATGAAAATGCCTTTGTTGCCGTTCAATTAACAGGGAATAAAGAAGGTAATGTAACAAAAGAACTAGAAGATAAAGTAGCTGATAAAGTAAGAAGCGTGGATCATGATATAGATAACGTCTATGTTTCCTCTAATCCAGATTTTTATGATCGTATGACAAATTATGGTCAAGATATTGAAAATGGTCACCCGATAAGTGGATTATTTAATGAGTTTTCCGAAACAGTAAGAAGAGTTTTCCCTAACTACCGCTAAAATCTCCCTGTCACTTGTAGAATTTTATTAATTCTACAAGTGTGTTTTACATATGGCAATTTTAATCATTTTTACAAACTAAGCGGATCTTTAATTTCATCACATCTGAAATGAGCCGAGAAGTTTTTCCTTCTCGTGTTCGTTGATTTGTTTTAGCTTGTACACAGCGAATTAGTGCTTGATCGCATTTACAGCAAGGTCCATACTTTTTTATACAATGGTCATGCTCTTTGCAGCAAGAATCGATATAATTGATGGGCATGCCTGGTCCGCTGCAGCCTGGTCCGCAATAGCGATACCCCCCTGGCAGGCAAAATCCTTTTTTTCTTTTTTGTGATCTCTTCTTTTTTCTCATGTTTATTCTCCTTTAACCAGTTATATTTATTGTTATGTGGAAAGAGGACGAAGGGGCTATATAAGTACCTAAAAAAGAAAATATTTTTTCATAAAAAAGAAGCCAATGTGATTAGTACATTGGCTTCTTATCGATTTAGCGCTTTTTAAAAATGGTAGAAATAATTTTATCTGTGGACATGCTGCTGTCCATTTCATATGTTCCAGGTTTTAAGTAATTAGCTACCCCTTTTTTATCCACTTTTTGGGAGAAATCAAAGGCGCTTTCCTTAATGATTTTACCGCTTTTTAATGCTCGTCCTACATCTATACTTGTCATACCGTCTGTTACGGTAATCATCGTACGGTATTCAACCTGGCCGTTATTATCGGAGCTTGCTTTTTTTGCAGCTTCCTCTGCTTCCGCGACTTTTTTCTTCCATTCTTCCGTTGTCGCAGCATCTTTTTTATCTACTTCTTCTTGTGTTTGCACCACAAATCCAGAATCTCCGAGAATACTTTTCATTTCTTCCACAGTAGGTGTTTTTTCTACGACATTATTTTCTGTTTGCGGGTTTTTTGACTGAGCTTCTATGTTTTCTCCTTTGCTGGTGAAATACACGATTCCACAAACGGTTGCAGCGAAAAGAAGTCCTGCAGAGAAGCTCGTTACAATATTAGACTTCATGTGGAACTTTTCTCCCTTCATCTTTTGCTGTGAAGTAAGGAGATAACATATATTCTACTTCGTTTTCAGATAGATTTTTTTGTTTGGCAATGCTTTCTATAGAGTATTTGCGTTTATATAAATCTAACACTTCACGCATGATTACTCTTTCATTAGAAGATATTTGAATGCTAGCCTTTTTTTCCATAATTTCTAGATCAAGCTCTAGATTTCGTAATTGTTTTTGCAGCTGTTCTACTTCATCCATTACGGAAAGATGAATCATGTCAATTTCACGCTGTTCTGCCTTGGACGATTGTTTTGCTTTTGCAATTGACATAATCAATAGCAGGAACGCTGCGCCAAACAAAATGGCTAAAGTCCATTCCATCCTTAAGATCCTCCCTCTTTCAGAATCTAGTACCCTAAGTTTCTATTATACATTCTTTTAAAAGAATTTTCGATTCATAACTACAAAATCCTTCAAAAGTCAGTACAGTCTTTTGGTTAATTTGCCGATAAAACTATTTTTTTCAGCTCTTAAGGCCTAATATTTCGCTATGAAAAATAAAAATATCTTTGTAAACGCTTCTTTAGCGTTAAAGAAAATGAGGACTAAACTCCTCTTTTATTCCCCCAAACTAACGCATGCAATTGAGGAAGAACTCTCACATTATTCATATCACTAGATTCAATGGTTTGTTGGATCAGCCATTCGTATTTTTCTAATAGTTTCATAAGTAATTCTTCCTTGTTTCCATTATTGATATCATCATTTCCGACTTGAAGATAAAAAGCAGTTTGTGGATAACGAGCATGCAATTTTTGAGCATAATGGAAATCCTCTGCATCAAATACAACCACTTTTATACTAAAATCGTTTTTATTTTCTTGTAATTTAGCAATAATAGAATCTAATATACCAAAATTTGTTTCCATTCCAGAACTCGGTGGTTTTGGTGAAATGGTTAAATCATCAATTTTATAAAACCAGTCCTGCCATCTGCTGCCTTGTGTTTCTAATGCGGCAGCTATTCCTTTATCTTTTAATAAATCGATGAAGCTGTCTAAAGAAGCTAATAATGCCGGATTTCCTCCTGAAATCGTCACATGGTCAAAATGGGGTCCCCCAACACCTTCAAGCTGTTCCCATATTTCCTCTGCTGTCATCAGCTTAATATCATCTTTAGCCGAACCGTCCCATGTAAAAGCAGAATCACACCAGGAGCATTTATAATCACAGCCAGCTGTACGTACAAACATCGTTTTCCGTCCAATAACCATGCCTTCTCCTTGGATCGTTGGACCGAAAATTTCAAGAACAGGAATTTTATTCATCTTCCATCCACTCCCGTCTTGCTTCTGCATAACTCGTTGGTGTTTCAAACAGCCGGACAAATTCTACTCTTGTCCCATTATAAGTAGAATCTGAGCAGTTTAAAGCTTCCTGCATTTTTTCATATATCCACACGACCATGTTTTCTGCCGTTGTATTCATTTTAGGCAATGTTTCATTTAAATAGCGGTGATCAAGATGGACTTCAATATTTTCTTTCCATATTTTTTTTATATCGCCAAAATCGATCACAAGTCCGATTTCATTTGTAAATCCACTGATGCCGAATACTACTTTATACGTATGTCCGTGCAGATTTTTACATTTTCCTTCATAGCAATGCAAGTGATGGGCAGCATCAAACGTAAATTCCTTGCTGACAAGCACTCTTTTTTTATGATAGTTTAATTCGTTTTTTTGAATGTCTTGATTTATTTTTTGCAGGCCTTCCACGATTCGAAAGCCAAATACATTTTGTTCCATTACACGATTTCATCCTTTTGTTTTGAAAGTAAGTAAGTATCCAATCCAGCTTTTCTTAATTTACAGGCAGGGCATTTACCACAGCCATTTCCGATAATTCCTTCGTAGCATGTTAATGTGTTTTCTTGGACATATTGTAATTGTCCTAATTCATCAGCAAGCTTCCACGTTTCTGCTTTATTGAGCCACATTAATGGAGTATGGATGACAAACTGGCTGTCCATTGCCAAGTTTATTGTTACATTAAGGGATTTGATAAAAGCATCGCGACAGTCCGGATAGCCGCTGAAATCTGTTTCGCACACCCCTGTAATAATATGTTTGGCACCAATTTGGCTTGCTAAAACAGCAGCAAAGGATAGGAAAAGCAAATTTCGTCCAGGTACAAAAGTGGAAGGTAATTCGCCATTTCCCCCTTCTTTCACCTCTATATCGCTTCTTGTAAGAGCATTAGGAGCAAGTTGATTCAATAATGCCATATCAAGAACATGATGATTAACATGTAAATCTTTTGCAATTCTTTTCGCACATTCAATTTCTTCCTTATGACGCTGATTATAATTAAAGGTAACAACCTCAACTTCTTTAAATGTTTGTAATGCCCAAAATAGACAAGTAGTACTGTCTTGTCCTCCGCTGAACACCACTACCGCTTTTTCATCTTTTAACATACTGCATAACTCCCTTCTTACCGGCAACACACTTCATACTAATAGTGTTAGGTTAACGTAAAAATTTTAGCCGCAAAAAAGCAGTACTCCAAGATGGAAGTACTGCTTCATCTTAGTTTTTTTAACGAGGGGGGCTAAAAACCTCTATTATCTGTTCATATCTTATATATTCTATCATAGTTTTTGAAAAAAAACTATGATAGAATAGGTCCGCTTAATTAACTATTCATTATTTTCGATTGCTTACATGCAGTACTTTTTCATATTCTTCTTTTAATTCTACCACCGACAGCTCAAATAAATGGAACGATTCTTTTTTAAAGATGCCATTCTCTATTAATTTTTCAATTAAAACATCTTTTTCATTGTCTGTGATAGTTGTTGATTGCTTTTCCATTACTGTATTCTCCTTTTTAAAATATAATATTTCCCATAAGATTAGTAGGAATTATATTTAGATGATACTTTTTAAGTTTATTCTTGAATAAAAAAGATATGATATTATCTTTTTCCAAATTTCTTTCAAATTAAACCTAATAAGAAAAGCGCAAGCGCCCTTGCTCATCGACAGAATAAGGTGAGGTCCACAGGATGTGGCGTTCTTAATTTGTGTACCTTAAGCGAGATAAGGCGAACTTTCCATCAGGGGATGATCTTTCCCTAATGGTTAGTTGAGTCGATCAGGTTTTTACGGGCAGTTTTTTGTGCGCTATCCATTTTTATTATACTTTCTTACAGCCCGTTAAAACGTGATAAAGGAAACACGAGTAGCGTAGCGATTCGATGTTGACTACGCAAGCGAGGCGAGGGAAGCGTTGAAGTCGATAGGGCGCTGGAGCTAGACACCCGTCAGGCTTCAGAAATCTTATACTTATCTTTTGAAAAAAATCCCCTTCTGCAGACAGAAGAGGATTTTATTGGTTATATTCTCTTCTTATCTTTCAGATATTGATTATCTGTTGGAATTGGCACAGTATTCATAAGAACCCGCTGCCGAGGTATCATAGGGCCATTTCCCTCCACCTCTCTGGATAAGATTATATTATATTATGATAGGTTTATTTATCTCATATTAAATCATTATATTAGAAGAAGTCAAGCATTTGGTTTGTAAGAAACTTGAAAGGCTCCTCTATTATTTTGGAGGGCACTATATTTCGCGAAAGCCAAGCGAGGGCATATGTTCATGTTCGTTTATTTATAAATACCTCGTTCAAAATGCCACTTTCGCTTACAGCTTGGATTGCTTTTTCTAGAACTTCTTCCTCTTGAACTAAAGCAATCCGTACATATCCTTCACCGGATGGTCCAAATGCGCTTCCTGGTGTTACTAAAACGCCTGCTTTTTCCACTAAATCCATCGTAAAATCAGCAGATTGTTTGTAATGAGATGGAATGCTGGCCCAAATGAACATCGTCGCTTCTGGCTTTTCCATTTTCCATCCAATGGAATGGAATCCATCACAGAGAATATTTCTTCGTTTTTCATAAGCCTTTTTCGTTTCTTCCACGCAAGTTTGGTCGCCGGTAATAGCAGCAATAGCCGCCATTTGAATCGGTAAAAACATGCCATAGTCCATGTTTGATTTTAACATTTTTAAACGGGTTACTACTTCTTCGTTTCCTAGACAAAATCCAATTCTCGCGCCTGCCAATCCATATGTTTTAGATAATGAATTGAACTCAACTCCTACATCCTTTGCGCCGGGAAAGGAGAGAAAACTCTTTGTTTTTTTTCCTTCAAAAACCAAATCACTATAAGCATTATCATGTAGGACGATAATATCATATTGTTTGGCAAATGCTATCAATTCTTCGTAGAAAAAATCTGGTGCTATTGCTGTAGTAGGATTATTCGGATAAGAGACAAGCATTAATTTTGCTTTTCTTGCTACATCCTTTGGAATATCCTGTAAACAAATGATGAAACCATTGTCTTTTTTCTGTGGCATATAATAAAGCTCTGCTCCTGCCAACAACGGTCCACTAGCAAATGCAGGATAATACGGATCAGGCACCAATACCAAATCTCCGTCATCAATGATGGACAATGATAAATGAGCAAGTCCTTCCTGTGAACCTAATAACGAACAAATTTCCGTTTTAGGATTTAAACCTACTTCATATCTCTTTTCGTACCAATCACTCGCTGCCTCCAATAAATCGTATTGGTCATTCAAAGCATAAATATAATTCGATTCATCGGCTGCTGCCGAACATAACGCTTCTATAACATGTTTTGCTGGAGGAATATTAGGGGTTCCTACACTTAAATCTATAACAGGTTCTCCCATCTCAATTCTCTTTCTTTTTAATTCTAATAAGCTAGAGAAAATACCTTCTCCAAATTGTTCCATTCTTTTTGCAAACTTCATCCCTTTTTACTCCTTTATATGTCTATTCATCTATGGAGATAACTTTTCAAGACTTTTTTGTAGAAGGCAATCTTCACTTAAAAGTACAATAAATTCATGCATGATTTTATCATGATTATTTCATACTTGCTAAGATTGCACCGAAAATGGTGATGATTCCTCCCACAAAAGTGACTCCAGATAATTGCTCCTGCAATAACAGAACACCTAAAACAACAGTCCAAACGGGAAGTAAGTTAATAAATGGTGCTGCACGCCCTGCTCCAACAATTTTCACACCGGCATTCCATGCAAAATATGCTACTACTGATGCGAGGGTACTTACATAGAAAATACAAATCCACGCATTTTTTGTCATATGAATCATACTTGGCTGTACGGTTCCAATACAACTTATGGCACTAAAAAGCGTACCATATAAGGCTGCCCCTGCAGTCAAAGTTAAAGGATCAATATTCTTACCATATTTCTTGCCTAGAACTGTGTACATCCCCCAAGCCACACATGATAAAAGGATTTCAATTTCTCCTACAATGGATCCTTCAGAAGATGTCGATGACTTTCCTTTTACTAGCAAAATTACACCTATTATGGATATTGCTGCACCTATCCATGCTTTTGCTTTGATTTTTTCTTTAAGGAAAAGAGGGGTAAATGCTAAGATGGTGATGGGAATACCAGCAGAAATCATGCCTGCTTGTGAGGCATTAATCGATTTTAATCCTAAGTAATTTAAGGTAGAAAAAGCGAACACACCTAAAAATCCTAGGATAGAAAACTCCTTCCATCGTACAAATACGGGAATCTTTTTCTTGTTTAAAATCAGCAATCCAAAAAGTATAATCGTTGAGATTGCCCAACGTACGGTATTCAATAATGTTGCTGGTAAAGCTGGCCCTAAAAAGCGGCCGCATATGTAGTTGCCCGCCCATAATAATGTTGCTACTATTAACAATAAAATGCCTTTTTTCATTTTTTAAATCCTTTCATCCTTTTCTGCATAATATCCTCTTTAATCCATTCCTCCATGATGCATACAGCAGCTGGATTACCTTCAAACAAGTTTTCAGCAAATGCATCTACAATATAACATTTCCTGTTCTAACCTCCTTCTTTTCTACAAACTCCTCATAAAAATAACTTTAGCATCCTAATTGTATGGCTTCAATGATATAATTGTATGCAATACAATTATCAGGAGAATGAAAATGCCCGTAAATTCATTTGAAAATTATCCTATGTCATGGAAACCCGATCGAAAACAGCTTGTTTCTCCCTTATACCGTTCCATTGCCAGCTTATTGGAATATGATATTCTCAATGGCTATCTCAAGCCTAACACGAAACTTCCTCCTCAAAGAGAACTGGCAGATTATCTTGATATTAATCTCAGTACGATAACTAGAGCTTTTAAAATTTGCGAAGTAAAAGGATTAATATATGCTGTAACCGGAAGAGGAACCTTTGTCACTCCTAATGTGAGGAATGCTATATTCTCAGCAGATAGCAGGGAGAAACAACCTTATATAGAGATGGGTATTATCAAACCACTGGATAGTTATAACACTTTGGTGGCAGACACAATTAAAAGTATTGCCAACAAAAATTATCTGGAAAAATTATTGGATTATCGAGACCCGTTAGGAATGCCTTATCATAGAATGGCAGCAAAAAAATGGATGGAAAAGTTTCACTTAGATGTACCTGTTGACAATATTGCAATCACTTCAGGTGGACAAAATTCTTTTACCTTGATTCTAATGTCCTTATTTCACCCTGGGGACAAAATTGCAGTGGATGCATATACTTATCCTAATTTTATTGAGCTGGCTAAGATATTAAATATCCAATTAATCCCGATTGATGGAGATTCATTAGGCATGATGCCAGAAAGTTTAGATTATGCTTGCAGAACAAATCAATTACAAGGGATTTATTTAATCCCAACCTGTAATAACCCAACTGCTATCACAATGGATAGGAATCGCAGAAAGGATATAGCACAAATAATCAAAAGGTATAGGCTTATTTTAATAGAGGATGATATTTATTCTTTCCTTGCTCCAAAAGGCTATTTACCAATTTCCCATTTCGTTCCTGAGAATTTTGTTTATATTCAAAGTATCGCAAAATCATTAAGCTCTGGACTAAGAGTTTCATTTATAGCATATGCAAATCAGTTTATGGAAAAAATCACGTATGGAATCTTTAATCTGAATATAAAAACTTCAGCCTTAAATGCTGAGATAATAACAGAATTGATTAATACCGGAGTTGCTGACGAAATCATTAAGGGAAAAAAGGAAATTATAATACAACGTAATCAGCTCTATCTAAAATATTTCCCCATACATGGTTCTCACGAAAATCCAATCAGTTTTTTTCGCTGGATTCCGCTTTCTAAAAATTATCAGCTAAAACAATTTGAGGAAAATGCTATAGCAAAAGGCATCCATATTTATCATTCTGATAGGTTCTTGGTCAAGAAAGATAAATCCTCTCAGTTTATTCGCATTTCACTGACATCTGCCAAGGACTTTGCTGAATTAGATAAAGGTCTTTACATACTTAAGAATTTCTTGCTGTCTTGTGGGAAATAATAAAATGTAATGCAAAAAACAACCTCCTAATCCAGAAATAGGAGGCTGTTTTTGGAATCTACTTATTAGATCATTATTTTGCACAGATCGTTTGTAAATGCAACTGGATCTTCTATGGATAATCCTTCAATTAATAATGCTTGATTGTAAAGTAGGTTCGTATAAAGTGCTACTTTCTCTTTATCGTTATCAAAAGCTGCTGTTAATGATTGAAAAACGGAATGATTTTTATTTAGCTCTAATACCTTCTCTGCTTTTATATGCTCATTATTTGGCATGGCATTTAGCGTTTTTTCCATTTCAATGGTTATTTCTCCTTCTGTTGAAAGACAGACAGGATACGATTTTAGGCGGTTGGAAAGTTTCACCTTTTTCACTTTTCCGGCAAGAATCGTTTCCATATATGCAAATAATTCTTTGTTTTCCTCATTGGAAGCTGCATCTTCTTTCGATTCTTCTTGTTCAATTCCAAGATCGCTGCTGGACACTGATTTAAATTCTTTCTCCATATAGTTCATCAGCATTTTAATGGCAAATTCATCAATATCATCTGTGAAGAAGAGAATATCGTAGCCTTTATCTGCTACCAATTCGGTTTGTGGAAGCTTTTCTAATCGTTCAATTGATTCGCCAGCTGCATAGTAAATATATTTTTGTTCCTCAGGCATGCTGGAAACGTATTCGTTTAAGGAAATTAGCTTTTTCTCTTTGGAAGAATGGAATAGCAGTAAATCCTGCAGCATTTCCTTGTTTGCCCCAAAATCACTGTATACGCCGTATTTTAATTGTCGTCCAAATGATTGATAGAATGCTTCATATTTTTCTCTTTCGTCTTTTAACAAGCTTTGCAGCTGGCCTTTTATCTTTTTCGTGATGTTTTTTTCGATTCGTTTTAACTGACGGTCATGCTGCAGAATCTCTCTTGATATATTAAGGGAAAGATCTTCGGAATCTACAAGACCTTTTACAAAGCTAAAGTAATCAGGCAGCAAATCACTGCATTTTTCCATAATTAATACACCGTTTGAATATAACTCCAGTCCTTTTTCATATTCCTTTGAATAATAGTCAAATGGAGTTTTTTCTGGAATATAAAGAATAGCGTTATAGCGTATGGACCCATCTACACTTATATGAAGAGACTTTAGCGGCTTGTCAAAGCCATATCTTTTATCTGTATAAAATTGCTGATAATCATCCTCTGTCAATTCATTTTTATTTTTACGCCAGATTGGAACCATACTGTTAATTGTTTGTTCTTCTGTATATTCTTCCAGCTCATTTTCTGTTCCTTCTTTTGGACGCTGGCTTGTTTTATCCATTTTAATTGGATAGCGGATAAAATCAGAGTATTTTTTGATAATTGCCTGCAGCCGATATTCTTCTAAAAACTCATCGTATGTATCTTCTTCTGTGTTTTCTTTTAGCTTTAAAGTAATATCGGTTCCAACCGTATCTTTATTCGTTTCTTCGATCGTATAGCCATCTGCGCCATGTGATTCCCATTTGTATGCAGTATCGCTTCCAAGCGCTTTTGTCACTACAGTTACTACATCAGCAACCATAAACGCAGCATAAAAGCCAACACCAAATTGACCGATAATGTCATGCCCATCTTTTAATTCTGTTTCTGTTTTAAAGGCTAATGATCCGCTTTTTGCAATTGTGCCGAGATTGTTTTCCAGTTCTTCTTTCGTCATCCCAATTCCAGTATCGGAAATCGTTAAAGTTTTTGTTTCTTTATTTGCTGATAATTTAATAAAATAGTCGTCTTTATTAAACTGCAGCTCATCATCTGTTAAAGCTTTATAATAAATTTTATCAATCGCATCGCTTGCATTCGAAATTAATTCACGCAAAAATACCTCTCGTTGAGAATAAATGGAATTAATCATCATTTCTAATAATCTCTTTGATTCGGCTTTAAATTCTTTTGTTTGTACCATCGAGTATTCTCCCTTCACCTTTTAATCAATAGGTAGATTCCATCCGTTGTATTAGCACTTTATTAAAATGAGTGCTAAACATTATTATTTTAATACCATATTTTTTTAAATGTCAATAAAGGAAAGAAAGATTAATGATAAATTTAAAAAATCAGGATGTTTTGTTTTCATAAGGGAAATTTGACCACAAAAAAACTCATTGAAATGGTTTTCGATGAGTTTTTTATATTACAATAGACATTCCTGGAGCATCTGCTTCTCTTTCTTGAAAGCCTAATTTTTTATAAAATTGTTGTTTTCCTTTTGCGGAGAAAAGTTGAATGGATTGAATACCGCTTTGTTGGCATTTATGTAAAAGTCCTTCGATAATCTGTTTGCCCAATCCGTTCCCTTGATAAGCAGGATCCACCATTACATCACAAATTAGTGCTTGATAGACTCCATCTGAAATCATTCTTCCGAAAGCAATTAATGCTTCCCCATCATATATAGATAAACAGTACCAGCTGTTTTTAGCTGCTGTATATAATTGTTCTTGTGTGTAATTTCCTTTTTTATTTTTTAATAATCCGCTCGATTGGTGAAGCTCAGCAAATTGGTCATATATCGGCAATTTATCGATGACTGTGTAACTCATATCCATTCCCCTTTTTAAAATATCAACTAATAATATTTATACAATATTTTTAATAAATATGCAATTATATTTTGCGATTTTTTTAAAAAAAATGAAAAAAGAAAAGGAAGAAGATAAAGACATTTAGTAGCTTTATTATTCCTTGCTATCTAGGGAAGTTCCGTGTTGATTATCTGATAAACATCTATATTCAAGATATTAAAAAAACAAGCAGAATGGAAACTGCCTGCCAACTTATTAAATGAATAAAATGAACGAAGATTACATTCTATATTTAATCAATCTTATGGGATTCAGATGCATAAAAAGTATACTGGTTTTTTCCCTTTTCTTTTGCTTGATACATTGCTTTATCTGCATTGGCTATTAACTCATTTTGTTCTTCACTGTCATCAGGAAATAAACTGATGCCGATACTCAGCGTTATAGAAGCTTTAAAAGGATGAATAAAGTAGGGCTTTGACACCTCGTGAATGATCCGTTTTGTGATTTTTTCGACTTCAGCTCGAGTTGTTTCTTCAAATACTATAATAAATTCATCTCCGCCAATTCGTGCTATATAGTCCTCTTCTCTTATTGTGTCATGAAACCTACTGGCCACTTTTGTTAATAATTCGTCTCCTGCTTTATGCCCCAACGTATCATTAACAAGTTTAAAATCGTCTAAATCAATAAACATGATCGCTACATTATGTTTATGACGTTTGGATCTTGCTAAAGCTTTTTGCATATGATGATCTAATGCCTTTCTATTCGATAAATCGGTTAAGGAATCTGTATAAGCTAATATTTTTAATTCTTCTTCTAATTTTTTTCGTTCGGTAATATCAATGATCTGCGCATAAATAGTACTCATGTCTCCATTCGAATCGGGAATAGATTTTGCGATGCATAACACCCATTTGATTTTTTCATTTGGATGGTTAATACGAAATTCCCCCCGTTTGCTTTTTCCCTTTAACACATCATCAACTAATTCATTTAGAATGGGGACATCTTCTTTGTATAAGAGCTGCCTACATAAAGCAGGATTCTCCATTAACTTATTGGATGGATAGCCGCATAACGTTTCAAATTGTTCTGAAAAAAAATAATCTTTTTTGTGTTTGTTATATATAACTAATCCACATTCAAGTGAATTGATTAATAATCTATTAAAGTTTATTTCATCTTCCATTTGTTTCAGCAATTGATTCTTTTTATGAATTATTTCTCTAGCATTCCTCCAAGCTAAAGTGGTTTTATGTACGTATTTTACACAGAAGAGAGAGGAAACAACCAATAATGCCAACAAACTAATTACTATGATAAACAACAAATTATCTTTAAAAAGAAAGAAATGAATCGAGTTTATTTGGATGAAATAAAAGATGGTATCTGTCTGCATATAAAATCCTCTCTCAGCAATCAAGCTTTATTTTGTAATAACACAGTATAAAAGTCCCTTAGCAAAACAAATAAATGAGATATCCTGTATTAAGAATATGTCTTTTTTAGATCTATAGCCATATTAAAAATCCAATTTATTCCTATTAAAACACATTTGTTGGCTAATTTAAAGGAGAATTCCCTGTATCTTTCTCATTATATGTAAAAAAAGCATCCTTCATGTATGGATGCTTTTTTTTAAAAGATAAGAGTATAAGTATTCTGAAGTCAGAGAAGTGTCTAGCGCAAGCGCCCTATCGACTTCAACGCTTCCCTCACCTCGCTTGCGTAGTCAACATCGAAACACTACATTCTTCGTGTTTCCTTTATCACGTTTTAACGGGCAGTAAGAAAGTACAATAAAAATGGATAGCGCACAAAAAACTGCCTGTAAAAACCTGATCGACTCGAACTAACCATCAGGGAAAGATCATCCCCTGATGGAAGGTTCGCCTTATCTCGCTTAAGATACACAAATTAAGAACGCCACGTCCTTATGTCTTCATTTGTGTGATCCACATCCTGTGGACCGCACCTTATTCTCTCGATAAGCAAGGGCGCTTGCGATTTTCTTATATCCAGCTCCGACGACAATATCAAGTCATAAGAGCTATTATTGCTTTTGCTGTTATGCGGCATGGTTTATTTGTTTTTTATTTTTCGCTTGTGTATTTACTTGATTGTAAAAAAATATTCCACTCAACAACAATATCATACCGAAAGAAAAAGTTTTAATATCAGCTGTTCCTGCGACGATAACCCAAATCGAATAGAAAGTAGCTAATCCGCCAATAATACCATCCGTTATTCTTTCTTTTTTGGATTGATATGTTTCACCAGTGATCGTTAGTTTTAGCTGAAAGATGGATGAAATTAAATAAGGAATTAAATAAGAAAGTGTAGCAATATAAATAACAAAATCAAAAGCAGCTGAAATGCTGTTTGAAATAGTAGAAAAAATAAAAAGCTGGCCAAGCATATTTGTTACGGTTAACGAAAATATTGGAATTTTTTTATTATTTTCTTTTAAAAATGCTGGGATGAATATCCCTTGTTTTGCTGCTTGATAAGGTACTTCGGAGCTTAGCATTATCCATCCTATTGTAGAACCGAATAAGCTGATCAAGCCAACCGAAGCAAGTATTTTTCCTCCCATAGGTCCTATAACTGCCACTATTGCATCAATTAATGGTTTTTGTGATGAAATGAGCGCATCCTGATTTAAGATTCCCATTACCAATGTGCTTATCCCTATATAAATGGCTAAAGCAATAAACAATCCTAAAATAGTCGCTCTTTTTACATCCAGCTGTTTTTTGGCTCTTCCTGCAAAAACCACTGCCGATTCCACTCCAATAAATGCCCATAGTGTTGTTATTGCAGCATGGTTAATTTGTCCGAAAAGGCTGACTGCTTGTCCTGCTTCATCTAATCTTGGTTCGACAAGCGGCAATATCGTGCTTGTTTGAAAAGCCAACAAAGCTACAATGATAAACAATAAGAAGCCTACGACTTTTGCTGCTGTTGCCATAAAATTTAGCTTCCCAGCATTTTCGATCCCACGCAGGATAATAAAATGTGTACCCCACAATAAAATCGTACATACGAAGAAGGTTAAAGCATTTCCAACCTTTAATGTAAAAGATCCAATTGTAATTAACGCTGCTTCACTTGTTAAAATCGGAAAAAAGGAGGAAAGGTAACCTGCAAATGTGGTTATAATCGCAATATTTCCTGCTAAATTTCCAATCCAATAACCCCAGGTCGACATAAAACCAGCAAGCAATGATTTTTTAGAGCCAGCTTTAAATAATTCCTTCGCATATATTTGCGGACCGCCTTTTAAATTAGGTTTTCTAGTGCCTAAATTTCCAAAGACAAGGGCGGTTACTAATACACCAAGACCTGTGAATATCCAGGCAAGTAATACGCCTCCTGGGCTTGCTACTTCCGATAATGAACGAGGCAGCATAAAAATTCCTGATCCAACCATATTCCCTACAACGAGGGACGTTAATATTCCTAGTCCGAGTTTTCCTTTTGTATTCATCTTGTTGTCCTCTCCTTCTCTCTTCCTTTTGCTCAAAATTGGAGAATTTACTCTGAAGAATATATCCTTGATTAACGAACATTTTGGTTCTCTTCCTTAATTGTATGGAAAAATGATGAAAGATACCCGTTAAAGCCAAATAGTAAAACAAATAACATTGTTACTTGATAGATTATTTATCCCACGCTTAACGGGCAGTAAGACCCCAATGTCATCAAGTTTAACTTCAATATATTAGAAATCGAATAAAAAGTGGGAGTATGCGTTAGGTTTTCCGAGGCTTACCGCTCGCTTTCCATGGGGCGAGCGGTGAGCCTCCTCGTCGCGGACGCTCCTGTGGGTCTCACCTGTCTCGCAATTCCCATAGGAGTCGAGCGGACGCCTCTCCAAACGAACAATTTTTATATTAATACAATTTATGGAATCTTAAGTTGATGACATTGAGTAAGACCCCCACCTCAAAATGCTGAGAAATCGATGAAGCTAGGTGTTGAAACTCGCCCGTAAAGATCCGATAAGTGCAACTAACCATCAGTGGGGGATGAGGAAAAACCCCCACTGATGGAAGTTTACTTTATTTCCCTACATCTATTAATCTGTGTGTATCCGTATAAGTGGAGAATAATAATCTTGCAGGCTCCAATTAAAAGGGCATAAAAAAACACACCGCAAGTATGGGGTGCAAATAAACACCATCAGAAAAAGGATAGTTCATCATAGTAATCCCTATGACAGTCCTGTACCTATTCGGATACAGGCCCAGCTACTTATTATCAGAGAATAATAATGCTTCGGCGGTTGTTCCTTTCAAAAGATATTTGCAAGCTCTCCGACTCTCTATCTTCCTACTATTAAAAACCGCGACCTCTACCTCATCTTGAGCTGATAAGGATTTTTTATAAAATTACATTTAATACAATACGGAATATTTCATGGATTGTCAAACAGGAATATTATTGCAATAAAATTTTTATAATATTCGAAAAAGTAATAATTTTAGATTCTCTCCTGCTGTATTGCTTACTTTTCTATATGTTTATCCCACTCTTAACGGGCAGTAATACCCTCTCCTGAAGATGCCGAGAAATCGAGGAGGCTAGGGGGGGGGAACTGCTCGTTAAGGTCCGATAAGTGCAACTAACCATCAGTGGGAGATGAAGAAAAACCCCCACTGGTGGAAGTTTACTTTATAAAGATGGTGATTTGTTGGAAGGTTTTTCTGAAATAATAAAGACGGCTGCCTTGAAATAAATAGGACAGCCGCTTTGTTCTATAAAGTAGTTATAATTGGTTGATCTTTTGTAATGATCACAGTATGTTCATATTGAGCGACAAAACTTTTATCTTTTGTAGAGAAAGTCCATCCGTCTTCTTTTTCATATACTTCTTCTGCATTTGTTGAAATAAATGGTTCAAAAGCAATAACCATGCCTTCTTTTAATAAATCATTATCCCATGAGTCAAAGTAATTTAAGATATGATCAGGTTTTTCATGCAAGGATGTTCCAATGCCATGTCCAGTAAGATTTTTTATTACAGTAAAACCATTTTTTTTCGCCGTATTATAAACGAATTTTCCAATTCGATTTTTTTTGCCGCCTGGTTTAAAGCATTTTAATCCTTCCTCAAATGCTTCTTGTGCAGCATCACATAACTTGATTAACTTTGGATCGCCGTTCCCTACGACAAAAGATTTGCCTGTATCGGCAAAATAACCGCCTTTACTTGCAGAAACATCAATATTTACTAAATCTCCTTCTTGAATTATGCGGCTGCCGGGTATGCCGTGCGCTACTTCATCATTAACAGATATACACGTAAAACCAGGAAAGTCATACATTGATTTTGGCGCCGATACAGCTCCATGCTCTTCAAAAAGTTTTCCAGCAAGATCATCCAATTCTTTTGTTGTTATTCCCGGCACTGTTTTGCTGCATAATTCTTCTCGAATCATGCTGACAATTTTTCCAATTTCCATTAAACCATTTACATCTTTTTCATTTTTTACTATCATTGTTTTCTCTCCGTTCATTTCTATTCCAGTTAAATATTATATTCGTCCAATAATATGGCGCTTATTATTATACGCTAACATTATCTTTTAGTAAAAGAAATGTATCGTTTGCTAAGAAAGATTTTTCGATTTATTTAATGGATATACAACCTATGTTTCTCCTAATCTACCAAAATTAAGTGCAATAAAAAACTTCTTCTCACAGCAGCAGTCCAAATGGAAAAATGCATTTGGACTGCTGCTGTTATGAGCGTTAGCTTTTATTACTTCTTGAATGCTCCATTATTTTTGGAAGCTTTTTCTTTTTTTGCTTTATCATGGTGTATTTTATTTGCCGCGGCACTACCCATTTCATGTGCAAATTCTTCATTCAGCACGGCAGAGTCAAATCCCTTTTTGTTTTTTTGCTGTGGATCATTTTTTTTATTTTTCTTTGCCATATATAAACCTCCTTCATAATCTATGTTAGTATGAATCAGAGGTTTTTCTTTTATTCTTTTTTTGAAGAAAAGATCAGGATTTCAACAAATGTTGTACGCAGCGAAATACAAACATTTTCGTCAGTAGAATATATTGTCGACATGGTGAAATAAAAACGAATAAAAAAGTTATATTATTCGTTTTCTGGGTATGTTTCCTTTAAGAATTGTACTGATTCTGATATGATCTTTTTTAAAACATCGATATGAATATCGTCCAGTTTATTTATATACACACAGGCTTTCCCGGTTGTATGTTTTCCAAATTCCTTTAGTAGTTCATCTCGATTGGTTAATCCTGTCGCAAAATACAAGCTGATTTTTGCTTTTCTTGGCGAATACCCGACTAATGGTGCATCCCCTTCATGTCCAGAAGCATATTTATAATGGTAAGAACCAAACCCAATAATGCTTGATCCCCACATTTTTGCTGGTAGACCCGTTGCTTCTGTAAAAATATCTAATAATTGATAAGCATCTTCTTTCTTTTTTTCCTTTTCAACCGCTTCAATAAATTCAATCACACTATTCTCTGTTTCTTTCGTTTTTAATTTATACATAAAGAGTAATTCCTTTCTAATTTAGAATGGTAAATATTACTTCCTTTATTTATTACATCATATTATAATTATCTGAAACTGAAAAGAAAAGACGTTAAAAAAGACCTTAAAAATTAAGGCCTTAAACGTTATTCCAGTACTACTCCATACTATCTGCTAATCCCCAAATGGAAACACTTTTTCCATTAACAGGGAAGTCTGCAAACCCATCTTCGTTTATATTAATTTTATCGTCTCTTGTATTGGTAAAGTCAATCCATTCTTCACCTGCCCGCTCCACGCCGACAAACATTCGTTTGCTTCCCTCTTCATGATTTGATATAACCACAGCACAGCCAGATCTTTTTTTATCATTGCTTCCATGTCTTACCCATCCGATAATATGTTTGTCATCCAAATAATCGTCTTGTTTTCCATATGCTTTTTGTTTTCGAGCATATAGTAGTGGATCAATTGCTTCTTTTTTACCGTCGATCGCATTTTCTCCGCTTATCCCAAAATAATCGCCATAAAAGACAGATGGATAACCGTCTCTTCGCAATAAAATAAGACTGTAGGCAATTTGTTTAAACCAATCTTCCACCCATGATTCAAGTGATTCATTTGGCTGCGTATCATGATTATCAACAAATGTTACACTGTTTTGCGGATGCCTTTGAACCAACGTATCATCGAAGATAGTGGATAAATCAAAATCACTGCCTTGTATAGAAGCGGTATGTAACTTATAATGCAGCGGAACATCAAATAAATCAATTTTATGATCCATTTCATTTAAAAATGCATCACATTCCTCAATATCTGTTTTCCAAAACTCTCCGACAAAATAAAACGAATCTCCATTTGCTTCATGCATGCTCTCAGCAAACCGTTTAATAAATTTATGATTTATATGTTTAATCGCATCTAAGCGAAAGCCATTACATTTTAGGGTTTCACTTAACCATTCCCCCCATTTTATCATTTCATCTTGGACTTCCAAATTATTATAATCAATATTGGCAAACATCAAAAAATCATAATTGCCGAACTCATCATCAACATAGTTATTCCATTCCTTATGCTCACCTAGTATACGAAATACTCCAGTTCTATCTTCTTTCGCATCATAGTCCGTTCCGTTAAAATATTCAAAGTTCCATGTAAAGGACGAATATTTTCCTTTTCTACCTGGAAAGTAAAACTTCGTCCAGCCTTCAATATCATGCGGTTCAGAAATAACCTCTTCACGATTTTCTGGATTTACTTCAACCACCTTGAATGTTTCTTTTTCATCGGCACCTGCTTTATGATTCATCACGATATCCACATAAACATCAATCCCGATGTGATGGCAAGCTTTAATTGCTTCGACTAATTCGTCTTTTGTGCCGTATTTTGTTCGGACCGTGCCCTTTTGATTAAATTCACCCAGGTCATATAAATCATAAATACCATAGCCATTATCATCTTCAGAAACCCCCTTTGTAACAGGAGGAATCCACACAGCATTAATGCCAGCTTCTTTTAATTTGCAAGCATTTTCTTTTAAGTTGTTCCAGTGGTTTCCATCTGCAGGAAGATGCCACTCAAAATATTGCATCATCGTTTTATTTGTCATGTACATTCACCTTTCTTCAGGAAGATAATAGAGTATGCATAATTAGTACCCCTTTTGAAATTATTTCAAGCCTTTTTAAAAAAAGCTCTGTTAAATTTCATTGTTGATTTTTGAATGGTCAGGGAATCTCCTCGCTTTCCGCGGACGAACCGGCAATTCTCCTCGCTCGTACCTGTCTGAGCTGAGGTCTTACCAGCCGTTTTTTAAGCAGGAGTCTCTTAAATTTCCTTCCCAGAAACAACATGATCGTTTAAAAGAGCCAAAAAAATAAAGTGAACCTTCCATCAGTGAGGAGGGTTCATCCTCCACTGATGGTTAGTTAAACTTATCGGATCTTTACTGCCCGTTAAGAGTGGGATGAAAAAAACGGAAGGATCTGCTTTATTAGCTGCATCCATCCGCATGGAAGAAAAAAATTTCTGTATCATTTTGTATTTTCCATAAATTTAATTTTTCTAACTAGAAATGATCAAAAGCTTCAACAGTTATTCAACACTTCTAGTATTTATTGAATTTTTTAGAAAAGTAATAAAATCATCCAGCTTTACTTCGTTTGAATCATCGCTGCCATATTTTCTAAGATGAACTGATCGATTCTCCTGTTCCTTATCCCCCGCTACTAAAATAAACGGAATCTTTTTCATTTGTGCTTCTCTTATTTTATAGCCAAGTTTTTCTTCACGTAAATCAAGCTCCACTCTTATATGCTCTTTTTTTAATTGTTTTGTTATTTCTTCCACATAGTCTTTATGAATTTCATTTGAAACTGCTAACACTTTTACTTGAACAGGTGCTAGCCAGACAGGGAAGGCACCTGCAAAATGCTCGATTAATATACCAAGAAAACGGTCTATTGATCCAAAGACTGCACGATGTATAACGACTGGACGCACTTTATTATTTTGTTCATCGATGTATGTTAAATCAAATTTTTCTGGCATTTGAAAATCAAGCTGCACTGTAGCACATTGATGACTTCTCTTTAGAGCGTCTTTAATATGAATATCTATTTTCGGTCCGTAAAATGCCCCGTCTCCTTCATTGATGGAATAAGCATAACCAAGATGCTGTATTACATTTTTCAAAGCAGCTTCTGCTTTATCCCATAATTCTTCGCTTCCCATAAAATCCTCAGGTCTTGTAGACAGCTCCATTTCATATTGAAATCCAAATGTTTGATACACATAATCGATTAATTTTAATGCAGATGTAATTTCTTCCTCGATTTGATTAGGTGCTGCAAAGATATGGGCATCATCCTGACAGAATGTACGAACTCGGAGCAAACCGTTTAAAGCACCGCTGAATTCGTGGCGATGAACCTGGCCAAACTCTGCCATTCGAATGGGAAGGTCTCGATAAGAATGCAGCTTATCCTTAAAAATAAGCATATGTCCTGGACAATTCATTGGCTTTAATGCAAAACGCTGATCGTCAATATCGGAAAAATACATATTTTCTTTATAGTGATCCCAATGTCCAGAACGTTCCCATAGACCCTGATTCATCATCATTGGTGTACGGACTTCTTTATAATCAAAAGAGTATTGCAACTCCCTTAAAAAAGACTCTAATTCATTCCGGATAATTTGGCCGTTTGCTAAATAAAATGGCATGCCGGGCGCCTCTTCCGAAAACATAAATAATTCTAATTCATTCCCTAATCTACGGTGGTTTCTTTTTTTCGCTTCCTCCACAAAATGAAAGTGCTCCTCTAATTCCTCTTTAGAAGCAAAAGCTACCCCATAAATGCGCTGCAGTACTTTATTACTGCTATCACCACGCCAATAAGCTCCAGATACATGTGTTAATTGAAAAGCTTTGATCAACCGTGTTGCCGGCAAATGGGGACCGCGGCATAGATCGGCAAATTCACCTTGCTGATACACAGTAACAACCTCTTCTTTCGGGATAGCTTCTAATAATTCCAGCTTAAGGGGATCAAAAGAAAACATTTCTTTTGCCTTTTCTCTTGAAAGCTCCACTCGCTTAATAGGCTGGTTTTCCGCTATTATTTTCTGCATTTCACGTTCAATCTTTTTCAGGTCATTTATTGTAATGGAAACATCTATATCAAGATCATAGTAAAAGCCATTTTCAATGACCGGTCCAATCCCTAAATGAACATTTCCATATAAACGTTTAACAGCCTGAGCTAGTACATGAGCTGCTGTATGTCTCATTACCTCTATGCCAGTTTTTGAGTGAAGCTCCACAAGCTCTATATCCGCATTTTCTTCAATAGGACGAGTTAAGTCATATAAAGCACCATTTACAAAACCAGCGGCTGATTTCTTTTTCAAACTTTTACTAATCGACTCGGCAATTTCCTCTAAGGAAATTCCTTTTTTAACGTTCTTTTGGTTTCCATCTGGAAACTTAATGATAATTTCCTTTGCTTTTTCTTTTTGGATCATCCTAAAAACCTCCTTTTTAATATAAAAAAACACACTCATCCCTAAAAAAGGGACGAGTGTGCATTGTTTACCCGTGGTTCCACCCAAGTTCCCGCGAAAAGCGAAAGCGATTTGCTTTTTCTTCTTTTTGCAGCTTGTTGTGCTATAACGCAGCATCTACGGTATTGACTACTAATTGTTCGTCAATACTGCTCCAAGGTGGTAAATAATTCTTTCCAAGTTAGGAAGCTTTCAGCCTTGTCTTCCCTCTCTGTCAACCATTCAGTATTATTCATATCCTTTTCATTGCATATGTCTATTCAAATGTTTGAAGAACAAAAGCGCAAGCGCCTTGATCATCGCCGTAAAAACTGGCCGATTAACTACGCCACGGCCTTATGTCTTCATCGGCACTTGTACATCCTTATACTTCGGAAGGGCATCGACTGAGATAAGACGAACCTTCTATCATGGCGATTTCCCCCTGATGGTTAGTTGAGTCGATCAGGTTTTTACGGGCAGTTTTTTCACCTACTTCACAATTCTTAGGCGATAAATTACTGCCCGTTATAACGTGATAAAGGAAACCCGATGAGCGCAAGCGTAGATGTTGACTTATCGTAGGGAGATGACCTGAAGTTTGATAGGTGATAGGCGCTGGCCGATTAAGTACGCAACGTCCTGTTGCAACATCGGCACTTGTACATCCTGTACGTTGGAGCTGGACGCGGACCATACTGCTTAGTTATCCACCACTCTATTTCGTTTATCATTTCCTAGACAAAAATAAAAAAACACACATTCATCCCTTAAAAAAGGGACGAGTGTGTGTTTATCTCGTGGTTCCACCCAAGTTCCCGCAAAAAGGAAAAGCTATCGTTTAGGCTGAAAACTTTTCTATCTTGCGGCTCGATTTGCTGTATCGTAGCATCTACGGTATTGATTACTAGTATTTCACCAATACAGCTCAAAGGTGGTAAGTCATTCCTTCAAGGCTAGGAAGTTTCCAGCAATAGCTTCCCTCTCTGTAAACTGAATAGAATCACTCATGTCCTTATCATCGCACATTTGAAATTTCCATAATTATATAAAAATATGAATAATTTGTCAATGTTGATTTTTTCCTATATTTTGAGAAAAAGAATGGTTCTTTGTCATTCCATACTTTTTATAAATTGTACTTTGTGATGTACTTATTCAAATAATAATCAATGCTTAACGCTGCTGTTTAAATTCATCTTTTATTTGCTGTAGGAGTTCTTTATTCGTTAAAACTTCCAAACCTGTTAAAGCCATTGATTTCGCACCGAGAATCATCGCTTCTCTAGCCTGCTTCGTCATGGCAGCTTCCCTGAATTCATGGGTATGGCATGCATATGCTTCATTACATATTTTAATATATGGATGAATGGATGGAACAACTTGACTTACATTTCCCATGTCTAACGATCCTGAACCATCTCGTTGATCGAAAATTTCTTCTTCCCTTACACCTAATGAAGTCAATTTTTTTGTAAAAACTTCCGACAGCGTGTTATTTGTCATCATATCATCATAGGAAAACTCGTAATTAGAGACAGTAATTTTTGCACCAGTCTGCAGAGCAGCACCTTCTGCACATTTCTTTACTTTTTCCACCAACTCATTTACATAACTTCTTTTGGCTGCTCGAACATAAAATTGAGCTACTGCATAATCAGGCACTACGTTTGCGGCTTTTCCACCTTCAGTAATAACCCCGTGTATTCTTGCATCAGAAGTAACATGCTGACGCAGAGCATTGATGCTGTTAAAGGTTTGAATGACTGCATCAAGTGCATTAATGCCTTTATGGGGGCTGGCAGCAGCATGGGCAGACTTTCCAAAAAACTCAAATTGTATAGCATCCATTGCCAATGAGCTTCCGCTTTTTATATAGTTATCTAAGGGATGAACCATCATTGCAACATCTAATTCAGAAAAAATACCAGTCTCCGCCATTGTCACCTTTCCGCCTTTTGTTTCCTCTGCTGGCGTTCCGTACACAATGATTTTTCCTCCAATCTCGTTTAGTACCTTGCTAAGACCAATGCCTGCTGCAACACTCATTGTTCCGATTAAATTATGTCCACATGCGTGCCCAACCTCTGGCAGCGCATCGTATTCCGCCATAAATCCAATAACAGGCCCTTCTTTTCCACTGTCGTATGTGGCAGTAAAGGCTGTAGGCAAGCTGCAAGTTCCGGTTTCTACTATAAAATCATGTTTATTTAACAATTCTGTCAGTGCAGCACATGCTTTAAATTCTTCGTGGCCTAATTCGGGATTTTCTCCAATATATATACTAATATCATAAAATTCTTTTTTATATTGTTCAATTCCTTCTATGATGTTGTTTATCACAAGTATCCAGCACCTTTCCATTATTCTACTAAAATAGTTTAGCAAATATAGAATTAAAAGAATAGTGATTATGACTAAAAATAAGAAAATGAGAATAAATATAGAACAAAAGCGCAAGCGCCTTGCTCATCACCGTACAAACTGGCCGATTAACTACGCCACGTCCTTATGTCTTCATCGGCACTTGTACATCCTTATACTTCGGAAGGGCTTCGACTGAGATAAGACGAACCTTCTATCAGGGCGATTTTCCCCTGATGGTTAGTTGAGTCGATCAGGTTTTTACGGGCAGTTTTTTCACCTACTTCACAATTCTTAGGCGATACCTTACTGCCCGTTATAACGTGATAAAGGAAACACGATGAGCGCAAGCGTAGATGTTGACTTATCGTAGGGAGATGACCTGAAGTTTGATAGGAGATAGGCGCTGGCCGATTAAGTACGCAACGTCCTGTTGCAACATCGGCACTTGTACATCCTGTACGTCGGAGCTGGATGCGAACCATACTGCTAAGTTCTTCACAACTCTATTTCGTTTATCATTTCCTAGACAACAATAAAAGAGAAAAACGTCAATGTTTTCCCTCTTTAGTAGATTAGATTTGACTTATATTTGACTTTCTATGGATCGATGGCGGGCGGCTATCGAATTTCACGTCTGTTCCCTACGATAAGTCAAATGCCCTTCAGCTCCAACGTCGAATTAGCAAGTCGCTTTCCTTAACCATCGATATTTTTCCCATAAAAAATTTCATTCATTTCCATATTTAGTTTTTCTGTAATCAAAGATTGTTCGTCTACTGATAAATCTCCCATATGATATCCGAATAAATAATTATTTAAATCGAATTTTTTCAACTTGCATTTTGTATGAAAAATGTTCTCTTGATAGATATTAACGTCAATCATATCGAATTGTTTTTTTATTTCATAAGGGATATAGTTCTGGATTGAATTAATATCATGATCGATAAACAGTTTGTGGCCATTGATATCCCTCGTAAATCCTCTAACTCGATAATCCATGATCATAATATCTGTATCAAAGGAATAAATTAAGTAATTTAATGCTTTTAATGGAGAAATTTCTCCGCATGTGGATACATCAATATCTGCCCGGAACGTGCTTATTCCCTCATCTGGATGATATTCTGGATAGGTATGTACCGTTATATGGCTTTTATCAAGGTGCATGACAACTGAATCAGGAAGTGGGCCAGGGGATTCTTCAAAAACATCTTTTGGTGCTTCTGAAACTGGCCCTTCTGAAACAAGCAATGTAACACTTGCCCCTTGTGGTTCATAATCTTGTTTGGCAATATTTAATACATGGGCACCAATTATATCGGATACATCTTTTAAAATATTCGTCAGCCGATCTGCATTATACTGTTCATCAATATATTGTAAGTATGCTTCTCTTTCTTTTTTTGTTTTTGTATAGCAAATATCATACATATTAAAGCTTAACGACTTGGTTAAATTATTAAATCCATGCAATTCGATCCGTTGTTGTGGTGTTAAATTCACTTTGCTTATCCCCCTGTCTTTCTATCTTGCATGTATATTCTAAAAAAATCATACGAGTAAGTAGTTTTATCATACCCGGACAAAAATATTTTAATCAGAAACCTGCAGATGTTTTCGGAAAATTCCATTAGAGATACCAGAAAAAAAGGATTATCTTTTATAAACGACAACCCTTTTTCTAAAAGGCTGCTATTAATAAAAGATAATCCTATTCTTTAAAACATGCTTAAGGAATATTTTTCAGCGAGCATTTCTAATAATTTTAACCCGGCAACACTATTTCCCTTTTCATCTAGAGCAGGACCAGAAATGCCGATGCCGAATCGGTTGGGAACGGCTCCTAATATCCCACCGGATACTCCGCTTTTTGCTGGAATGCCGACACGCACCGCAAATTCTCCAGAAGCATTGTACATGCCGCATGTCACCATAAAGGTTTTGCAAATGCGGGCAACATATGCCGGCATAATTCTTTTTTGCGTTATTGGTTCTATCCCATCCAACGCAAAAATAATGCCGATTCTTGCTAAATCTAAACAGTTTACTTCAATGGCACATTGTTTCGTATACAAGTCTAATAATTCTTCTACATCTTCATTAATAATGCCATGCTGCTTCATAAAATAGCATAAGGATCTATTTAAATGAGAAGTCTCAAATTCAGACTGTGATACTACTGCTGAATAGGTAATGTCTTCGTTTCCAGTCAATAGCTGGACAAAAGACAAAATCTTATTCAGCCGTTCTTCCACAGAGTCTCCCTTGATCATATGCGTTACGGCCAAGGCACCAGCATTAATCATGGGATTAAGCGGCTTTGACGGATTGCTCATTTCTAATTTTACAATTGAATTAAAAGGGTCGCCTGTAGGCTCATATCCTACTTTACTGAACACATGCTCTTCACCGCACTCAATTAAGGCAAGAGCAAGGGTCAATACTTTTGAGATGCTTTGAAGAGTGATCTTTTCATGAATGTCGCCAGCAGATATACAATTTCCGTCTGGATGATATACAGCAATAGATAAATCATCCCCATTTGCTTTTTTTAATGCAGGGATATAATCTGCTACTTTGCCAAGCTTTGTGTATTGCTTTGCTTCATTTAATAAATTTTCTAATTCTTTACTTGTTTGACAAGGCATTTAATTTCACCAACTTTATTAGATTATCCCAATACAATAGGATTTCGACTATTTAATGCTTTTTCTATGTTACCTGCAAACGGATGGATTATTCAAATAAGAACGCTTCGTTTACGATATTTTTTGTACTATCATTATTTTTGTCTAGTCACTCGTCATAAATAACTCTATCAGAAAATTACCTTCTTTTGGAGCTATTTAGTATTGGCAAAATAAATTCTTCCATTTCATCAGCAGGAAGAGGTTTTCTAAAATAGTACCCTTGTCCATATTTACAATGATTATCTATTAAAAACTGAACCTGTTCCTTTTCTTCAATCCCTTCTGCTATAACAGAAAAATGCATATTTTGGCCAATATCAATTATTCCTTTTACCAAGGAACCTTGATGTACAGGATGTACAATGTCATCAACAAACGATTTGTCGATTTTTATTGAGTCTATAGGCAAATATTTTAAATAACTAAGGGAGGAATATCCTTTTCCAAAATCATCAATGGAAATTTGGAAGCCTAAGTTTTTTAGTTCATGAAGAATCATAATAGACTGTTCAATATCTTGCATAATACTTTCTGTGATTTCTAACACAATCAAGTTGGGATCTACTTTAAGCTCCAGTACTATACCATATAGTTCTTTTACAAATTCCTTCGCTTGAAGCTGTCTAACAGATATATTGATGCTAATCTTAAATGGGGCCACATTTGCTTCATCCCATTTTTTCTTCTGTATACAGGCTTGCGTAAAAACCCATTTGCCAATAGGTATGATAAGATTAGTTTCTTCTGCAATCGGAATAAACTCATCTGGAGGAATAAAGCCATGCTTGGAATGAAACCAACGCAGCAATGCCTCAAATCCAATTATTTTTCCTGAATGCAATTCAACCTGTGGCTGATAATAAAGCTGGAGTTCCTTGTATTGAACAGCCTTTCTTAACGCCATTTCCAATTCCATTTTTCGAGAGCTTTTTTTTGCAAGCATAGAAGAATAAAATTGATAATTATTTTTTCCAGAATCTTTTGCAAGGTACATGGCTGCATCGGCATTTTTAGTTAAGGACTCTTGATCTGTCCCATCTTCAGGGTACATGCTGATTCCGATGCTTGGCGTGATATAAAATTCTTCTTTGTTAATAATAATGGGGCTGGCAAATGCAGCGATTATTGTGTTTACTGATAGTTTAACTTCTTCCCTATTTTTATTTTCCAGTATAATTAAGAATTCATCACCCCCGAGCCTTGAGACAAATACGTTTTCCTGTACTGCTTTAGTTAAACGGCTTGCTACTTTTTTTAGCAAAATATCTCCAATAGAATGTCCTCTTGTATCATTAATACGTTTAAATTGATCTAAATCGAGAAATAAGATGGCCATTGTTTGAATAGCAGAATCATGTAAACGTTCATTTAAATATTCCCGGTACCTGTTTCTGTTGGGCAGGTCCGTTAAAGTATCAACAAATGCTAGATTATTTATCATACGTTCGGTTATTTTCCGTTTGGTTATATCTTTTCCAACCACAAGAATCGCCTGTTTTCCAGCAAATAATATAGGCATGCAGGAAATTTCAACTTCTATTGATTTTCCATTAAATGTATGGATCAGTATTTCAAACCCAATGCTCTTCTTTTTCTTTTTTTGTTGTTCTGAAAATTGTTTGTTTATACGGTTGAAATCATCAGTGGAAAGCAAAGCTTGAACTGGCTTTCCAATCAAATCCATTTGCTTTTCCTTCTGAAATAATTTGCTTCCTGCCTTGTTTATATAAAGTATTTTAGAATCGCTAATTACGGATACAATATCAGGGGACATCTCTACAAGTGTACTAAAACGATCTTCACTTTCTTTGCTATTTGTAATATCAAACAGAACACTTGTGAATTCGAACATATTATGATTTTGGTCTAATTTAGGTATTCCTTTATCTTTAATCCAGCGTATTTCACCATCAGGCTTTATAATTCTATAGATGCTAGTAACACTTTTACCTGTTTTTAATTGTTCTTTTCTTTTTGCAAGAGTATGCAAATCATCTGGATGAATTACTTCTTTCCAAAGCGAATGCCGGTGATAAAAATCATTGTTGGAACGTCCATATATTTTTTCCATTCCTGCTGTGATCATCAGCTTGTTCGATCTTAAATCATGATGCCATATTGCAATGTCCATCGTTTCAAATATAGTTTGCAATTTTATGTGACTGTTTTTTAATTCTTTCATGATCTTCGAAATATTTCGAAATAACAACATAAATACAAAAACAGAACCGATGCTAAATGTGATATGCAGCAGGACAGATAAAAAATTATTTAAATAGTGAAAAACTACGTCTAGAATTAGCGTAGAAGGAACAAAAAAGAATAATAATATTATCCATTTTGTATCTTTGCTTTTATCATTCAATTTCTTTTCTCCAATCATATGACTAATATTATATAACGGTTTTATAAGAGTACTAGGCCTAAAAAAAAATAGATAAAAATATCCCAAACTAATCATACATTTATTTTACAAATGTTAGTGAGTTGTAAAATTTGTCAAATGTCTTATCAGAAAAAACTTACTTGTATATATATCGGCAGTTAAGGAATATGTTTTAACCACCATTTTAAGCTTCAGGGGAGAAGAATTTTAACTGTGTATGAATGAATGGTTCTTGAGGAAAGTTTAGATTCTTCATAACGGAATAGTGCTTGGCTAAGATTTCTAACTAGAAGCATTCATTTCTCTCTTCCATATGTTATGATAGGAAAATGACAGCAAGTTGGAGGTTGGTTTAATGGCAAAAAAGAAATATTATGTCGTTTGGAATGGCAGAAAAACAGGGATTTTTTCGACCTGGGCTGAATGTGAAAAACAAACAAAGGGGTTCCAAGGTGCTTCCTTTAAATCCTTTCCATCATTAGAAGAAGCACAGGATGCTTTTTCACAAGGCAAAAATACTGGAACCGTTTCTCGTTCAAAAACGTCTGGCAAGCAAACACCAAATGCTTCACTTGAAATGATAGATGAAAACAGCATTTCTGTTGATGCGGCATGCAGCGGTAATCCAGGTTTAATGGAATATAGAGGAGTGCATACCAAAACCGGAGAGACCATTTTTCATTACGGCCCCGTATTTGGCACCAATAATATTGGCGAATTTCTTGGTATTGTACACGCCCTCTCCTATTTAAAAAAAGTAGGAAAAGAAACAACTATATACAGTGACAGTATGACTGCTCTTTCATGGGTGCGCAACAAAAAAGCGAATACTTCTTTAAAAAGAGACAGCAAAACTGAAGAACTATGGCTTATGATTGAACGTGCAGAAGCTTGGTTAAGACAAAACACCTATTCAAACAAAGTGCTTAAATGGGATACTAATCGATATGGGGAAATAAAAGCAGACTTTGGGAGAAAATAAGATGTAGAGGAAAGGGCAATACACGATTCATTTGAATCAAACTATTCAGCCCTTTTTATTTGCGTTTCGTTTACTCTACCTTTTAAAAATTGTAACTTCTGTAAATGATATAAATTATGCTTGTGAAATCCCATTTTTATAGACCTTAATACTAATACTGCTCTGCCAATATCTCCACTATCTTATCCTGAATCGCTTTTCCTTTTTCTTCGTCTATTAAATGATTTAACAAAATGGAAAAGATCATTCTTTTTCCGCTTTTTGTTTGTACATAACCAGTCAGTGTACTAACCGCAGACAAAGATCCTGTTTTTGCAAATACTTTTCCATTTGTATTCTCCGATTGCAGGCGGTTGCGGAGGGATCCGCCGACCATACGATCTTTGTTTCCTGAAACAGGCAAAGAATTTATATACACAGAGAACCAAGGCTTTTTTTGGACTGTAAATAATAGCATCGTTAGATCATTAGGTGTCAATAAATCAATTGGCGAAATACCAGATGCATCCCGCAGCAGCATGTTTTTTGGGTGAAGGCCAAAAGAAGGCAATTCTTCTTTCATCACTTCCAGCCCTTTTTCAAAGCTTCCTTCTCCTTTTTCTACTTTGCCCATTTCTTTTAGAAGGGTTTCTGCAATCGTATTGTTGCTAAGCTTCATAAATGGAATAAGAAGCTCAGATAATGGAACCGAGCTATGGGAAGCTAATAGGGATGGTAATTCAGGTGTCTCTCCTTCTTGTATGGCACCTTTCCATTGAATGTGGTTTTTCTCCATAGATTTGCTAAATAAATCAGCGGCATAGGTACTTGGATTCCATACGGAAATCCACTCTTTTTCCATGGATTCATCAACAGGGATGGTACCAGTTACTTCTATGGTTTTACTACCATGCAAGCGGGTAAATGACAGTTCTTTTTTTTCATTTTTATGTACGGTTCGTGTCTTATTGATTAATTTTACTTCATCTGTTTTCGGCTTGATTTCTATATTGCCAGGCTGACCGGCAGTTTTTGCTGGACTAATCTCAACGATAACAGTTCCTGCATCATAATCATTATTAGGAGAGGCTGTTAATGCCGAAATTTTTGCTCCATAATAAGTTTCTTCATCACTCCAAGCTAAATCAATAGAAAGCGGTGTAGAATCATACCAACTGCTATCAGCGATTAAATTGCCCTTTACTTGTTTGATTCCTTTATTTCTCAGGATTTTTGCCAATTCATCGAAATCAGATGTATGGAGTGTTGTGTCTCCTTTTCCCTTTATATAAAGATTTCCATGTAGCTTTCCTTTTTTTAGCATTCCGTCTGTAAAAATTTCCGTTTTAAAACGATAATCTTTCCCTAATACATTTAAGGCAGCAGCTGCTGTTAACAGCTTCATATTGGAAGCTGGCGCCAATCTCGTATTTCCTTGATACTCAAATATAATCTTGCCGCTCTGATCGTCACGAATGCTGATCCCGGCTAGACTTCCTTTTAAAGCAGGCTCATTTGATAATAAGTTCAGAATGTCAGAACTTAAATTGCTAGTCTGTCCTATCGCTTGCACATGCTGTTTGCTGCTCCAATTTTGTTGTAGCATGGTTGAAAAAACAAATAAAACCAATATCCCTTTTTTAATTGTTTTCATGCATTTCTCCCCTATTTTTCATCTAGCTAAACAGTATGGCCAGATTATGTAGGAAGTAAACAAATGCAATCTAATATTGACAGCCAGGACAATAGAATGTTTTCTTCGAAGAAATAGTTGTCTGAACAATTGTATTTCTGCATCGACTGCAAGTTTTTCCAGCCATATCATATACTCGACAATGTTCATTATAAGTTCCTGTTTTTTGATATTTTACAAAAAAAGGATGTTCTATGAATCCACCCATATCTGTTTGATTATTTTTGCCAGTTTTAAAGAAATTAATAAAAAAAGAAGAGAGCTTGTAAAGGCCTCTTCCAGTAATAATATTATTTTTCTTTCTTTTTGGTAATGATATCAAATCCAATTTGTTCAAGAGCAAATTCCACACCTTGTTCTAATGTCGCAAAGGATTGAATATTTTTTAAATCAACGCTTGCATTTACAAGATGAATACTAAGAGAAGCTGAAATACCTACTAATACACAGTTTCCTCCAATAAGCTCAATTGCCTTCACTAAGCCTTGCAATCGATGGACAATATACTCATCAAAGCCCTTTAAAGCAGTTAAATCCAACAGCAGATAACTCGCTCTTTGCTTAGTAAATTCATAAAGAGCTTTTTGCAATAAATCTTCCATCCGTTCATCGTTAAATTTTCCAACCAGTGGTATAACCAGTATTCCCTGCAATACAGGCAATACTGGTGTAGATAAGGTTTTGACAAGTCCCGATAATTCTTCTGTTCGTTTGTTTATTTCTTGTTCTAATTCATTGATATTTTTCTGTTCCTTCTGTCGTGCAAGATCATGTATATTTTGATTTGGCGTAATAGTCGAAGCAAAAAGTTCAATTTCATCATAATCATGTCCAGCTAATTGGCTTTGATTGATTTTGTACCACATATCTTCTTCAAATAATCCACTGAAAACTCCAGCCCAATGACATGGGAGGATTACG
This sequence comes from Niallia sp. 03133, assembly GCF_052663225.1. Taxonomy (NCBI): domain Bacteria; kingdom Bacillati; phylum Bacillota; class Bacilli; order Caryophanales; family Bacillaceae; genus Niallia; species Niallia sp. 03133. The sequence continues at coordinate 48,909 of NZ_JBQTCY010000002.1, forward strand.
CCCGCTTGATGTTTATTTAATGACTCAAAAATACGATGTTCCCAGCTATTTTTTAAATGCACGATTACTTTTTTTTCTTCTAAAGAATAATGATGGATATGAACATTTCCCCAACCAGCATTTCTGTATATATCTGTATATTGCTTTAATATTTCTTCTATATCATATCGATTCTTATAATATTCACTAACTAGCTGTCCCATTCGGAAACCAGTGGCCTCAAATACCGTCGTCGATACATCTTCCCCTGATACTTCCTTGATCGTATGTAGAAAGAGTTCAATTGCAGAATCCCAAAATAATAGGGAAGGTGCTCCATCAAAAGTAAATATTCCGTTTTCTTTATCCCAAGCAAACTCATTTGAGTTAACTTTAACTTGAATAATAGAATTCTCCATTCTCCTCTACCCTCTCATCTCAAAATTTAATGATTGTTTCCTTCTAAATTCTTTTCCATTTGAAATAAAAAGGAGTAAATCAACTGCATTGCTTCTCTAATTTCCATGTTTTTAGAAAAATCGCTGAGCGTTTCAATTGGAAAATTAACTTCCCATAGTCCATCTTGATTATTAAATATTAGATTATATGTTTGCTCTTTATTCGTTATTATTTGATCAAAATATGCGCGTATAGAGGTTTCGAGCTTTTTAGGCAGTTTTAAGCCAAACATCGCTTCATAAGTACGAAATACAGAATCCACTTCTAATGTAACAGCATCAATTTTGATTAATTGAAATGCTTCTGTTTCCATATATAGATAATAATCGAGATTTTTTTCGAAATAATGCATCTTCTCCTCTAAAAAGGTGGACTCCATATTTTCCTTCACAATATCGTCGCTTTCTTTATCCGCTAGTTCCATATAAATAGGCTGGAATCTTTCAGCACTTTCCGTTACAGAAAGCGCTGCTTCCTCCAACAAGCCATGCTTTAAAACATAAGCCTTTTCTTCTGGTAAAAAAGTATACTTTCCATCTTTGTTTTTATTGTTTTGATTTTGAATATAGTGTTCAAATTGTTTCTTTAACAATCTATTTACTCCCTTCTATCCGTTCATGCTTGCCTTTACTTTTTTTTCGATTTTTTCGGCTTAAAAATGGCGCTTCCAGTTGCATTTTTATTTCTTCCTTTATTTAATGGTTTCTCCATTTTCTTTTGCTGTTTTTCCTCTTGTTTTTCTCGAGAAGAAATTGAAGTCTGTTTTTTTTCTTGTCTTTTTTCTGATGAAAATGCTTTTTCTTTAGACCTGCCTGTTCCTTTTCGACCTTTAGAAGTCCGAGTCGACTTGCCTGCTGCATTTTGCTGCTTTTTTACAACAGTCTGTTCTTTTTTGCCTTCCTCTTTTTTCGGAAGTTGAATTTTTTCAATTTTGATCTGTAATTGATTCTCAATCGAATCTAATAATAATCGGTCTTCTGATGTATAAAAAGTAATGGCTGCACCTTCAGAACCAGCTCTTCCTGTACGGCCAATTCTATGCACATAACTTTCAGCATCCAAAGGAATATCATAATTGAAAATATGGGTGATTCCATCGATATCCAATCCACGTGCTGCTACATCGGTTGCAATTAGCAATTGAAATTTTCCGTCTCTAAATTCTTTCATCACTTGTTCTCTTTTTCCTTGCGATAAATCGCCATGCAATTCCTTGCATGAAAAATGGTGGGCGCGTAATGCTTCATAAAGTTTGCTGACACGGCGTTTGGTCCGACAAAAAACAACGGCCATAAAAGGCTGCTCTTTTTTTATTATGGTCATTAAAGCTGCTTGTTTAACTCGTGGTGGAGTATGGATGCTCATTTGTTTCACTGTTAATGCTGGACCCTGCTTCTTTTCTACTGTAATAAAAATCCCATTATTTGTATATTTTTTCGCCAGTTTTTTAATTTCATCCGAGATGGTTGCCGAAAATAACAGTGTTTGACGGTCTTTTGGCGTTTGCTTCATAATGAAATCAATTTCTGGTAAAAAACCAATATGAAGCATTTGGTCTGCTTCATCCAATACAAGGCATGCTAATCGACTTAGGTCAACTGTTCCTCTTTTGATATGATCTATTAATCTTCCAGGTGTAGCTACTACTATTGATATTGATTTCTGAAGATGGTGTAATTGTTTTTCAACATCTTGACCTCCGTAAGCAGCTAACACATCAATATCATCACTTTTTATTTTATTTATCTCTTCAGTTATTTGTATGGCTAATTCCCGAGTCGGGCTAAGAATTAATGCTTGAATAAAGGTGGCTTTTCTATTTAATCTTTCTAATATAGGCAAGGCAAACGCAAATGTTTTTCCAGTCCCTGTTTGTGCCTGTGCCACAATATCTTTTCCGTCTAAAATAATCGGAATAGCTTTTTGTTGTATTGGTGTTGGTATTTTAATATGCTGTTTTTTTAATGTTTCCTGCAAGGCAGAAGAAATTCCTAATTGTCGAAAATCCTGCAAATGTATCCCTACTTTCTTTTGCCGCTAATACACGGCTGAACATTTCTTATTGTGGCTTTTTCCAGCAAAAATAGCAAGACAAAGGATAAAAAAATAGATATTCTGTTAAGAAAAGCGCAAGCGCCTTGCTCATTGCCGTACGAACTGGAAGGGCTTCGACTGAGATAAAGGAAACACGATGAGCGTTAGCGAATCGATGTTGACTTATCGTAGGGAGAAAACCTGAAGTTCGATAGGCAATAGGCGCTGGAGCTAGACAGCTATCAGACTTCCAAAAACTAATACTTTTTTATCTGTTAAAAAAGGGCTTTCCTAAATGATGGATAGCCCTTTTTGAAAATATAGTGTTAATATTTTTTTATTTCCTGAAGTATCGCTGTAAGTGCATCCTGCTTTGTGTTTTCATTCATGGCTTTTTTTAGGATATCTTGTTTATCATCCAATTCCTGTACCATTGCTAAAAACGTTTGAGGAGTTAAATCTTCTTCTTCCAACGTCAAGGAATAGCCCTTTTTGCTAAAAGATTCTGCATTTAAAATTTGGTCTCCCCTGCTTTGCTGTTTGCTTAATGGAATAATCAGCATAGGCAATTTTAACGCAAGAAATTCAAATATGGCATTGGATCCGCCTCTTGTAATTACCATACTGGTCGCCGCTAATATATCAGCAAGTTCATCATGAACATATTCCAGCTGCTTATACCCTCTATTATTTGTTAAACTCTCTGCAACATTGCCTTTTCCGCATAAATGAACAATTTGATATTTTTTTGTTAACTCTTCTAAATTTTCACGGATTGCTTCATTAATTTTTTTTGCCCCTAAACTTCCACCCATTACGGTAATAATCGGCTTCGCACTGCTAAAATCTAAAAAATGTCTACCGGCAGCTGCAGATCCTGTTAAAATAACTTTTCGAATCGGTGATCCAAAACAGGTACTTTTGTCTTTTGGTAGATAGTTTAATGTTTCTTCAAAAGAAGTAAAAATCTTCGAAGCAAATCGCATCGCAATTTTATTCGCAAGCCCAGGCGTTATATCGCTTTCGTGAATAATGACTGGAATTTTCAACATGCTTGCTGCAATAACTACGGGTACAGAAACAAATCCCCCTTTTGAAAAAACAACATCCGGTTTTATTTTTTTTAATAAGCTTCTAGCATCTAAACAACCTTTTAATACTTTAAAAATATCTTTTACATTTTCAACAGACAAATATCTTCTTAATTTTCCACTTGAGATAGAATAATAGGGTATATTTATTTTTTCGATCAGTTCTTTTTCAATGCCTTTTTTAGACCCAATATAATGCATATCCCATTCTTTATTATTTAATTCTTTAATTAATGCCAAATTTGGAGTAACATGCCCAGCTGTTCCTCCACCTGTAAAAACTATTTTCTTCAAAATTTCATCATTCTCCCTATTAAATGGATTTCCTCTTTATAGTTTCAGAGTAAAAACCTGATGTAAGAACACAGTCCTGGTTGATATTTGTGTATTTTCGATCTTTTAAAATGCATCTTATCAACCGTGGGGATAAAAAAACTATTGTGAGTTTCCATTTATGTTTATATCCCAATTAAACATTATAAATTATTTTATGGAAAAATGCTTGAAAAAAAGTGCTTCTGCCTTATATCCTCAGAAACACTTTCTCACTTGTTTATACTAATTTCAAAATATGCTCAATGGCATAGGCCACTCCATCTTCATTATTGCTTTTGGTAATATCACTTGCACTTTTTTTGATTTCATCAGGAGCGTTTTCCATCGCAAAAGAACGTGTCGAAACTTCAAACTGTGTCACATCATTGCCGCCGTCACCAAAAGAATAAATTTCGTCAAATGTAACTTTTTTTATGTTTTCATACCGTCTAATTGCTTTTCCTTTTTGTGCTTCATTTGATGTAATTTCACAATTGTTGGGAAAAGAAGAAGAATAAGAGATCGTATTTATTTGACGAAGTGTTTCCTTGACCTTATCTATTTTAGCAATTTCTGTTTCCGCAACAACAGCGATTAGTTTATATATTTTCACATTATCTATATGTGGGATATTTTCATAGTCACAGTCTTCAAACATTTTCTCTATTTCATCCCATGCTTTTCCTCTTAATTGAGGCAACGTTGCTGGAAATCCGCCTTGATTTGTATAAACAAGGATGCCGACTTGAAGTTGCTGCAATTCAGCTAAAAGCTCTTTGTATAAAGTTTTAGATAGTGTTGTTTCATATAATAATTCTCCAGTAGGAGAATACATCATACTTCCGTTCAAACAAAAAATCGGAACCTCCAAATCGGAAACCCCATTCACTTTGATGACGTCCGGATATTGTCGGCCAGTATTTAAAATTACGTGCACTTTATTATTCTTCAATTTTTTTATCATTTTTTTGTTAGCATCTGAAATCTCATGATGATCATTTAACAGCGTGCCATCTAAATCAATCGAAACACATTTCATTGTATTTCCCCCTTAAAAACTTCTCTTGTCTCTGTATTTTTATACGTCCATCATAGCATATAAAGACAGGCAGTTGGATTTTATCTGCTGTTCATTCATGAAAAAAACGATTTGTTCTATTTGTCACTAAAAGTAGAGAGCGATTTTAATTTCGCTTCAATTTTTGGCCGCTGCGATTCTAAAAATGGCGGCATGGCCAATGATTCTCCTAATTGATCAATCGGTTCATCTGTATCAAATCCAGGTCCATCAGTTGCCAGTTCAAATTTTTAAAGTGAACCTTTCCATCAGTGGGGGTTTTCTTCATCCCCATTGATGGTTAGTTGCGTTCCACAGGATATGGATGATACAAACGTTGCCACAGGAAGTGGCGACCTTAGTTTGTGTACCTTTATCGGCCTTTTACGGGCATCCTAACTTCCTCGATTTCTCTGTATCTTGAGGTGGGGGTTTTACTGCCTGTTAAGAGTGGGATAAATCTATGTTTACAGATACTGGACAATGGTCACTTCCCATAATTTGACAATGAGTTTCTATTTCCAGCAGTTTATCTTGTAAACGATCCGAAAGAATAAAATAATCAATTCTCCATCCAATGTTTCGTTCCCTTACTTTGGCCATATAGGACCACCATGTATAAACATCCGTTTTTTCTGGATAAAGGTAGCGGAATGCATCAATAAATCCAGCTTGAAGCAGATTGCTCATTTCTCCCCGTTCCTCCAATGTAAATCCGGAATTGCCTAAATTTGATTTCGGGTTTTTCAAATCGATTTCTTGATGTGCTACATTTAAGTCACCGCAGTAAATAACAGGCTTTTTAGCGTTTAATTCAAGTAAATAGTACTGCAGCTGCTTTTCCCATTCGAGTCGATACGGTAATCTGCTTAAATCCCTTTTGGAGTTTGGTGTATAAACATTTACGAGGTAAAATGTATCAAATTCTAGAGTAATTGCTCGTCCTTCCGTTTCTTCAAAATCCTCACCTATTCCATAAATAACCGATAGCGGTTTAATTTTGGAAAAGACTGCTGTTCCGGAATAGCCTTTTTTCTCTGCATAATTCCAAAATTGATGATAGTCATCCAACTCTAAATTTATTTGCCCTTCTTGTAATTTTGATTCTTGAATACAAAAAATATCTGCTTGCACTTTTTGAAAGAAATCAAGAAATCCTTTTTTTACACATGCTCTTATTCCATTTACGTTCCATGTTACTAATTTCATGTAAAATATTATTCTCCTTACAACATCATATTTCTTTCTATCTATTAGATTATCAGAAATAATGGTGTTCATAAAGCGTTTTGATCTCACTAAAATAAAGCAGGAAAACGATATATTATGTTTTCCTGCATCAATCAGCACCCAATCCTGTTTTGTTTCTCCTAATCCAGTGATGATCATTGCATTGCTGATTGCCGTTCGATATCCATATACATGATCTGCTATTTTCATTGGTCACCCTCCTTTACTGGTAGTGTGACCAATTTTTATAAAAGGAAGTTACAGTGTATCAAGATGATCGTAAAGCTGAACTAAAGTCTTTATGTCACAAAAGTTCCTTTATTTGTTTTGTAAGCTCTTTAAATTTCTTGTCAAGAACAGTGTATGCTTCATCCTTTGGGGTCATAAAGCTAAGCTTTCCTAAAACTTCTTGTCTTTCTGTTTCAAGCTTTAAACGTATTTCATCCAGAATATCTCTTTTTGGGGATAATTCATCCCATAGCTTTTGTATGTTATTATTGGAAATAACGAGTTTGCTGGTTGTTGTTTTTTCGAGAAAATATCGGTCATGTGAAACGACAATTAGCGTTCCATTATACTGAGCTAGCGTATCTTCTAGTTCTTCACGAGAAGTTAAGTCAAGATGATTTGTTGGCTCATCTAAAATAAGCACATCTTTTTCTTCTAACAGATATTCCATTAACTTACATTTCACACGCTCACCCATACTCATATTCCTAATGGGTGCTGTCCATTGAGAAGCTATAAATCCTAAATGCTTCATTAGATTTTGAACTTTTCCTCTCGCTTCGAAAGTTTCTTTATAAAATAGCTTCTCAGGCGTTTGTTCTAGTGGTAAATCAAATACTTCTTGCGTTAAATAGCCAATTTTTGCAGATGGAGAAATCCACACATTGCCTCCAGCCGTTTCCTGACCAACCATAATTTTTAATAAAGTCGTCTTTCCACTGCCATTTGGACCTATTATGGAAACCTTCTCCCCATGCTGTATCGTAAAATTGGCGTTTTTAAATAGTATGCGACCATCGAAAGACTTTGTTAAATTCTTTACCTCTAAAAAACGTTTTCCTACCTTATTATTTGCCTTCATTGAAATCTGTACCGCATACTCTGACTCAACAGGTTCAACTTTCGCTTTTTCCAGCTCTTTTTCCAGACGCTTTTGTTTTGATTTTATTTGTGCATCCATCCCTTTTGCTTTAACACGATAGTATTCTTTAAAGCCTTCCTTTTTTGTCGATTGTGCATGCGCTTTTTTCGACCAAGAAGTGAGCTCATTCATTTGGCCCTCAATCCTTTCAACCAATTTTTGCTGTTTTTCATATGCACGCTGCTGGGTAAGTCTTTTCTGTTTGCGAACCTCCATATAACTAGAATAATTCCCTCTGTGTTCCAAAAGATTTTTCCCTTCAATGGACCATATTTTTGTTGCAACAGCATCTAAAAAATAACGATCGTGCGAAACAAGAATTATGGTGCCTTTATAATTCTTTACTTGCCTACAGAGGATTTCTAAGCTTTCCTCATCGAGATGGTTTGTCGGTTCATCTAATAGCAAAAGGTCTGCATCTTTTGAAAAACCTTTTGCAAGTCGTGCTTTCAGTTTTTCTCCCCCACTTAGTTGTGAAAAATCATTTGCTGGTACATGCCACTTTGCAAGTAATTTATCCTCCAAAGGATTCTTATTTTCGGAAAAATAAGATTGCGTTTCTTGTTCCACCATAAAAAGTTTTACATCTTGTTGCAGCCATTCTATTCGGCCTTGTGCTGGCACTAATTCATTGGTTATTAATTGCAGCAACGTAGATTTACCAGCTCCATTTTTTCCAATTACACCAATGATATCCCCATGCTGAACACTTGCATTTATTTCTTTAAAAATCTCAACATCCAGAACCTCATAGCTAATATTTGTTAATTTTAATAGTTCTTTCATTAAATCATTCCCTCTCTTTATATGGGAGGAATACGACACATAGGACGTAGCTGTTTAAGCCAATAAAAAAATCCTCCCAGTTCATTTGGAAGGATTAGCCGTACCTTTACATAATCAAATAAGCTATTTCATAAATATCTCCAGACTGATCGATAATGGTTGTCATTCGAGTCGCGAAGCCTTGTGGGAAGCTTAAGTTACCATGCAGGTAATAAGAATCCAAGAATGGCGAAACCACGAAGAAATCGAGCATTAAACGACAGCCATTAAGTGCTCGTTCCAGATTTTTCTACACTCTGAAGCTATTTTCTTATTTGAACTACTATTTATATAGAAAGTGGGCAGACTAATCCTATTTTGTATGATTTGAAATTTTAAATTCAAATGTAAAAAATAAGATTAGTTAATCATCGTCCACCCATCATCCTTTCTAACATTGTTAAATATTAGTATAACACAAATTCATCTATAAAAGCAAAAGCAAGAAATCCAATTTAAGTGTATTATTTTATCCCACTCTTAACGGGCAGTAAGACCCCCATCTCGGGGATGCTGAGAAATCGAGGAAGCTAGGTGGGGGATGAAGAAAACCCCCACTGATGGAAAGGTTCACTTAATAACAAATTGCTTGTAGTCCTCTTTAAGGATGCCATATATTTCTAAATCGATTACACCTTTACCAGACCAGAAAGTAGTTTGTCTTAACAAACCTTCTTTTATTAAGAGGACAATCTTTGATCCCTCGTTAGCAGGCATAACATGCGATTTTATGTAAAAATGCTAGTCTAGTCTTTTTATACCTATGCATCATGAAATAAATCAAAACAAAAAAGATCGCGATACTACGATCATTTTTGTTTACATAATATAATTATGGTAATCTATGAATTTTCGATTTTTTTACAGACTCCTATTGTTAGCTCTTCAGTTATTTCATCCAATTTTGGTTCGAGCATACTGTTTATCATCGCAGCAAAGGTGCCAAATGCTTCTATTTGCAAAAAACCTGTCATTTTTGTTTCCCTTTTCGATATTGGAACTGCTAAAAAAAAGCCGTTGCCAGAAAATTTCTCGTTAATGCCTGTTAACTTAAATGTCACCTTGCTTGGTTCTTCCCATTTTAAAATGTCTACTCGTAGCTGAATTTTTTTGGAAAATAAACCAAAGTCCGTTTTAAACTCCCAAGTAGATACTAAATCTGAAAGAATTTGATGGTGAATATAGCCTGGAACTAATGGAGCCCAATTATTCATAGACCTTACAAAATTCCATACTTTCTTCAGATCAGCTTTTACCATAATGCTATTTTTTTTTTGAGGCATGGCAGCACTTCCTTTTTCACGTGTTAACGTGCAGTTCAACCAATGATGTTTAAGTTTATAAACACTTTGTACTAATTCTATTCAAAAGGAAGGTAATGTATGCCATTATCATTGATTTCTCCAATGGACCAGATAATCCTTGCTCTCGTTCTATTAACTCTAAATTAGCCCATGTGAATCGAAAAAAGAATCCTCTTTTCATTAAATAAGTAGTTCAGTTATCGTGGAGAAATATATGAAATAACATATCAATTAGCAGACCAAATCGTATAGTTGATATGGTCTCTTTTTCACCTTATATCTCAACTTTTATTAGGTTTTAACATTAGAAATGGCAGGGCGAACCCCAATAAAATTCACATAATGACAATAACTCTTGTCAATGGAGAATAAAGATGTTAAAAGGTATACTATTTAATATGTTAATTCTTATGCATTCAAAAGGTAATTGTAATTTTATGTTAAAATAAATAAAGAGTTTATGAAAAAATATACTTAAAGTAATGGGGCAGCTTTATTCGGGAAGAGGAAATGGGAGTGGTATTTTGTTAAAAATTCTACGTTATATTTTATCAGTAGTAACTATTTTATTTGCTACTTATGGACTAATTACGAAAAATTTTGAGTTTAACCATATTATGATTTTTCTCTTAGGTCTAACAATGTTGATTATGGGGTTAGAGGAATTTCGAAAAGAGCGAAAAGTAAACGGCTGGTTAATGGTTGGTGTTTTTTTATTTTCATTATTTGTATCAATACAAGGTTTTTTATTAAGCTAAAGGGTGCTTTAATTCCATCAATAAGACCGTTAATCTAAAATGCTTGAATTATATTTATAATCCAAGCATTTTTGTGTGTTAAGTAAGCTATTTTTTGCCTTACTATTCCTAATGTTATTTAGTCTACGTTTTTACATTTTTTCCACAGTATCTGAACTACTTATTCATTAGAGCGTGTTCTTTCAATTATTTTTCAGAAGACGATTGAAGTCGTCGCTTCCAGTAGTCCAAAGTACCAACAGGGATAGCAAAAGATGTTACACCTGCCTGGCCATCGCCAATTCTTCTTGGATACGCTTTGTTCCAAGGAGAAAATGATAGGGTAGTGCCCGGATCACCTGATTCGTTGCCAAAATATAAAGTAAACTTCCATCAGTGGGGGTTTTTCCTCATCCCCACTGATAGTTAGTTGCACTTATCGGACCTTTACGGGTTATTATCCCCCACCTAGTTTCCTCGATTTCTCGGCATCCTCGAGGTGGGGGTCTTACAGACCGTTAAGCGTGGGATAAATAGTAGGGTTCAGGATTTTCAAAATCAACCGTCTTTTTTTACTTGTAGCAACCCTCATCCTTCACTATAAAAATCTATATTCTCTTGCGGATTACCAGCAATTGCTGAGATAGGATGTATTCCAGCTGTAACTGTTTTCATGATGTTTCCTTCCCTATAGATAGGTAACAAATTCACCAATTGGTTTACGATAACCGCGCGGCTTTCGACTTTCTACTTTTTCTTTTCCTATCGTAATCATTAGTACAGGTTCTAGGTTGTCATCAATTGATAATAATTCGCGCATTTTTTCTTGATCAAATCCTATCATAGGACAAGTATCCCACCCTTTATTTTTCGCTGCCAACATAAAGAGCATTGCGGATAAAGACGCATTGCGTATCGCTTCATCCCGTTGAAAAACAATTCCGCGATTTTCATGTAATTGAATTATTTCTTGGACTATTGCTTCATATTGAATATCATTTAAAACCCCTAACATATGCAATCCTTCATAAATTTTTCCCACATTTTGATAAGCTCGTTTATCTCCTAAAACAATGATAACGGCAGATGATGATTGAACCTTGTATTGACCGAACGCTGCTTCTCTTACTTTCTCTTTTAATGCATGATCCTGAACGGCTAAATAATGGGTATGCTGCAAATTAAAAGCACTGGGCGCCAGTTTCACTTCTTCAAATATTTCATTTAATTCTTGCTTGGAAATCGATACATTTTCAACAAAATTATTAGCAGATCTTCTGTTTTTTATAATGGTTTCAAAATTTATCATAGGACTTTCTCCTTAAATAATATTTAAATTTATAGTTATATTGTAACGTAATTTTATCTCGAAATCAAGATATTAAACAAAAAAAGATCGTAACAATAATCTTTTTTGTTAACATAATATTATTATGGTTCATTAATATTCATCTCAACTAAACTTTTTTCATTTTTGCCCCCACTTTATTTTTGGCTCTTTTGGCTCTGTTCAATTTCATTGTTGATTTTAAATAATCCTGACCGTCAGAAGCAACAACTACTAAAACTAGACAATCTTCTTGATAGTTAACATAATATTATTATGTTAACTATCAAGAGAAATAATCCGATAGTTCGATATCCATTGCCTTCTCTTTTTGCGCATCGGATACATGTGTATATTTCTGTGTTGTATTTAAATTAGTATGACCTAATAATTCTTGGACAGTTCTAATATCTCTTCCATCCCGTACTAAATGGGTTGCAAAGGAATGCCTTAATTTATGACTGGATATTCCTTTTGATTTCCAGTTGAATGTTGGAGATTCTTTTTCGACTATTTCACAAATGCGCTCCGTTATTTCTTGGATTCTTCTTCGTGATATTCTTTTGCCTCGTCTGGAGATAAAAACTGCTTCTTCTTGCCCTTTCATTGGCATAATTCTATCTTCTTCAATATAGTAAAGAAGTTCTTCATACAATGTATTCGGAAGTGGAATATATCTTGCTTTATTTCCTTTTCCCAGCACTTGTATCCCTCTTTTGTGTGTATGAATGGAGGATAAGTTAAGCGTATGAATCTCTGTTACCCGCAGTCCGGCAAAAGCCATTAAACCAAGCATTACTTTGTTTCTTCTTACATGCTGTCTTTGAGACGCTTTTTCTATCATTCCAAAAAAAGATTTTAATTCCTCTTTTTCAAGATAGCTTGGGAGTTTTCCTTTTCGTTCTTTTGCACTTTCATACTCATTTGCTGGGTTTTTGGCGGCGAGCTCATAATCAATTAAACATTTATAAAAGGAGCGGATTGCGGTCAGACGCCGATTTCTGGATTCTGCACTATTTCCCCGTTTTGATTTTAACTCATTCATAAATAATGTTAATGTCATCTTTTTCACGTCATCTAAAGCAACTTTCTGCTGACTTTTACGTGTAATATATTCTAAAAAGAGCAAAACATCACGAATATAATTATCGATCGTAAATTTACTATAGTCCTTATTATCCATATGAGTAGTAAATAGGATTAATTCTTCTTCATACCATTCATATAAGCGATCTTTTTCTCTCATTGTATCAGTATCAGTCCTTCATCCATGTTATTTCCTGCTAATTATTATACTATATACTTTCAAAAACCGCACATAAGAGATATTATGCGCGGTAATGCAGTGTAGCTTGTTACAATCGAATTATATTTACTTTCACTATCATATACCTATTTAGTTTTCAATCAATAATTGGGATAATTAGTAAAAACAATTGTCATTTTGGTCATACTAGTCAAAGGGGCTGATGGCATGAAAATATTATTTATTCTAATTAGTTTTTTAAATTTTATTGATGGGCTGTTTACATATGTAGGCATGCATCTGCAGCTGATTACCGAATTCAACCCTCTTATGGAAACCATTTGGAATATTTCACCTTTCCTTTTTCTTTTTTGCAAAATTTCGCTTTCTATTGTTTTATTCTGCATTGCCAGGCTATTATTTATTACAAAGTATCAAAAAGCGTGGACACTCTTCCTGCTTATCCCAGTCGGCTTATATGGAAGTATTATGATTTTGCATCTTAATTGGATTGTAACAGCAGAAATCACAGTTTAGTTTACCATAATTATTTTATGTCATCTTCAAATAAATTTTCTTTCATTTTCTTGCATTCAATATTACAATAAGAGAAACATAGGAAAAAAAGGGGTAAAAAAATGAGTGTACATAAAGCAATTACGAAACATGTTGAACAAGTAAATAGCCGCGTAAACGTTTTTAAACAGCTGGACTATGCGCGTGAAAAATATATTGAAGAAGCAGTGCAACAATGCTTAAATGGAGAAAAATTTTCGGTTAAAAAAATTAATGCAGTAACAGAAGAAATTAATTCTCTAGCAAAACAAGGAGTTGTTCCTTCAAGAAAATTAGTAACCATCGAAATGGTCAAGGAATACACGAAAAAGTTGAAATAATCAAAACCACCCGTGAGAACGGGTGGTTTGCTCTACGGCTGAAAGCCTTTGTTACTGACCAAACCCTAAAGGGCTACTGAATGGTTCGCCTTTTGTACTACTTCTACTGGCCAGACCTCAAAGGCCTTCTTCCTTCTTACTTTCGTTTCTTTTTCTTTACCTCTTCACCAGTGAATGGATCAATGTATTCCATCATACTTAATTGTTCTGCGACTATATCATCTTGTATTTGGTTACGTATATATTCTTCTATTACTTTCTTGTTTCTTTCAACTGTATCCACATAATAGCCCGTACACCAAAATTTTCGGTTTCCATATCTGTATTTTAAATTGGCGCGACGGTCAAATATCATCAAACTGCTTTTTCCTTTTAAATAACCTACAAATGCGGACACACTTATTTTAGGTGGAATACTCACTAACATATGTACGTGATCTTTACACGCGGTTGCTTCAATTATCTCCACACCTTTTCTTTCACATAGTGTGCGTAGTATTTCTCCGATATCCTTTTTTATTTTTCCATAAATTATTTGCCTCCTGTATTTCGGGGCAAACACTATGTGATACTTACAATTCCACTTTGTATGTGCTAAACTATTAATGTCTTTTGACAAAAAAACTCCTCCGTATGCTGATATTTTGGTTGGCGAACCAAAAATATTTTAACACCTTGGGGGAGTTTTTTTAATACCACGCTGAAAGCTTTTTGGAACCCTAGGCCTAGCCTAGGGTTTTCTTTTCCATAAATAAAAAAAGCAGAATTTCTTCCATATAGGAGAAATTTTGCTTTTTTTGATAATTACTCCCTTTTTGCTATTCTTAATTTAGATCATTAAAAGGGGTTCTTTCCATGTATAGCTCGTTATTTGAGAATCTTCCTTAATATTTACGTTAAGATTTTAAGTTTACCACAACTCTATAATATATCCGATTGTTCACAGCTGTCTCCATGCTATTCATTTTATGGAGAATGACTCCGTATTTTTTTAGGTTTTAGTGATATCAAATCTTAGTAATATGCCTTGATTAACTATTATTTTTTTGTTTTTTTAAGGTTGATTCTAGGAATTTTTTATTATGCAAAATACTAGGATGATCTGGTTTATATTTTCTGGCTATTTCATTATGTTTATAAGCCAAACCATAGTTGCCTAATTGCGAATAACAAACACATAACTGTAAATGCGGCAGCCATGTCCAACAAGCATGATTAACGATCCCCAAATTCTCTGTGGGCTTTTCAAGTTGTGTGGCAAGTCTATACCAAAAGAGTGCCTGCTGGAGTTGATTAGTATGAAGAAAACGATAACCTAAGCGGCAGCAAAAATCTGCTCTAGGGCTGTCGTATTCAAAAGACTTTAATATGAAGTGCATTTCGCTTTCTCGGTCTCCTAATACATCAAAACATTCTGCAAGCCTTCCGCAGGCAGAAATATTGTCTTCTACCCACCCTTTTTTAGTTGATAAAAATTGTTTATAGTAATCGATTGCAACTTCTATCTTTTTATGTTCAAACAATTCGTTTGCAAAGTAATACAAATCTCTTGGAGAAAACTTCTCTCCTTTTGAAAGACGATTTTCATAGATTCGGAGATTTCGGTCGGAGTCATGTTGCATGCTGCTATGAGTAACAGCAATATCACTATGATGGATGTTTCCCCAAACTTCTAGATACTCATGTACTGCCCCGATCCATTGGAAGTTGTTTTTCCTTTTTACGAGGCGATTACGTCGCAGGCTAGAAATGACATTTTCATTTTCGTCAAGCATGAGATGATAATGCATCGTGACAGAATCAATAGAGGGGTTCAGCGTTTTCTTTAGTTTAAAGAATTGCTCAAAATCCCGTTCCTTTAGAATATCATCTGCATCCAACCAAAAAATGTAATCCATCGTAGCAAAACTAAAAGCGAAATTACGTGCTGCAGCAAAGTCATCAACCCAAGGGAAGTCAAAAACACGATCAGTATATTTTGAAACAATTTCTTTTGTTTTATCTGTAGAACCAGTATCCACAATGATCATTTCATCGACAAGATCTTTTACTGAGTCTAAACATCTTGCGATGGTTTCTTCTTCATTTTTTACAATCATACAAAGGCTAATGGTAATCAATTTGGCATACTCTCCTTTACCTTATGTTTCTATTTATCCCACACTTAACGGGCAGTAAAACCCCCACCTCGGGGATGCAGAGAAATCGAGGAAGCTAGGTGGGGGATAACTGCCCGTAAAGATCCGATAAGTTCAACTAACCATCATTGGGGGATGATCAAACCCCCACTCATGGAAGGTTCACTTTATGATATGAAGTAAGTTTATTTATTTTATGAAGTACATTCATTTAGGGTGTATAGAATAATTCTGGTTCTTAATAACTAAGGGAAATAAAATCTGTCACTTTTTTAATTAAATTGATGGCAAATCGCATTACCGTTTTATTACATCGAATTTTTATATGATTAATATCAATTAATTTTAACCTTTTTATTATGTAATAATGTTATGTTAAAGACTATATGAGTTTCATGGAGCATTATGTTATCTTTATCCAAATATCGGCAACGAACATGAGATTATACTAAAAAAAGACTTAAAGGAACTTTTTGAAATAATACGTTAATCATTCTAAAAGTTCCCTTAGTCTTATTTCTGCTTCAAAATCCCTTTTCTACATTTTGTCCTTTGAGACTTTTAATGATAATCTCCTTCATAAGACTGATATTACCATTAAAATTGTTACTGAAGGTTCTTCATCTTTTGTTTCTAATCTAATTTTTTAATAACAATAGAAGCATTAACATTTGTTTGCGTTCCACCAGCGAGAGTCTGTAGGGTAACTGCAGCAGCAGAGGAATGATTCCGAAGAGTAAGAGTATCTCCAGCTGCCATGGTGATTATAACCTGACCGTTGTTTTGTTGAGTTCCTGCTCCTGATCCATAAACTGTTCCCATAACAGGTGCTCCATTTAAAAATAGTGCGAATTGGTTCGGCTCCACACCCGATACAGAGAAGGTAACCTCATAGTCTCCTTGATTGACAACTTGAATTAGAGCGGTTCCGGGTGCATGGATAATACCAGGTGTCATTACGCCATTTGAATCAAAAAGGACATCAGCTTCTATGGCTACCACTTGAGCGCCTAAGTTGTAAATATACGCATATTGAGATAACCCAGCACCAGCTTCTCCAGTGGCACCTGTAGCTCCTGTTGCTCCCGCTGGACCTGCTTCTCCGGTAGCTCCTGTTGCTCCTGTTGCTCCTGTTGCTCCTGCTGGACCTGCTTCTCCTGTAGCTCCTGTTGCTCCTGTTGCTCCTGTTGCTCCCGCTGGACCTGCTTCTCCTGTTGCTCCTGTTGCTCCTGTTGCTCCTGCTGGACCTGCTTCTCCGGTAGGTCCTGTTGCTCCTGTTGCTCCTGTTGCTCCTGCTGGACCTGCTTCTCCTGTAGCTCCTGTAGCTCCTGTTGCTCCTGTTGCTCCTGCTGGACCTGCTTCTCCTGTTGCTCCTGTAGCTCCTGTTGCTCCTGTTGCTCCCGCTGGACCTGCTTCTCCTGTTGCTCCTGTTGCTCCTGCTGGACCTGCTTCTCCGGTAGCTCCTGTTGCTCCTGTTGCTCCTGTTGCTCCTGTTGCTCCCGCTGGACCTGCTTCTCCTGTAGCTCCTGTTGCTCCTGTTGCTCCTGCTGGACCTGCTTCTCCTGTAGCTCCTGTAGCTCCTGTTGCTCCTGTTGCTCCCGCTGGACCTGCTTCTCCTGTTGCTCCTGTTGCTCCTGTTGCTCCTGTTGCTCCTGCTGGACCTGCTTCTCCGGTAGCTCCAGTAGCACCTGTTGCTCCTGTTGCTCCTGCTGGACCTGCTTCTCCTGTAGCTCCTGTAGCTCCTGTTGCTCCCGCTGGACCTGCTTCTCCGGTAGCTCCTGTTGCTCCTGTAGCTCCTGTTGCTCCTGCTGGACCTGCTTCTCCTGTTGCTCCTGTTGCTCCTGTTGCTCCTGTTGCTCCCGCTGGACCTGCTTCTCCTGTTGCTCCTGTTGCTCCTGTTGCTCCTGCTGGACCTGCTTCTCCGGTAGCTCCTGTTGCTCCTGTAGCTCCTGTTGCTCCTGCTGGACCTGCTTCTCCGGTAGCTCCTGTAGCTCCTGTTGCTCCTGTTGCTCCTGCTGGACCTGCTTCTCCTGTTGCTCCTGTTGCTCCTGCTGGACCTGCTTCTCCTGTTGCTCCTGTTGCTCCTGTTGCTCCTGTTGCTCCCGCTGGACCTGCTTCTCCTGTAGCTCCTGTTGCTCCTGTTGCTCCTGTTGCTCCTGTTGCTCCTGCTGGACCTGCTTCTCCGGTAGCTCCAGTAGCACCTGTTGCTCCTGCTGGACCTGCTTCTCCTGTAGCTCCAGTAGCACCTGTTGCTCCTGCTGGACCTGCTTCTCCTGTAGCTCCAGTAGCACCTGTTGCTCCTGTTGCTCCTGCTGGACCTGCTTCTCCGGTAGCTCCAGTAGCACCTGTTGCTCCTGTTGCTCCTGTTGCTCCTGCTGGACCTGCTTCTCCTGTAGCTCCAGTAGCACCTGTTGCTCCTGTTGCTCCTGCTGGACCTGCTTCTCCGGTAGCACCTGTTGCTCCTGTTGCTCCTGCTGGACCTGCTTCTCCGGTAGCACCTGTTGCTCCTGTTGCTCCTGCTGGACCTGCTTCTCCAGTAGCTCCTGTAGCACCTGTTGCACCTGTTGCTCCTGTTGCTCCCGCTGGACCTGCTTCTCCTGTAGCTCCTGTAGCACCTGTTGCTCCTGTTGCTCCTGCTGGACCTGCTTCTCCAGTAGCTCCTGTTGCTCCTGCTGGACCTGCTTCTCCTGTAGCTCCAGTAGCACCTGTTGCTCCTGTTGCTCCTGCTGGACCTGCTTCTCCTGTAGCTCCTGTAGCACCTGTTGCTCCTGTTGCTCCTGCTGGACCTGCTTCTCCTGTAGCTCCAGTAGCACCTGTTGCTCCTGTTGCTCCTGCTGGACCTGCTTCTCCTGTAGCACCTGTTGCTCCTGTTGCTCCTGTTGCTCCTGCTGAACCTGCTTCTCCAGTAGCTCCTGTAGCACCTGTTGCTCCTGTTGCTCCTGTTGCTCCCGCTGGACCTGCTTCTCCAGTAGCTCCTGTAGCACCTGTTGCTCCTGTTGCTCCTGCTGGACCTGCTTCTCCAGTAGCACCTGTTGCTCCTGTTGCTCCAGTAGCTCCTGCTGGACCTGCTTCTCCAGTAGCACCCGTTGCCCCAGTAGATCCAGTTGGTACAATGACACATACTTTTACTTTACATTTGCAATTACCTTTTCCGCATTCAGAGCATTTTTTTTCACTGCATTTATTGGATTTATATTCACATTCTTTACATTTATCTTTGCTGCACTTACGTCCGCATTCAGAGCATTTTTTTTCACTGCATTTATTGGATTTATATTCACATTCTTTACATTTATCTTTGCTGCATTTACGTCCGCATTCAGAGCATTTTTTTTCACTGCATTTATTGGATTTATATTCACATTCTTTACATTTATCTTTGCTGCACTTACGTCCGCATTCAGAGCATTTTTTATCACTGCATTTATTGGATTTATATTCACATTCTTTACATTTATCTTTGCTGCATTTACATCCGCATTCAGAGCATTTTTTTTCACTATATTTTTTGGATTTATGTTCACATTCTTTACATTTATTTTTGCTGCATTTACGTCCACACTTTGAACACTTATGACCTAGCAATTTTTTTCAACTCCTTTACTTTAAATCTACTGTAGTTTATGTAAAGGAAATAAAAGTGCCTGGACAATCAGTCGAGTTTCCTATTTTTTTACATAACAACCTATTATTTTCGGATAATCCACTGGTGTCTTTATCGTATTAGAGTATTTATTGCATTCTTCTGATCTGGCTTTAGAATGCATTGTCTTAGTTGACTAACAAAAGGAATGGGAAATTAAAAGAATAAGATTTCATTAGAAGTAATAGTTGTAAACAAAGAAGATTTCCCTACTATGATGATTTATTCTTATTGTTTTAGGTTATCCTAAGTTTTTATACAAAAGCCTAATTTCTCGATTTTAATGCTGAGAAATTAGGCTTTTTAATATATAGAATTTCCTTGAATTAGTAAACCTGTACTTTTCTGAGGCTACTCTATACTAATTAGTAATAAAATACACAATATAGGTAAAATATAAATATAATATAAGGAAAAAAAAATCTGTCCACATTTCAGTGACTTAACATATTTTTGTATAACACATTCAAAGTATCGAAATTTCCTTATAACAAATCATTTAGTTTAATCATTATTCTTCAGCATTTTTTATTAACATATATTGACATTTTAGAAAAAATTCAGATCATTGAGGTGGTAATAGTCATGCCGATGTTGGATGTAGATGGTATCAGCTTATACTATAATGTGAAAGGAAAAGGAATTCCTATTGTGTTTATTCATCCTCCACTGCTCACAAATTCGAATTTCTACTATCAAAAAAGGGAACTTTCCCGCGAATTTCAAGTGATTACTTTTGATATAAGAGGTCACGGTAGCAGTCAGAACTCAAAAATACCAATTACCTATAATCTGATTGTTGCAGATATTCTATGTCTTTTGGACTATTTAAAAATTAATAAAGCAGTTATATGTGGATATTCTACCGGCGGCTCCATTGTATTGGAATATTTGTTACATGCATCTGAGCGTGCTTTAGGAGGAATTATTATAAGTGGAATGTCTGAAGTAAGAGATAATTTAAAGGATAAAATTTTATTAGGAGTAACATTCGCTAATAAAGAAGATTTCCCCATTCTTGCACTAGCGATTTCTTGGGGAAATTCGAATACAAAAGCAATGTTCAACAAGCTGTTTCAAGATGCTTTAAAAGGAAATCCGGAAAATATAAAACAGTATTACCTTTATAGTTTGCATTATAATTGTACCGATAATTTAGAGAAAATCGAGCTTCCGGTTTTACTTGTATACGGTAAAAAGGATAGACAATTTTCCAATTATGCTGATTTATTGCAAGAGAAATTACCTAATAGGGAATTAAAGTATATTGACCATGTAAAGCATCAAATTCCTACAAAAGCTGCTTATGATGTAAATAATTTAATAAAGCACTTTATCTTTGCACATAATGAGATGAATATAGGTGAAACATATCTTTGATATCCTCTTTCTTTTTGTATTCATACTTTCGGATCCATATAATAAGCTGATCTTTGTAAAAATCCTAAATCAAATGGAGTGAAAATATTGAAAAGAGATAAAAGTAAAGGAATACATTTATTTTTATTGCTTTTTGTTGCTGCTGTATTTATTTGGTCTGTCATTAAGCCAAAAGGATACATGATATGGACAATGGAAGTACTTCCTGCTGTAGTAGTATTAATTATTGTAATAAGCATATATAAAAAATTCCGCCTAACTACACTGTCTTATATCATTATTGCTATCCTATCGATTTTAATGTTCATCGGCGCTCATTATACTTACGCCAAAGTTCCTTTATTCAATTGGATTAAAGATTATTATGATTTAAACAGGAATCACTATGACCGTTTTGGACATTTTCTAAAAGGATTATTTGCAATTGTCATTAGAGAGATAGTAATACGGAAAACCACGTTAACAAATGGCCCGTGGTTATTTGCTGTCACATTAAGCTTTGCCCTTTCCATTGGAGCTTTATATGAAATAATCGAATGGTTAGCTTCTATCATTTCAAAGGGAGGAAAAGCTTCCCAAGAATTTTTAGGAACACAGGGTGATTTTTGGGATTCTCAATGGGATATGACGTTAACGTTACTAGGTTCTATCCTTGTACTGTTCACTTTATCAAAACTACATAACAATCTGTTAAGAAAAAAGAATGTACCAATAGATTAAAGCTGAAATGGAACTAACAAGTTATTCTATTAACTCTTTTTTAATGGCTTTTTTCGTATAGATTGTTGCTTTTAAACTCGCGCCTTTATGTAAAAAACAGCAAACTTTGAGAAAACAGCCTTTTTAATTTACAAAGATATAACCAACTTCCATCCTAATTTTATAGTAAAACATTCAATTTCACCTATCATATTACATTCAGATCATGTGTTAAATATTTCATAATAGATAAAGTAAACTTCCATCAGTGGGGGTTTTTCCTTATCCCCACCTAGCTTCCTCGATTTCTCGGCATCCCCGAGGTGGGGGTCTTACTGCCCGTTAAGAGTGGGGTAAAATGGGAAATGCAAACATCGGTCTGTTTGTTTACCAAAACATTTCCAGAATCATCTTCCCCCTTGATGTAAATATTAGATGATGGAAGGACAAAATGATACTTTCCAAATCTTCTATAGAGGAAGTGTTTAAAAATGAATAACAGGATACCAGCGCTATTGAATACTGGGAGAAGTCGTAGGCTATTAAAGAGGTTTGGAAGAAGAAGAAATAATAGAGGTATGATGTTGGCGTCTTTATTAGGTCTAGGAGTTAGTGTTGCTGCAGCATTCGGGATAGGGAGGAATCGAAACAGCAATATGCTGCGCCCTGTCCAAAATGTTATGAAGAATATTAGAACACGATCTGCTGGGCAAATGACTGCCCCTGCTGCTGTAGCAGAGTTTTCAAAAGAATTAACACCTAATAAAAACCCTCTAACAAATAAATAAATTTAATGCTACAAAAGATGCCCACTTGAAAGTGGGCATCTTTTGTAGGATAGTTTGATCAAGTAAAAACCAAATAATATATTTCTGAATAAAATTCCCTGTAAAGCAAGAAATATGTAACAAACGGAAAGGAGATTTCGCTGAATTAGATAGAGGTTAATTTGAAGTTAATAGTGTAGTTAAAAAAGGGGTAAGTTGAAATATTTCATTTAAGGGATGTTTTCATGTCTTACCAAAACAAATGAAATTTACTATTTCAGTACGAAGCGACTATTTTATGTAAAAAAAACATTACGCTTTCTGTTACATTAAGAATAAATTGAAGGCTTCGAGGAAAGCTAGTTTAGAGGTGAAAACAATGGAAAATGATACTTTTGATCAGATAAAAAGAGAGAGCAAAAAAGGGAAATATGATGATTATCTTGATATAAGTTCAACAGGTTATGGCTATGAATCACATCATGCGATTCCTTTTGAAAAAAATCTTAAAAACCACAGTGTAATAAAGAGCAATAAAAAATAATTGTTTAGAATTGGTGTTGCACGCATGCATGAAATAATAATCAGAAAATGGAAATACCTATAAAAAAAAGAGCATACGGTGGAAAATCACTTCACCCTATGCCCTTTTCATAGCCCACTAATTCTTCACTTGCTATTTTCCAATGCTTTTACTTATTAATTATGATTAATTGTTCTTTTGATGTTGATACTTCCGCAGTCTTCACGATAACCATCTTGGATGGAGCATCATAGTACCAAACATCATTTCCTTTATCTACTTCTTCTTTCGAGCTTACCTGATTTAGTTTTTTCCCATTTCGTTTGACTGATTTAATCCCTTTTTGATCTTTTACATCAACTTTTATTTCTGCAGTCCACGTTCTTTTTTCCATTTGTCCATCAAAGCTGCCCTTCATCGCTGCAATTTCAAGGAAAGTGTCTTTTGCAGTTGAACGAATCATAAGCTTTGTTTCAACTGTATGACCTTTTTCATATTGGTAAGTTTTGCCGTCATCTTCATATAAATTAAAGTTTGTAGCTTCTCCATTTTGTTTTGGGTAGGCATGAAGCGTTATTTTATTTGCTGGTCTTTCAGAAGTATAATTTTGAACCTCTTGCTGTGGAATAATCGCCCCTTCTTTTATAAAAACTGGAATTTTAGATAAATCAGCTTCATACTCTATATTTTGTCCGCCTGTATACGTTTTTTGGGTGCTCCAATCAAACCATTTTCCTTCAGGAAGATAAATACTTCTTTTTGCAATTCCTTCTAACGCTATTGGAGCCACAAGCATATTTGGTCCAAACATCCATTGATCTTCTATTCCATACACATTTGAATCTTTTGCGTAATCCATAACTAGAGGTCTCATCAGTGATACATTTCCTTCAGCAGTTTCTTTAGCAGCTGAATAAATATAAGGCAATAGTTTGTAACGCTGTTCAATGGTTTGTTTTACGATGCTTTCTGCTTTTTCGCCAAATGCCCAAGGTACTCTTGTATTTGTTGGATCTCCACATTCACAATTATGTGCACGGAAGATTGGCATAAAGGATCCCGCTTGCATCCAGCGAGTATATAGTTCTGCCGATGGTTTGCCATAAAAACCACCAATATCAGTAGTAAAATAAGGCATTCCAGACATGGATGAGCTTAAGCCTAATTGCATATTATGTCGAAAAGACTCCCAGCTTGCATCAACATCCCCGCTCCATACTGTTGTACCGTACTCTTGAATGCCGGAAAATCCGGATCGGGCTAAGCTCCATAGACGATTGTCGCTATAGCTTCTATGACCAGTATAGAAGGATTTTGCTTCATTTAATGCGTATACATTTCTAATTTCAGCTGCACTTCCCTTATAAAATTGATGTCTTAATGAATCTGTTGCGATCTCTGGTTCATTAAGGTCAATCCAGTATCCTTTTACACCTGCATCATGCAATGTTTTAACCTGTGCATTAAACCAATCAACTGCTTTTGGATTGGTAAAATCGACTAATCCAGCTTTCCCATACCATGCATCATAAATAATCGTATTTCCGGAAACATCTTTTACAAAATATCCATTGCGATCCCCTTCATTAAAATTACTTGCCGTTACTTGAATATACGGGTCTACAATGGGAACCATATTAACACCTTTTTTTGCTAATTTCTTCATACTTTCTTTCGCATCAGCGAATGATTCTGACCATGTCATATCAAAGTAGTGGTTTTCTTTTGCCCAATAAACATCGAGAATCATTCCATCCATGGGAATTTGTTTTTCACGAAACGTATCTACAATTTTATTTACTTCCTGCCAGCTTTTATATCCAAATTTGGATTGAATAAATCCTAGCGCCCATTTTGGCGGCATTGGCGGAGTTCCTGTTAAGTCTGCAAAGCTTTCCATAATATTAGTTAATGAACTTTCTTTTTCTTCGGCCATAAAGTAGTAAATCATTTCTCCATTTGGTGAATGGAACGTATAAGATTTTTCGTCGGTAGCTCCCATGTCAAACGTTGTATTTTCATACGTGTTATCAAAATACAGTCCGTATCCTTTCGTACTAGTGAAGAATGTGCCAGAAATATCCGATGTGTTTCCACCATATCCTCCCTTCATTCCATTATTCATGACGATCTTATGACTTCTCCTGTCGAAGGATTGTGAATCACGGTCGATTCCTAAACCATAGAAATGCTCATCTGAATCTAATTTCATAGCGGAATATACACCCGTATCTCCATCATAACCTAAACCTTTTCCTGCCAAATTCTCTGTTAACATGTTTGTATTCGCTGCATCATAGTAAGCTATTTTAAAAGGAGACTTATAGGCACGTATACTTATTTTTCCTGTTTGAATCAAGATGTAGTCATTTAGAGTGCTTACTTTTGGAACTATTTTTGGATCCTCTTTGTCGACAACAAAGGATGCCTTTGTCTTAAATGTACCAGTCGGTTCCATCCAAACTTTAGCCGTATCGTCCTGCACAAATTCTATTTTCACCTTTTCTTCCCCTTTTGAATTCAAAACGATGCTTTTTCCATCATTATCTACTGTATAAGGGGTATTAGGATTTAAGCCTTCAATATACGATACATTTTGATATTCAGATGGATCTTTTTTCATCATGCTAACTTGACTGATATCAAGAACACTGTCCGCTTTGCCATCTGTGCTGATGCCAATCTTTACTACTTCACCATTCGTTAACGTGATATTTGGCACTCTCACTTCTTTCCAATCTCCGCTTGTTGGAATTGGAACTTCTTTTATGCCGCCAGAGTACATGACATAAAGCACTGCATTTTCAAAACTTCCAGATTTACGTGTATTTACCGATAAAGTGTAATTTCCATCTATTGGCGCATTTGCAAATTGCCATAGATCGGATGAATAAGCTTCTGAACCTGTTATTCTTGCAAAGTTCTTTCCATCTTCCGATTGAATGGATTGGTTTACCATATTTGTGCGGCTCCAACCAGTAAATGCTTGGTCAAACTTGTTGTTATATAGTTGGATCAACTTATCTTCCGTGTTAGTAGAGTCAATTGGTTGAAGCACGACATTGTCTATTTGCATAGAAGTATCAGCTTTAGAAGCTTCCATATAAAATTCGATGCTTAATTGACCTTCTGTTACCTGTATTTTGTCTGTATTAAATTTTTTATATTCAAAATCGTCTGCTTCCCACTTTTGTTTTGCAGGACCATCTGGATTCTTTAATTTAGGTTCAATCGTTACTTCCACTTTTTCTTTCCCTGGTTGGGAAACAATCAATTTTGCAGCCCCGCCTGAAAAACTTGGATCTAAGTGGGGCATTAATTTCACCATGGATGATACCGTATATTCACCATTCTGTAAGCCGATTATTGTTTGCTTTGAAGAAGCTTTTCCTCCTTCATTAGGAGAATATAAGTATTGTTTATATCCTTCAAAAGCATCATTTTTATCAACTCCATGCCAAATGGTTGTTCCAAAGGCATTAAAAGTCCAGCCAGTTTCATTGCCCAATTCAAAATCTCCATTCACAAGTTGGCCTGAGCTTGTTTCAAACTGAATGGAATCTATTAATACGGATCCTTTCGTTTCATTTGTAAATTCCAAGGTGACTAAATTTTCCCCTTTATTTAGTTGCAGTGATTCTTTCACCGTACTCCATTTATCATTACTAGCAGGGAAAGCAACTGTTTTAGGTGCAGTAATGATATTCTTCTCTTCATCCTCAGCAGAAAGGGATAAAGTACTGGCTTCTTCCTTTTCACTTCTATATTTTATTGCCAATGGGAATTGGCCAGATTCAGGCATTTCAACCGCAATCGTGACTTTCGAACCGTTTTTTGTAAGCCCTTTTATATAACCAAATCCATCATAACCCATTTGTTCGTTGTCAAAGATGGCTCCTCCTTGATAAGATGCCACTTCAGTTTGAAATACTTTATCATTTGATTTTGGAACTAATTTTAATACTGTACTATCATGCGGCTCCAGCATTTCCGAATACATGGTCCGGTTGCCTACATCTTTATGTTCCCAAAGATTCCGAACAAAAGCTTCTTCGCTAAGCCCAATATCTTTTTTGAAATCAATGGAAAGCCCTTTGCTTACATCACTGCGATTAAAGAACGATATGATCCAAGAACTATCAGGCAGCTGACCAACCCATCTTTCACTGTCTCGGCTCCCATTATTTTTATAGTGCAAATTAGAATAAAATAGTGGTTTTCCTACAAAGCCTCGCTTATTTAATTCAATTAATTCAGGATTTTGATAATATTTATAGTTATCGCCAATGGTGTCATATTGATCGGCAATGGTAATGGGAGAACCAGCCATTGTAAATAGAGATACTGCTGTTTTCTTTTCATTTCCGGCATAACGACCGCTGAATGTATTTAGCCTTAAGAAATCGCCGTCATTGATCATAGAACTGCGTCCAGATATATCAGCAAAACCAGTAAATCCTTGGAATGGATTGGCCCATTGAGACCAATTATTTGTCCACTCTTGTCTGCGGCCGCTGATATGATCCCATCCTCCTTTAAAAGCATCTTCATCAATACGAATCATATCCCCATATTTTTGTTCGAAATCGCCATGATTAAATAAGTTCGGCATCACCAAACTTAGGAAAATATTATTCTCTTTTGAAGCTTCATCCATCCACTTCAATGCTTTTTGATATTGATCTCTCGTATGACCAGTGCCGATTTGGCCTAGCCCTTTATCGTATCCACTTTCGTACCAAGATAAGAAGTCTACTCTCAAATAAGAGGCTCCTTGTTTTCCAAAGAAGTTAACATATCCTTTTAAATATTTTTCTGCATCAGGGTGATCTACATTTAACCAGTAAAGCGCTCTTTCTCCCCCTTGACCGCCATCAAAACGGTCACCTTGCAATATTTTACCGTTTCCTAAATCCTGTGGATCTTTAATGACAAGGTCTGCTACTGGCGTATTTGTCCCTGCTACTTTGTATTTATCGGGATGTTTTACTACTTCAGGGCTAATCCAAAGTGGATTGTAATAGATTCCAAACTTCATTCCTTTACTTTTCACATAATCAGCCCAATATTTCCATGTATGACCATCTGGGTAGCGTTCGTCTGGATATCCTTTCCATTCTGATGCTGAATTATTCGAATCTAATGCTTCAAAAGTGACATCATCAAGTTGTAAAGAAGCATTTCCTTTTTTGCTGTCGATGACAAATTCCACCGTCATGTCTTTTCCAATCGATTTTATTTCCTGTGTATAATTTTGATATTGGGAATTTAACTTGATTGGTACACTTTTTATCAATTCACCGTTTTGGCTGATCCGTAATTCAGCAAAGCTACCGATTGAATCATCGGAAAACTGGTTCGACCCGCTGAAATCTGCTAGAGTAGCCCAAGCGGATATTCGATATGTTTTATCTGTTTCAAGACCTGTCACTATTTGATTCAGGGAAGAATTAAAAGCGGTATTTTTATAAAAGTAAAACTTAAAGTTATTGCGAGCGCCTGATTTATCCACTCCATTATCAGCATCTCCCTTTACCTGCCATCCTTCTGTTGTCGCATACTCAAAGTCACCGTTAAAAAGTTTTCCTGGTTTAATATATGGTTTTTCACGTCCATCCATAAAGATTGGTTCACTCATCCAACGATCATTATGGGAAACTACGTAACCGCTTTCATTTAACAGCGTTGCTCTTTCAATCCAACCATCCGTACTAATCATATCGTATCCATAAGCTTTGAAGTTTTTGGCCATCCAATCAATATTCTCTTTTAATCGATGTTCTGGCATGAAAACATCTTTGGTGAACTGATGCTCATAAGTAATCCAATACATTGGTCCTGCACCTTGTCTCGTAAACTGACTATCTCGTGCATAAGTAGAGTGAACCATAATCATAGAATAAACAGCAGCAAAAAATAAGGAAATAAAGATTATTTTTAATAGAAATTTGTTCTGATACCTCTTCATGTCACATCCTCCAACTCATATGGTTATACTAACCTTACAGATGAACATATTAAAAAATGACTAAATCTCAGGTGGCAAATATAAGTTTCTTAAATCTAAAAATGAAAAAATCTGTAAAAAATTTTGAAAGTATGAGTGTTTTCTTATTTGTAAATAGAAAATTCAAACAAATGACTAACTAATAATGCACAAGCCCCAATTAGCCATACATCATCTCCTAGCTGTGTAATATGAAACTGTAATTTATTTGGATGTTTATTAAAAAAATGGACGGCCAACTCTTTTTTGATAGAATTTATGAGAATTTCACCTCCCCTTACCCCCTCTCCCCCAAGTACAATTGCTGCTGGATTGAATAAGTGAATCATATTTTTAATACCTAATGCTAGATTTTGACCTTGCTTGATCAAAATTTCTTGCTCTCTTTTCTCCCCTGAATGAGCAGCCATTCTTATTTTATCTATTGTAATGGGAGAACCTGTATCTAATGGTGTTTGTATTTCCTTTGTGTCGCTATGGTGCCATTCATTTATAAGAAATGCATCAGATGTATACATTTCCAAACAACCTCGCTGACCACAATAACAAAGATGTCCTTCTGGATGAATGATAATA
This sequence comes from Niallia sp. 03133, assembly GCF_052663225.1. Taxonomy (NCBI): domain Bacteria; kingdom Bacillati; phylum Bacillota; class Bacilli; order Caryophanales; family Bacillaceae; genus Niallia; species Niallia sp. 03133. The sequence goes on from NZ_JBQTCY010000002.1 coordinate 78,292, forward strand.
TGTCCTAACTCTCCAGCTCCACCAAATGTTCCTCGAAATAACCTATTCTCAATGACTATCCCTGCTCCTACTCCTGCACCAACAGTTATACCTATAAAATTATTATATTCTCTTCCAACCCCTATCCATTTTTCTGCCAGTGAAAATACATTTGCATCATTATCGATTAATACCGGTACACCGAAATAGTCTCTTATTGGTTTCAAATCGATGTGATTTAGTGGAAGAATGGGAGAATAGATAATTTCAATGTTATCTCGATCTATTAGTCCTGGAGCAGCAATACCTATCCCAACCAAATTGGAAACGCATTCATTTTGTCCGATAAAAAAAGCAAGCTTTGCAATTATTAAACTCACTATTTGCTGTTCATCCATCATGCTGCAGCAGAATTGATCTTTGTGTAAAATGGTTCCTTCTAAATTGGAAATACACATTTTCACTTTATTTTTCTCAATCTTAAGACCAGCAACATGCCCATAATTCCCATTAAAATTTAATAATACAGGTTTTCTTCCTCCATTAGAGTCTCCTGTCCCAATTTCATAAACAAGCTTTTCCCTTATTAGTTCTTCCATAATATAAGTAACAGTCGATAAGCCAAGTCCGATCTTTTTAGCAATTTCCGTGCGTGAGATATTTCCTTGTAAACGAATCAAATCAATAACAAGGGATCTGTTCAGATCTTTCATAAGCTCTCTATTCCCATATCGGAGTTCTTTCATTTCTCGCTTTTCACCCTCCTTCCAATCTTTAGGTTGAATGTAACATACTTCATTCAATGAAACAAGTACAATATCTCCTTACTATTTATCCATGTAAATCATTCACACTCTATAGGGTATCACCATACAATAATACAAGCTTAAAAGAATAAGAATGTGCTAAATTGCTGTATAAGACATACAATAGTATTAATTAGTAATAAGTTAGAACAAGTTTTTCTATAAATGCAGTCCGATCTTTTCCAAGGAGGAATTGTTGGTGAATATGGATGGAAATGTTCAAATCACTTTTCAAAACTTGCAAGAAAGAGAGATGTCTTTTGATCGTGTTTTTCAATGCATTATAACATTCATGGAGAGAAATCCAATTGGGCATTATCGGTTAATGATCGGTACGGATTCCCAGGTTCATGCAAAGCATACAACATTTATTACGGGAATTGTTATACAAAATAAAGGGAAAGGAGCTTGGGCCTGCATTCGGAAAGTGACTGTTCCCCGGAAAATCCTCCGTTTGCATGAAAAAATTTCTTATGAAACAACATTAACGGAAGCAGTGGTTCATTTATTTACAGAAGAGAAAAAAACGGAATTAATTAATATTGTTTTGCCATATATTTATCAAGGTGCTACCTTTTCGATTGAAGGACATATTGATATTGGCTCTGGATCTCGCAATAAAACAAGAGAATTTGTAAATGAAATGGTCGCTAGAATTGAGTCAATTGGCATTGAACCAAAAATAAAGCCAGATTCCTTTGTTGCTTCCTCGTATGCAAATAAGTACACAAAATAAAAAGCCTGTCCTAAAAGAAACAGGCATTTATTGATCTTAATCTTTTGTTGAAGCAATTTCCTCAGAAATGTTTTTATTTTTATTGATAAAATGAATAATAAACGTAATGATAAATGCCAATATTAGAATGGCGAAAAATACATAATGATTTAATTCAAATCCAAAAATACTTGCGAACATTTTTAGAGAAATAATGCCGATTAAAACAAATGCGGTTGTTTCTAATTCTGGTACTTTTTCAATTAAGACTAAGAACAATTTTGCAACAGTTCTCATCATTAATATTCCCAGCATTCCTCCCAATAATAGAATCCAAACTTCTTCTGATACAGCAAAGGAAGCTAAAATGCTGTCAACCGAAAAAGCTAAATCCATTAATTCAACAGATATAACAGTAGCCCAAAAGATGCCGAACTTGCCGACGGCCCAACTTGTTTTGTTCATACCGGAAGTCTCTTCTTCCCCTTCCCCTTTCCAAAAATGCTTGATGACAATCCATGCTAAATAGGCAGCACCAAGAATTTTTATCCACATAAATTTAATTAAAAATACTCCTAATCCGATAAATAGAAAGCGAAAAAAGTAAGCGCCGAATAATCCGTAAGTTAATGCTTTTTTTTGTTTTTTCCGTGGTAAATGCTTTACCATAATGGCGAGCACCAATGCATTATCTGCAGACAACAGCCCCTCCAATAGAACAAGTGAACCAATTAAGCCCCAAGATACAGGATCCGCTACTATTTTCGCCCACATTTGCCAATCAAAAAAGGATGCATAAGTAGATAAAACATGACTTAATATTTCCACTAAAAAAGCCTCCAGTATTTGTTAAAATATTACTATTTAAGTAATTATACTCCTTGTCTTTTTTATTCGCAATACTAAGCTTATTAATGGAAAGTAATAATTCTAAAAACAAAAACTAGAAAAACAATACCCATGATTAATTGATGATACTTTAGATTGACCTTATATTCCCCTAATAATTTCCAAAAAAATTATCTTTTTACTCTATAAGATAAAAATGGGCAACGAAAAACACCAAACTAAAATAAAAGCTTGGTGTTTTGTTAGCCATTATTCCTATCTTATTTTCACGTTATCTAGTATTTCTTTCCAGTAATCATCATTGTTCGTCCATTTTTCGTAGTCTGGCAGTTCAACAACCGTAACTCGACCGATTGGCCAGAATTTTTCTGTCATGGTGCTGCCGCCATTTGTATGATTAATAATTAGAATATGAAAATCATTTTTTACTAATGTTGATAACGTGGATTCTAGTTGAAGCGTTTCCGCAAAACTTGCTTCTGTTCGAACAAAAAGGATCTTTTGTTTATTTTCCATAATATTTAACATTCTGTTAATTCTTTTATCTAATTTTCTTCTCACTTCAGGATAGGTTCCTAAATAAGCAAGGGTGTTTCTGTCTGCTTTAAAATCGTGGCTCGATACAATTCCATATCTTTGGTCATGTACCACTAAAAAACTGTCTGGTGTATTAATACCTGTAGAATAACTGGTTGGCAGTAAATTATCGCGATCCATAAATCCTTTAAAACGATTTTGCAATAGAAGATTGACACTAGATAATTTCGGGGATGACATCCAATCTAACGGACCTGCAAATGGCCTTAAATTAAATTTACGCAATTGAATACTTGCTAAACATAAATCACCTAAACTAAAAATTGCATCATATTCACCTTTCATCTCTGTTAAACTCATTTTTTTCCTCCCTCTTCTATAATTAATAAAGAATAACGTTTGACCCCCGTCAAGAATCGAAATCTTTCATATCAATACCTACTATTTTTAAATAGATGAAAATCATGTTGTTCTTTAGCCCATAAAATTCCCTTTATCACACCCTTGAATGTCCGATAATGGCTGTGTATATAATGCTTTGCATGGAAGTATTACATATCTTCCTATTATTAAATGCAAAAGCAAGGAAAAAGGACAGGCTAACAATCTAAAAGTTTAAAAAAAGGTAAATAACTAGAAATGTGCTTATAGAAGAGGTAGTAATTATGGTAGTTGTACAGGTTGATTTTTTGAATATAGATAGGTTTCCTCTAGACCAGAGTAAATCGTATACTGTGGATGCCAATGAAGTATTTGTTTTGCTTTTGTGTTGTCTAAGCAGCTGTGTTTAATATCACCTGTTCTGGCAGCTGTGTAATTTGTATGAATAGGATCCCCATGTAGTTCTGCCAGTCTGCTTACCAGCTGATTCACAGATGTATTATTAGATGTACTTATATGAATGGTTTCTTTATTTCCATATCTTGCTGCAGCGAGATTAGCAGCTACGACATCTTTTACAAACACAAAATCTCTCGTTTGCTCTCCATCGCCATGAACATTCAAGGTCATGTCTTTTCTGATTTTATCCAAAAAAACAGCTACTACTCCACCTTCCCCTTTCGCTGTTTGTCTTGGGCCATATACATTTCCATAACGTAAAATAGTATAGGATAAGCCAAATAAATTGCTATAAAGTTCCATATATTTTTCCGCTGTCCATTTGGATAAACCGTAATAGGAAATTGGATGCGCATCATCATTTTCTTTAATTAATTCTTTTTGTAAATTCCCATAAACCGCTGAAGTAGAAGAAAAAATTATTTTTCTCACGTTTGCCTGTCTGCAAGCTTCTAACAGATTTATAGTACCATTAACATTTACCTCTGTATCATATAAGGGGTTCTCAATAGAAATTGCTACATCAGCCTGTGCTGCAAGGTGAAAAACAAGTTCTGGTTTTTCTTTCATAATAATTTCTTTCGCCTTTTTGCTTCTGATGTCTACTGAATGGATGATAGCCTTGGGGTGAATATACTCATATTTTCCTGTTGTAAGATTATCAAGTATGTGTACTTCATTTTTTTCTGCAATTAATGCTTCTACTAAATGGGACCCTATAAAACCAGCTCCACCTGTAACGACAATTTTCATTAACCCATCTCCTCTTTTTGTTTCAATATCTTATGAAAAGAGATGCGGAATTGTATAAACTGGATGCCTAAAATCTGTAAAAACCATAATGAAAAATCATTAAACATTTACTACCGCACAAACTGGAACAAGACAAAAAAAAGAAAGAGAGAAGTTATCTTATTCGTGAATATCATTCATTCTCTCATTCTAATTTTTTGTCAGCGCTTTCTAATCAGAATTGATCAACTGACCTATCTCTATTCACTATGTTTGTATAGAAAAATTTTCTAATATTTCTTTCCAATATTGATTATTTCCATCCCAAATTTCTTCATTTGACAGCTCCAATGCACATACACTTTCAATCGGCCAATTAAGCTCCAACATTTCTTTTACTTCGGTATGATTAATTACAAGAAGTTGAAAATCATTTTTTACCATAGTCTTTAATACCTTTTGAAGTTCTGTCACTTCTTCGAATGTACCTTCTGTTCTAATAAAAAGTATGCTTTTACATGAAGAAAGCTTATCTAGAAATCTTTTTATTCTTCTATCGTATTTTTCTTTAATTTGTGGTAAATCGGATAGCTCTTCTAATGTATTTTTATCAGATTTAAAGTCATGGTTGAAGCTTATTACGTTTACTTCGTCTAACACAAGAATATCCGTTTCAGATACATATTGAATTCCTCTCAAATTCTTTAATTCTAAAAAGCTATGGAAATTATTACTCAACAGGTTTGTTAATTTGCTTAAATCTGGTGAGCCAACCCAATCGAGCGGTCCGGCAAATGCTCTAAGGTTATGGTCTCGTAACTTCATAGCCGCTAAACAATTATGGCCTAAGCTATAAATGGCATCATATTCCCTATTCATTTCTTTTAATTTCATTCTAATGCTCCTTTTTTACATTTAGCTCTCTCAAAAAGTGGACTTCCTTTTTGAAATGATGCGAATCAATGTCTTCTCTTCTTTATTATTAAATGAAAGAAAAAAGAAATGGAACAGGCATGCAACTAAAAGAGGGAAAAAAAGTAATTAACTGCTTTAAAATAAACAAAAGTAAAAGCGCACTTGTGCATTGCCATCCAGACTGTCAATTAAATACGTAGCAGAATAATGTCCACATCGGCAATTTCTACATTTTGTGCGTCGATGTACACTTGAACGTTCTATCCATCACGAACCGCTAATGTTATACACAACTCGCATCGTTGTTAGTACGCTAAGCAATAAAAAAAGCACCGATACCATTTCGCGTGCTTTTATACTGTATCTTTCTTTTTGTTTTTGACATGCAGCTGACGCCAAATTTAATTTACACTATAAAAATTTGGCATGGCCTTGGTTTCTGGGAGTTGATAATTAGGTGGAAGGTAAAATGTAATTTTATCCCATAAAAAATAATCAATAAGAACTTTAGGATGATTTGATGGTAAAGTAAATAAGGAGTTATATGAATTACTATGCATTTTTGAAAAAATATGAATAGTTTTTTCATTTGGAAGTGAGTACCCTTGAGGAATTGCTCCTTTTATTGGACTCCAGATTATCGGGTCAACATGTATCTTTGGCGTGTTTGGTGGATTGGAAAATAAAGCATTGTATTCATTGCTGCTCATCTTACTAAACACTTCATTTGTATAAAAATTCGGAAGGATATAATTATTTGGAATTCTCGTTAAAATATTATCCCAAAGATGATTTTCAACAAAAGTTTTTGGGGTTGAGGCTGTTGTAGAGAATAAGAAATTATAAGAATCAGCATTCATAACTTTGAATATTTTTATTGTTTGATTATTAGGCAGTACATAATTTTCAGGAAGCTTGTTAATTAATGGTTCCATCACTTTATTATCGATAAAAATATGACGAAAAGAAGGAGCATTTTGAAACAAAGCATTATATGAATCAATATTCATGGAATCTAATTTCTTGTAGGCTTTATCATTTGGTAACGTATATTCTGCTGGCAGTCCATCTAAAATTTTATCCCAAATGTTCCTCTCTACAAAAATTTTAGGTGTGGGCATGGCATTTGGAAAAATAAAGTCATACGTATCTCCGCTTGTAATAGTGACCTTTTCCGAGCTTTCTTTCCATAAATCTGATTCTATATTATGATTGATTTGATTCTTTTTCCAAGGCCACAAAGATCTTGTTATTTTTTTCGTTTTTATGATGATTTTCGAAAGGTAAGGATTAATTTTCTGTTTCAGGAGAAATATTTTTGATTTCCATAAATCTGTTTCCGTATTATTACTGATTTGATTCTTTTTCCAGTGCGACAAAGAGATTGTTATTTTTTTCGTTTTCATCATAATTTTAGAAAGATAAGAATTAATTTTCTGTTTCAGTGGAGACATTTTTGATTTCCTTTCTCCGTTTACTTATGGCAGTTTTATATACATCTACTACATTTTTTACTCCCTTTGATAAGGACCAGTGAGTCATTCCCCATTTTTTAGCGTTTGATCCTAATTTCTTTCGATAGTTCTCATTGCTAAGCAGAACATTCATATTATCACATAACGCTCTGATGTCTCCTGCAGGTGAAATAATGCCTGTTATACCGTGCTGGACCATTTCAGGAAGTCCCCCAGCATCACTAACAATCGTTGGTTTTCCAGCAATTTGTGCCTCAACCAATGATAATGGCTGGTTTTCTAAAAGACTAGGAAAAACATATATATCGGCAACCGATACTAAATATGGAACATCCTCCCGACTGCCAAAAAAGAAAATATCATCTTCTAATCCTAATTCCTTCGTTTGTGCTTCTAATTCTGATTGTTTATCTCCATCCCCTACAATCCAACAAACCCAGTCATCACGCATATCCTTTAAATGATGTAAAGCACTAATTAAAAGATGTACACCTTTCAGCTCCACAAGTCGTCCTGTATAAAGAATGATTTTTTTATTCGTTGGCAGCTTAATGGATTTGGTCTTTTCTTTCATCTTTTTCAGAAAATTTTCTGTATCAAATCCGTAATGAAGGACTTTTAACTGTTCATTGGGAACATCAAATTCATTCAATAGAATATTTTTTAACCATTCGTTTGCTACTATTGTTTGATCTGCGGATGTTGCCCCAATATGTTCCAAATCATCAAAATAGGCACGTGCCATATAGGAATTTGGAGTTTCATGTATGGTTTTTAATTGATATCTAATTTCATGGGCGACTGAACCATGAAGTGTTGCTACCAATGCAGTTGATTCAGGCAGTACCCTTTTAATGCTAGCAGTGGAAATAACATCTTGCGTGTGGATCACATCGTATTTATCTAATCCAAAATATGCTGCACCTAGTTCATATACGTACCGTTGAAATTCAGTATATTTTACTAATGCATTAGCATGGATAGCTGGATATAGATCTTCATTTAATTTTGCTTCAAGTAATGGAAGCAGCTTCTCTTTTTCAATTTTTATATTTTTATTTAAAAGGTAAACTGCTGTATTATCCTCGTTATAACCAAGTAAATCAACTTCATGTCCAAGAGATTCCAATTTACTTTTCTGTTGTTCCATATAATGCCATACTCCACCTACATGGGGAATTGCCCAATATGTTGCCAATAGAATTTTCATGCAAACATCTCCTCGCATCCATTAAATACTCATTAAAGCAATTTGTTTTATTTACTTGCACCTTATAACCCAGTGATAAATTCACTTTTAAACTATTATTAAATAACTATCATTTGAAGAATGATTGGTGATCCTTTTTGGGGAATGTCTTCGGTTTTAATGATTATTTTCCCTTTTTTAACTTCATAGTTTTTATGGGGCTGCAGCACACCGTTTACAAATAAATTCATATAAGAAATGGAAAGAGGATCTAATATCACTTGTTTCCCATATTCTTGCAGTGCATCATTTTCTGTATAAATCCTTTTTTCTCCATTCGAAATGGAGTAAAATTCAAAGATCCTAATTTTTCCTGTTCTATATATTTTTTGTTGAGTTGGAGTAACATGATAATAAATTAATGGAGGCGCTAAACTATTGGAACAACTAATTATTTTAGATCGCTTTTTTTGCACCCAGAAGCCCTCCTTTATATTTATCTTATTAAAATGCAACATCCAAGTTAATTTTTCATAAGTAGTATATAAATTTTAGAACGAAGTGTGTCAGATAATGAATTAATTCAGCTATAAAAATGATAATAAATTGATTTATAGCAACTCCCTGCCAATTTGCATATATTGTAACGAAAAAAAAGGAGGAAAGTAAATGGCGCTTAAAATAATTAAACTGGCGGTAAATTTAGAATCACAAGTAGACACTTCTCCTATGGTCTCACGCTTTTTTTATGAAGTAGAAAATACTGTTGAAGAGAATACATCGTTGAAGATTGATGCTTCACAGTTTTTAGATGATGCAGGAAATGAAGTGGTCTCATTACCAATGTTAAATTTAAATAATGGCTATTTTAATGTTTACATTAATGGGATGTTACAAATGGAAGAGAACTTCGCTTATACTGGAGGAGAACAAGGAGATGGGAACTTATTAGTAATGGTTCCTGAAGGTTCAGAGATTTATCAAGGCACATCCATTATTTTAGAAGTTCTTAATTTCTCCCCTTTGACAGTCACAAGAGTTAGAACTTAATAAACACAATAGAATGTTCCTATTTGCATTCTATTAGTATCATAATCTACGAAATACAAAAACCAAGGACAATTAAACAGCCTTGGTTTTTGTAATTTTTTTCTTTTGCTACCTTGAAAAAGTGTGGTGTTCTTGTAAGTAGTGCGCAGCCGGCATACACTTCGCTTTCCATGGGGCGGGCGTCGAGCTTCCTCGTCGCTAGCTCTCCTGCTTTCTTCTCGACTGTCCCGCTAATCCCATAGGAGTCTTCATGTATGCGGGCTGCTCTGCGCTCCAACTAATGGAAGGTTCACTTTATATTTATTGCTTCATTATATATGCTAAGAACGCTGGTGGCACCTTTTTCTAATGACCAATGTTCGAGCGCCCATTTTTTTGCATTTCCCCCTAATTTATTTCCAAATTCTTCGTTTTCAAGTATCGCATAAAGAGTATTGCATAAATCCCTCTCATCGCCTGCCTTCGTTACCATACCGTTGATTCCATGTTGAACCATCTCCGGTATTCCTCCTGCATCACTAACAATAATTGGTTTTCCCACAATTTGTGCTTCTATTAAAGATAAGGGCTGGTTTTCTATTAAGCTTGGCAAAACAAATATATCTGCATGATATAATAATTGTGGTATATTGCTGCGCTTACCGAAGAAATGGATATGATCCTCTAGTCCTAATTCTTTTGTTTGCTGTTCTAGTTCTCTCTGTTTCTCTCCTTCTCCAACTATCCAGCAAATCCAATCATTTCGTGAAAATCGTAATTTGCTCAGCGCGTTAATCAGATGATGGACGCCTTTTAATGCGACCAGCCTTCCGGTAAAAAGGATCACTTTTTTTTGAGGAGGTTTTTGTATGGAGGTATCTCTTGGATTAATTTTACTTAGGAATGTCTCTGTATCGTAACCATAATGCAGTACAGTTAGTTGGTAGGCAGGTACATTAAATTCATTGATTAAAATATTCTTTAACCAATTGTTCGCAACAATGGTAGTGACGGCTGAAGTTGCTCCGATATACTCTAGTTCATCAAAATAGGTGCATGCTAACGGGGAGGTTGGCGTTACATGTACATTCATCACATAATCCTTCATTTCATGGGCAACAGAACCATGAAGAGTTGCAACTAAAGTGGTATCTTTTGGCTTTATTCGACCGAATATACTACTCGAAAAAACATCTTGTGTATGAATTAAATCATACTTCTTTAAATTCAATTTTGAAGCACCTAATTCATACACTAGTCTTTGAGTTTCACAAAACTTCACAACTGGATCAGCATAATAAGGTATACTGGAATTTTGCTCTAGTATTTTTGTAACTTCCGGCATTACTTCTTCTTTATCTATCCTTACTTCATCTGATACAGCATAAACAAATTTATGCAGATCCCCATATCCTAATAAATCTACTTCGTGGCCGAATGTTTCTAGTTTATCCTTTAATTGATTCATATAATTCCATACTCCCCCAACATGTGGCACAATCCAATAGGTGGCAAGCAGGATCTTCATTCGAACATCTCCCCTAAATTCATACAATTTCTCTTTATATACTTATTTATATATAGGAAGGGGAGTATAGACAGATGTCCATTATCATCCATAAAATTTTTAATTCCACTAAAAAACCAATCCTTTTGTCTAAACACCCTATAGTAAATGACATAAGATATTCTGCAACACCATTCAAAAAAGAATGGAGGTGAAATTTAATGCCTATCGCGTTACAAGCTTTTACTAATCCTGCAAACACCACTCGCATTTTTGATAGTGCTGCTCCGATTGGTCCTGCCGTTTTTACTACTCCTTCTACACCAGCTATCGAAGGCAATGATGCTTATATTTGGTCTCCAGTTACTGCGTCTGGACAAGTTGTAACATTTCGTAGCGTCTTTTCTTTTGGAGCACCACTCTTAGCACTTGCATTACCTGTTAGTGTTTATTACGCATTTGCTGGAAATGAAACAGTATCAGTTAGTGCTACACTTCAGGTTCTTGATGCATTAGGAATTATTGTATTAAGCATCCCATTATTTACTGACGCTAATGATTCAAATCCTAATAATGTAGAAATTGTTTCAGCAGATGCTCTGATTGCTGCTAGCTTATTAGGTGGATCTATTAATATTATCGTAGACGCAACAGTAACAGCTCCGATCACACTTCCTTATACTCCTCCAAATACTGGTAGATACCTTGGTGAAATCATTGTACAAACTGTAATTTAGTAAAATCAAAAGTGCTAATTTCTTCTATATTAGAATATTATTAAGCTCATGATGATTCATACGGTTAATAAAAGGAGGTGAATTAAATGTCACTCGCTATACAGGCATTTACAAATCCAGCTAACACTGTCATTACTTCAGATACTGCAGGAGGAACACTTCCAAAAGTACCCGTTATTAAACCAGCCGTAACAGAACCGTATATTGATGGAAGTAATAGCTATATCTGGTCTCCAGACAATGTTGCGAATCAAGTTGTAACATTTAACAGCACTTTTTCTTTTGGACTTCCAATTCTAGCTTTAGCTCTTCCGGTTAGCGTCAATTATGCATTTGCTGGAAATGAAACAGTATCTGTAAGCGGTACTTTGCAAGTGGTAAACCTATTAGGTATTGTTATCGCTACGATCCCACTTTTTACTAATGTAACAAATATTGAAGGTCCAACGAGTGTGGAGATAGCTTCTGCAGATACTTTATTAGGTGTAAACCTGCTTGGCAATACCGCCAGAATTACAATTACTGCAACAGTAACAGCTCCTGTCGTAAATACTGGTAAATATTTAGGTCAAGTAACCGTTAGAACTTTAGTGTAAATTTGATATAAATGAAGAAAAATTCAAATTAAAGTGTTAATTAGTTATTAATATTAGATGATGAAAATAGAAATTATTGACCTAAAAGATTCTAGAATAATGGACAAGCTATTTCTTTATCATGAAAAATTTATATTAATTATCTCACTTAGTTAGAAAGAGCGTTATCTAGACAAGATCTTATCTTTTTAAGGTCTTGTCTTTCTATTATTCAATAAAAAGACAAGACACACTTTTTTAATGGAAGCGAAGTGAAAAGAATGAACTTAGAAGATGTAAAAGGCTCCTATGATTTGTTTATTAGTTTAGGCAGTTGGTGTGGACCTTCTTTAAATTTAAGGAGACATCAATTAAGAAGGTTTTCCTTTCCCTTAGACTGGTCAATCTCGAATTCTTTACAGGATGTAAATCAATTAATAAAAACTCATTTTGAAGGGTTTATGGAGTTAAATAATATGGAAAAAACAGAGGGTTTTGATTATGTCCTTGATGATGGTAATGCAGTGTTTCCTGATGCTGGTGGAGAACTTCCTGTAAAAGCCCATTTTATCAAAGACAACTATTCAAATATTATTTCTGTTCATGATTTTCCAATCATCCCTAACCAAGATTGGACAACTCATTATGATAAATATAAAGAAAAATTAACGATTAGAATTAATCGATTTTATGAGAAATTACAAGAAGCCCGTTCCATATTATTTATTCGATGGGGAATTGCCAGTTATCAAGAAATGTTGGAGCTGCAAACCATTCTTACAGAGATGATACCTGGGAAATTTAAGGTTATCATCCTTCATCCAACGGATTCCTTGCATGATATAAATCCTATTCCTATACCCCTGGAACATATCTGCTATGTTCAGTTCCCTTCTGACAAACCGAATGATGATGCAATGTGGAATAAAGTTATGGAAGGCCTTTTATTAACAAACTACTAATGATAAAAAAAAACAGCTTATGCATAAAGGTTCATATAAAAAAAGAATGTAAGGAAAATTACCCCACTCTTAACGGGCAGTAAAACCCCCACCTTGAGGATGGAGAAATCGAGGAAGCTAGGAGCTAGGTGTTGAATCTCGCCCGTAAAGGTCCGAGGGAGGTACACAAACGAAGATCGCCACTTCCTTATGTCTTCGTTTGTGTGATCCACATCCTGTGGAACTCAAGCTTTCCATCAGTGGGGATGAAGAAAAACCCCACTGATGGAAAGGTTTACTTTATATACTTTGTCTTATTGCAAAATTAATAGTCTAATAGGCTTCTATCCTATTTTATTAATAAGCAGCTTTTTTGTGAACAAACTAATCAGTGTTATGTATATTTCCTTCTCCTTTATTTTCTTACGTAATTCACGGCCAAAACATCCATATATTTGAAATTTAATGAAGGAAATTGTTAGACATGCCTAGGGCAATCATGTAAAAAATACATACTCTATAAGGGACATGGTCATAAAGGTTTACTTTTTCAATAGAGGAGCCACCTTTCCATATTAACTTAGTTAATGAACTAATATTTTTACAAAAGCATTCACCTTCGAAGTTTTGTTAAAAAATGGTGAATTAACAATTATTTAGTTGGAGAGGAAAATCTAATTAAAAAGTAGGTGAAAAATGAAAATACTTACGATATTAGGTACCCGGCCTGAAATTATACGATTAAGTATAATAATTGAAAAATTGGATTTGTTAGCTGACAAACATATCCTTGTTCATACAGGTCAAAATTTCACAAATTCATTGAGTGATATTTTTTTCCAAGAGCTAAAGATAAGAAAACCCGATTATCAACTTATTAATAAACAGCAATCATTAGGGCAGCAATTAGCAACCATGTATAAGGAGCTTGAAACGATCTTTATTGCTGAAAAGCCGGATAAGATTTTAGTGCTTGGAGACACCAATAGTGGCTTAAGCTCTATTTTAGCTGAAAGAATGGGTATTCCTGTATTTCATATGGAAGCTGGGAACCGATGCTTCGATCTTGAAGTGCCAGAAGAAAAAAATCGAAAAGTAATTGATGCCATTTCCACTTATAATTTGCCCTATACTCCTCAAAGCGAAAAAAATTTATGGAGAGAAGGAATTCCTCCAAATCGAATCATCGTTACAGGAAATCCCATTTATGAAGTGTTGCAACACTATAATCTAAACATTAATCGCAGTGACATCCTGAATAAGTTATCTATTGAAAAAAAGGATTACTTTTTAGTAACGACACATCGTGCTGAAAATGTCGATAACGAAGAACGCTTAATTGAAATCGTTGAGGGTCTTAATATAATCGCTAACAAATACAACAAAAGAATCATTTGCAGCATTCATCCTCGTACGAGAGAAAAAGTTGCAAAGAGTTCAAAAATTACGCTTCATCCGTTAATTGAATTTCATGAACCATTTGGTTTTTTTGATTTTGTTCATTTAGAGAAAAATGCATTATGTGTTTTGACTGATAGTGGAACCGTACAAGAAGAGTGTTGCTTGTTCCATGTTCCAACAGTAACTATTCGGAATTCTACCGAAAGAACGGAAACGATAGAATGTGGAAGCAACATTTTATCTGGCGTCCAAAAGGACCAAATTGCAAAATGTGTGCAAGTAATGATCCAACAAACCAATTTATGGACTTTTCCGGAAGGATATGATTATCCAAATGTTTCAGATAAAGTGATAAAAGTATTATTAGGAGGAATGAAGGTTGTTCACTGACCAAATAATTATGATCACAGGTGGTACAGGATCTTGGGGCCACGAACTTGTTAAACAATTATTAAAAGAGAATCCAAAGGAGATTCGTATATTTTCAAGAAATGAATCGAATCAATTTTCCATGAAACAAGAATTTGATAATAATCCCAAACTGCATTTTATTATAGGGGATATTAAAGAACAAAAATCATTAATTGATGCATGTCATAATGTCAATTATTTATTTCATTTAGCAGCATTAAAACATGTTCCTGTGTGTGAGGATCAACCTTTAGAAGCGATTAAAACAAATGCTCTTGGGACACAAAATGTAATAGAAGCAGCTATAGAATGCAATGTTGATAAAGTGGTTTATATTTCAACGGATAAAGCTTCTGACCCTTCCAATATTTATGGTTTATCTAAGGCAGTAGGTGAAAAACTTATCATTCACGCTAATACTTTGCCATCCAATACTAAATTTGTATGCATTCGAGGCGGCAATGTGCTTGGTACAAACGGAAGTGTTATTCATGTATTTAAAAAGCAAATTAAAGAAAAACAAACAGTTGGGATAACGGATATAAATATGACAAGATTTTTTCTAACCGTACAGGATGCTATTAAGTTAGTATTTAAAGCAACTCATGAAAGCTTTGGCGGGGAGATTTTTGTCATGAAAATGCCAACCTGTAAAATTATTGACTTAGCGGAGGTGTTAATTGATGCCTCCAATGTGAAAAATGTAAAGAGAAAAATTCTCGGAATACGTCCAGGTGAAAAAGTTCATGAGCTGCTTCTTTCAAAATTCGAAAGTACAACTACTGTGGTATATGACGAGGAATACTTTGTTATTCTCCCTTCTATCCATATAGAAGGATTAAAGGAACATTATGCTAATTATAAACCAGTGGATCTAGAAGATTATAATTCTAGCACCGGACTAATAAGTAAAGCCGAAATTAAAGAAATGTTGTTGAAGGGCGGTTTACTATAAATGAAAATATTGATCCTTGGTGGAAAAGGAATGGCAGGTCATGTAATGGCAGCTTATTTTCAGAAGAGTCCAGCGTATCATGTACTTTATACATCCAGGGACAAGAAAGATAAAAATTCAATATACCTTGATGTTACAAATCCAAATAGTGTGGAAAAAGTGCTTGACTCAATCAAACCGGATATTGTCATAAACTGCATCGGCATATTAAATGAACATGCCGAAAAGGATCCCTTATTAGCCCTTCAAGTTAATAGCTTTTTACCACATCAATTAGCAAAATTAGTTGACCGATATCATGGGAAATTGATTCATATCAGTACGGATTGTGTTTTTTCTGGTGAAGAAGGAGATTATTCAGAAAATGCTATCCCAAATGGTACAACAGAATATGCGCGCTCGAAACAATTGGGTGACATTACGGATGATAAAAATTTAACGATAAGAACATCTATAATTGGTCCAGAATTAAAAGACGATGGAATTGGTTTATTTCTTTGGTTCATGAAACAGACTGGAGAGATAAAAGGGTATAAAAATGTTCTCTGGAATGGTGTAACAACACTTGAGCTAGCGAAAGCTGCAGAAAAAATGATAAGAAACCAAGTTACAGGTATTTATCATTTAGGGGGTAATCAAAAAATTTCCAAGTATGATCTATTAAAACTAATTCAAGATGTATTTGAAAAAGAAGACGTTACCATAATTCCAGACTATGAAATGGTTCAAGATAGAACAATAAAAAATACTAGAATGGATTTTGATTACCAGATTCCAAGCTATCGAGAAATGCTTCTCTCTTTAAAAGATTGGATGAAAGGACAATGAAGAAGAAGCCTTCAATCTTAATAACTGGGGCAAATGGTTTTACTGGACAGCATGCATGTGAATACTTTATTAAAGCAGGGTACGAAGTAATTGCAGCAACAAGACAAAAGACAGAATTTCCTATCGATGGAAGAACAGAGTATTGTGATCTAACTAATAGAGCTGAAATAATGGAACTTTTAAATAAAACAACCCCTAACTATTTACTGCACTTAGCTGGAAAAAACAACGTGGCATACTCTTGGGTGGATCCAATTAAAACATTAGAGGTTAATGCAATGTCTACTGCATATCTAATCGAAGCAGTACACCAAATTCATCCTGCATGTAAAATATTAGTTGTTAGTTCTGCACTTCAATTTGATCCGCTAAAATCAATACCTCCCCATCCCTATAGTTTAAGTAAAACACTCCAATCTATCATTGCAAAAGCATGGGGGGATTTATATGAAATGGATATTATGATTGCCACTCCTTCCAATTTAATAGGTCCTGGATATTCTAATGGAGTTTGTTCAATCTTAGCAAAAAAAATTATCGCAATGGAAGATAATAAAACGAAAAAGCATTTGGAGGTTAATAACCTTGTAGCAACAAGAGATTTTATTGATGTTAGAGATGTAGTACGTGCCTATGATCTAATTCTTCAAAAAGGAAAAGCAGGAGAAAGCTATGAAATTACTTCTGGTAAATGCCATTCTCTTGAACAAATTATTTCTTTATTTAAACCTTTTACACATGCAGACTTTACAATCCATTCTCTCTCGATTGATTCTAAAGATAGGCAAAAAGAGGTAAAGCCAATAAAAATTCAACAGTTAGGTTGGGAGCAAACTATTTCTTTAAGTACCTCCTTAAAAGATATTCTACAATTTTACCGTAGTAAAAAAGAAGCAATATAGGAAAATCTAGCTTCTTATTATCTTGAGATATACGCCGAACTGATTAAGGTCCCAAAAAAATGATTCAACATCAAACTATTCATGGCAGGGGATAAAATATTATTC
Organism: Niallia sp. 03133; assembly: GCF_052663225.1. Classification (NCBI taxonomy): domain Bacteria; kingdom Bacillati; phylum Bacillota; class Bacilli; order Caryophanales; family Bacillaceae; genus Niallia; species Niallia sp. 03133. The sequence continues at coordinate 95,720 of NZ_JBQTCY010000002.1, forward strand.
TTATATCCCCTCGTTATCACCTTAAATGAAATTTTCACTAGCTAATCATTTACTCCTAGACTAGTTAACATATTAATAAAATTAAAAGCATATTGTTCAGGACTAAAACTAGTTGTTAAATGATTGTAGGCCGTTGTTTGTATCCCTTCCCTTCTTTTTATATTGTTTATTAAATCATTCGCTTCTACTATTGCTTCATCAATATTTCCTAAAGTATAATATTTCCCTGTTTGATTATGAATAATGGAGCTGCGAACACCGTCGGAATCAGTGGTTAATACAGGACACCTACAACTAAAAGCCTCAAGAACAGAATAAGGAGCACCTTCCACTTTCGAAGTGGAGCAGAGAAATCCTCCTGAATCACCAATGATAGAAAAATATTCTGCCATTTTTTCATTAGGAATATTAGGAAATATAGTAAGATGCTTATCTAATTGCAGGGATTTTATTAAATGTTGAAATGCTTCGCGCTCTTGTTGAGTGGATAATGTAGGATCTTCAAATAGATAGAGTTGAAGATTGTTGTTGATATTATTTATTGCTTTATGGCCAATTTGGAGAAATTCACGCCAATTTTTATTATCCTCAAGTCTGCCAATCCAAGCTATGATCGGATTTGTATGTTTCGGCAAGGAGTGATAATGAAATTTTTTACTATCAAAACAATTATTAAACTGAAACTTTGGTGTGAAAGGAAATAATTCATCAAAAAGCTGAGAGATATGAGGCGTTTTCGGGTTTAGCAATCCATTCCCGTAATTGGTAACGTATGGAACTGCTTTTGTAAGCTCCGATCTTGCTATATGTTTCGGTCCATAACCTTGAATTTCTAAAACGATTAGTCCTTTATACCCTAAATCCCGAAACCGTTTGATAGATATATAATCAGAAATAATAACAATCATACTATAACTACCATTCTCAAGTATTTCCTTTATTTTATTATCATCATCTGTAATAAAGGTTGGAGCATTATGGTCATTTACCAAATCTCTTGCTTTTCGAAAATAAAGAAAATGACAATTTATATTTTTTTCCTTAAGGGCGGCAGATCTTTGGCGATTCAATGTCTCAACTCCACCACTTGGAACATAATAAACAAAAAGTACATTCATATTATTTCCTCCTTAGAATTATAGAAAAAGTCTATTAACCAAAAACAAATCCTTGCTTATTTGTGTAAATAAAAAATTATTTGTATTGCATCTTTTTGTAAACAGAGATCGTGGCATCTTCTAAATAAAATGGAGATTACCCATTTCCTTTTTCATTAAAGACAAATTTACCCATTCTAAAAAATAATACTCCTATGGAGTATAAAAATTCTAAATTTAAGAATCATAGGAGGTTAAAGAATGAACCCAAAAGTTTCTATTATTATCCCCTTTTATAACTGTTCCTACGTGAATCTGGCCATTGAAAGTGCTTTGAATCAAACTTATGAAAATATTGAAATAGTACTCGTAGATGACGGTTCTACTAAATTCCGTGAAAAAATTAAACCATATAAAAATGATATTGTATATTTAAAAAAGACGAATGGTGGTACTGCGACAGCCTTAAATCATGGAATACAAAATGCAACAGGGGAATATATCGCTTGGTTAAGTTCCGATGACTATTTTATGCCTGACAAAATTTCTAACCAGCTTTCCTTTATGCTTGAAAATGAATTGGATGCAAGTTTTACGAATTACGATATTATCGATAAATACAACAATGTCATCATTCCATGGCATTGTAAACGATTCTCCAATATCAATGAAGTATATATGGACTTCTTAACAACAAATGTAATTAATGGATGTACGGTTGTAATAAAAAAATCTGTCTTTGAAGAAATCGGATTATTTAATGAAGTATTTAAATATACACATGATTATGAAATGTGGTTTCGTTTACTAACTAAAGGATATCAAATACATTATTTAGACAAAGTACTCACAAAATTCCGAACCCATGAAGAATCTGGAACAAGTAAATATCATCAAGAAATGTTAAAAGAAATGAAAATTATAGAAATACACTACCAACCACTTCTAATTCAATACATTATATGTAACCTATAAGTAAGAAACACCTATTTCTTCTCATATTTATTGATCCTTACAAAAATTAATTCGAGATAATTATTTATATCGCTCTTAATAGATATTCAACCTCATATAATAACTTCACAATAAAAAAGGAGGTTTATTATGGCAGATAAAGCTGTATCTGTATTTATTCATATTCCAAAAACTGGCGGTACAACACTTAATGAGATATTTAAACGACAATATAACAGTAAAAAATTTCATGATCATGATTCCTATAACGGAGAAATAAAAACATTAGATGAATTAAACGAACATGAAAAAAATAAAATATTAGCAGTCGCTGGACATCATTTTTATGGTGACCATGAATATTTCAACAAACCTTTTAGATACTTTACCATGTTAAGGAATCCTGTGGATCGAGTAATCTCCTTGTATTACTTTTTACAAACATTTCCAGGCTACGAACGAGTGAAAGATATGAGTCTTGAAGAGTATATTCTTGCTGAACCAGAAGCACAAAATAATCAGACGGTATTAATTTGTGGAGATTTTGTTAATCCAGACTTAGACACTGCAAAAGAGCGGTTAAAAACGTTCCAGATAGTTGGTGTAACCGATATGTTTGATGAGTCTCTTTTTTTCTTAAAAAAAGAATTTAATTGGAAAAAAGTTAACTATACGAAAAAAAATATAACGAAAAATCGGCCACTAAAAGAAGAAATTTCTTCAGATCTAATAAACTTAATAAAAGAATACAATGCGTTGGACATAGAACTTTACTATTTTGCCAAACAACTATTAGAAGAAAAAATAAACAATTTAGATTCTAAAGAAAAAGTTCAACTTGCATCCTTTATTAAAAGACAAGCGAATTTTTCCAAACGTAATTCTTTGTAACTGGTATAAAGTGTACCTTCCATCAGTGGGGGTTTTGTTCATCCCCCACTGATGGAAAGCTTTAGGTCCACAGGAAGTGGATCTTACAAACGAAGACATAAGGAAGTGGCGATCTTCGTTTGTGTACCTCCCTCGGATCTTTACGGGCGAGTTTCAACACCTAGCTTCCTTGATTTCTCAGCATCCCCGAGGTGGGGGGGGGTTACTGCCCGTTAAGAGTGGGATAAATTTATTCAAACTAAAAAACAGCAGGCTGCATATGCTAGCCTGCTGTTTTTTTATTCTGTAATTTCCACTTTTTCCATTACATCGCCATTTTTCATTGATTTTACAGCTTCAATGTTGGATGTAACTTTTCCGAATACAGTGTGAACACCGTTTAAATGTGGTTGTGGGTCATGTACGATAAAGAATTGGCTTCCTCCAGTGTCTCTTCCAGCATGAGCCATAGAAAGTGTACCTTCTACGTGTTTATGAGGATTTCCTACTGTTTCACATTTGATTGTATATCCAGGTCCGCCTGATCCATTTCCGTTAGGATCTCCCCCTTGGCTTACGAAACCAGGGATAACACGGTGGAATGTTAAACCATCATAAAAACCTTCTTTGATTAGTTTTTCAAAGTTAGCCACTGTACCTGGTGCTTCATTTGGATATAATTCAAATTCGATTTTTTCGCCGTTTTGCATTAATATGTACCCTTTATTTGCCATTCATAACACTCCTTTATCAAAATCAGTATTTATCATACCATTTTTTTATCCAGAAAGAAAATGTTTCCTCTTTCTTTAATCTACTTTTTCTGGTTGTGGATATTTTACTCCTTTTGTATCGACCGTTATTTGTTTCATCACAACATCTACTTTTGGTTTATCGCTTTCATCACGGTCTACTTGAACTATGTTATCGACAACCTCCATCCCTTTTATTACTTTACCAAATGCTGCATATTCACCATCTAAATGTTCTGCATCTGCAACCATAATAAAAAACTGCGATCCACCTGAATTGGGATCACTAGATCTTGCCATGCTGATAACGCCTCTTTCATGCTTTACGTTATTTTCTACACCATTTGAACTGAACTCCCCTTTAATAGAATAACCCGGGTCTCCCGTCCCATTCCCATTCGGGTCTCCACCCTGGATCATGAAATCAGGAATAACCCGGTGAAATGTTAATCCATTGTAAAAGCTTTTATTAGCCAATGAAATAAAGTTAGCAACCGTATTTGGAGCAACTTTTGGATAAAGCTCTACCTCAATCTTTGTACCATCATTCATTGTAATAGACGCAATTGGATTCTCTTTTACTTTTGGATACTTTGCGCTGCTATCCTTTTCTGTGCTGTCTTTTGTTCCAGTTCCACATGCAGTTAAAGCAAACATCAGCAGAAAAACGAATACAAATGATACTGTTTTTTTATTTTGCTGTTTAAATGTTTTCAACATTGACAATAGCCCACTCCCTGTACTTTCAAATTCAACATACATTATTGTACAAAAAATAATAATTTTAAACAAATTCTTTTTTTGTGATAACACTGAATTTGTACACCATCAAAAAAAGATTGAATTGAAAATACATCCCTTATTGCCATTCATTCAAACGGTCAATCTTCATAAATCATTTTTACTGTCATTCCCCCATCAACCATTAAATTGGTACCAGTAATAAAGTCATTCTCCTTATTCGATAAAAACAAGCATGCTCTTGCAATGTCTGCTGGTTTTCCTACTCTTTTGGACAGATGCTGTTCATGATCAATATTTCTCAGGTGTTCATAATGTTTTGTTTCAATCCAGCCTGGTGAAACACTGTTAACGGTTATATGATCGTCTGCTAAGCTATTCGCAAGTGCATGAGTAATTGCGATAATCCCACCCTTGCTTGCACTGTAGCTTTCTGTATTTGGCTCTGACATATATGCTCTTGATGAAGACATGTTCACAATTGCACCGCCATCTTTATTTGTTCGCATATATTTGGCAGCTTCACGTGAACATAAAAAGACACTTCTTAAATTTGTATGCATCATATCTTCCCATTCATCAACCGATAAATCATATACAGTTTTAAACAGCACTTTTCCTGCATTATTGATTAGAATATTTATCACACCGAATGTATCAATTGTAGTCTTCATTAAAGAAATAATATCTTCTTCTTTCCGCACATCCGTTTTGACAAATACAGCATGATCCGAATTTGCTATTTTTGTTAAAAATGTATTTCCTGCTTTTTCATCAATATCTGCTAATACAACCTTTGCTCCTTCTTCCAAATAAGCTTTCGCAATACCCCTTCCTATCCCATTGCTTGCGCCAGTTATTACAACAACTTTATTATTAAATTTCATGAAGAGCACCTCTTTCTGTATAGTTATTGCTGTTTGCATCCTCACAGCAACGTAGAATAGACTTGTTTAATTAGATTTAGGATCCTTATAATATTTTTATTGCTTATATTTTGATAATATTTATTTTGGATGCGTAAAATTTTATTCCTTCTCTACAAAACCGATATCCAATGAGTCCAATCTATATCTTGATTTTACTGCTGATAGGCAAGCTCCACATTCTTTTGCATAAAAATAGACTGTGCAATTCGCCATAAAAGCAAGCTATTGCACAGCCCAACTATTTCATTTCTTCAAAGTGGTCGCTTACAGTTCAATATATAAACGGTAGACAGAATCTATAAATTGTGTATCATACACATAAAAATCATTTTCTTCTAATAGCTCCAGCAATTGTTGTTGTGTTTCTTCTGAAGCAGTGGGAATATACCCTTCCCCTTCATATACCTTTATCATTTCTTCCAATTCTGTCTCATTTGTTATGATTGTTTTTAGTGTATCTTTTAAATTCATCTTGCATACATCCTCCTACTAAGTAACTATGTATCATCATAGCATGGTTTACAGTCCAACTGTAATCCTTTTTTCTTCTTTTTTTGAAAATTTTATTGATGCTGTTCTGGCAATTGTTTCATTAAAAAGGAACTCAAATGGTTTGAGACGGCTCTCACTGCAATCGAAGGCGGCTCGCTGTTCTTTACATTTTCTAATGGATGTCCAAGCCATATGATTTGTTCATCAAGGATTATCATAGGAAAAACGATATCCATATTTTCAATAAATAAATGAGAACGATTCAGGTTGGAAGTAGGACCATATATTTTTACCTGCACATTATTTTTTGTATTTTCTAGTGTTTTTATCCATTCAGCAGATAATCTACTTTTTGGGGTTAAAACAATAATAATTGAACTTTTTGCGTTTTTTATATCAGAGAAAAGATTGTCCAAGCGTTTAGCATGCATCCATTGAAGAAAAGAGGATTGATGGTTAACCCATTTGCCAATTTGTCTGGATGTCAGAACAGCGCTCTTTTTCGCTTGATGCTCTATAAGCTTTCGAATGGTTTTACTACTGTCTGCCCTGTTTCTCAAAAAACGACAATGGGCTATATGAATAAATTTCCCTCTTGTCCGGGTTACAGCAACATTTATTAAACGATCACTATCTTTGCCAATCAACAGCATTCCGATTCGATCATTGGGATTGCCATCGACTGAGTCAAACACGATCATGTCCTTTTCACTACCTTGAAAACGATGCACAGTTGCAGCTGCAAGCATGCCTGCAGCATATTCTTCACGGAACCATTCTTCCATTAAACCATCCATCAACTCTGCTTGTGCACGGTATGGTGTTATATAGCCTATACTCTTTCCGCCATCTTTAATTCCTTCATAAACAACTTGAAGGGACAATAACAAATGGATTACATTCCATCTCGATTTTGATCCTTTTTCCACATTACTATATGTACCAAAGCTGCTTGTATCCAATAGGATATTAGCTGATCCTTTAATTGGAAGTTTTTCCGCTATATTCTCTCTTTTGTGAAGTACAGCTGGATGGTCGCCTACTAAGGAATGATAGATATATTCATTCGTAAAAGCAGAAATACTCGGGTGCATTCTGCGCTGTTTATTCAAAAGCAGTAAATGGTTATGCAAACTATTGGAAGAGACGCTCTCAGCAACTTGTGCCGCGTGGAAAATGTCTTCTTTTAGCCATTTAGCTACTGCTTCACCTCTTCCAGCAGCAATGGGCGGCAATTGTTTAAAGTCTCCGCAAATAATCACTCTTTTGCCAAGTGATGCTGCAAATGCAGCATGCGGTATATAGGCCATACTTGCTTCATCCAGCACCACTAAATCAAATTCCTCTTCATAAATTGCAGGATCACTTGCCGCTTTTGCTAAAGTAGTACCGATAATCATGGACTTTTTTACAAACTGCAGTTCTCTTTTCCTTATTTTCTCCAATAATCGGGCAAGTTTTTCTTCTAATTTTAATAGGGATGATGAATCACGAGTGCTGAAGGATTTAGATAGATCCATTTTAAGCTGTCTTTTTTCTTCTGTTAATTCTTTTTTCTGAATAGATAAATACTGGTCTTTTTCCTCCAAAAGCATGGTTGTTGTCACTTTTTCAGCGTTTAAGAGGCTATCAGATCCATTGCCTCCATATCGAAGAATATCTCCTAATTTAAAGCGATTCTTCTTTTTTGCAGTCTTCGTAATTTCTTTTATCAATACGTCTACTGCTTGATTGCTGTGAGACAAGAGCAGGATTCGTTTTCCTTTCCAATATCTCTGCAATGCTGCTCTTGCCAACGTATACGTTTTTCCAGTTCCAGGAGGTCCCCAAACAAACGTAACCGGATTGTATTTGCTTCTTAAAGCCAGCTCATGAACATGGTTTTGGATTCCCTCACAAGGATGCTTTGGCTCCATGGTTGGATTCATTAAACGAGTAATTCGTACTCTTTTCCTTTTATTTTCTTTAATCGAATCAAAACGTGCTATCAGCTGCTCTAATAATTCCCATGGATCATGAACTAAATAAGCTTCTGAAACATCGTAACCCACTGATTTCTCTACAATTACCAGGATGCTTTTTCCATCTGAAGAAAGAATTCGTCCATCTAATTGCAATGTTCCCCATAGCAGTTGAATGGTAGAACCAATTGGTATTTTTATAAATGCACTTGTTTCAAAATAATAGGTATATAATTCTTCCGTATGCAAAAGCTTGCCATTGTATAAAGCAATTCTCGAATGAGAAAACTTTTTCAAATAATTTATTTCAGATTGAAGCGCATTTTGCCACGCTTTTATATAAGTTGATGTTTTCATATATTTTAACCTTTGAATACTTTATTTTTACCCTTACAAGATATTTTATTATTATAGCATTTTTCCAGTTAAAAAAAAGGCTGTATAATGAAGGGGAATGCAAAGATTGATTGACATCCGATTGAATAAAATGTAAAAAATATGGCTGATAGTTGTTAAGTTATGTATGAAAGATGACATTAGAGTAAAGATATTGGACGTAATTTTCTTTGGAATGAGGTTAGATAAAGGACCTTTACAGACTCCTTTATCTTAACGGATAGGAACTACAGGTTTCACCTCTTCTCCTCTTGTTTTTTCAAGTACTCATCAATTCTATCATCTAGATGCTGCAAACTTATTAGGGCTCTTTCTTTTGATATGCTGCGATAATGATGATGGCCGCCTGGTTCCTCATCTTTTTCATCTGCTAATTTAACGACTTTTTGAATCGGGGTAAGGATTACACTACCACCAGAAATAAAACTATCCGTATGAAATAATACAGCAAGCGCAATTTCTTTTGCTTTAATTGGATTTTCTCCTAATCGAATTAATAGCTTGTGTGCCCTTTCAGCACCTTTTATTGGATGAATATCATTTTGTTTGTATAACTTATAGTCCCATTTTCCATCTTTATACCAAGTATAATGACCCATATCATGCAAAAATCCTGCCTTTGCTGCTATATCAACATCAATGCCTCTCTCTTTTGCTAATTCAAAAGCATGATAAGCAACTGCCAGAGCATGAGCCAGTCCAGACCTGGTAATGTATTTTTGTGCAATATGATGCTTAAATATATTTGTTAATGTTACATCTCTCATCTCCGACACTCCTTTTTTATTAAAAAATTTATAAAAAAACACCTTCAAAAGGTGTGTTTGTTTACGTTGAGGCCAATTAAAGCATATCCTTCACTCGGGCATTATTTGCATCAACTCTAAAAACACAAACTATTTTAAGATTGTCCACCACGATTCTTTTATCAAAGGACTTTATTACCCTTTTTCAAAGTAATTTTTACTATTATATAATAAATAATAAAAAATGATAATCAATTTGCCTATCTTTTGGCATCCATTTATTTTCTTTTTTTTAATTACAGCTGCCATAAAATAGTTAAACTTAGCTAGTTGGTTATTAGAAAAAGTAATAATGGTAAAGGCTCATCGATAACGTTTGTAATTGATAGCGAACAACGAAGAAATTTGGAGTTTCTCGAAGGCCAGGATCGTTTTATCCCACTCTTAACGGGCATTAAGACCCCAATGTCATCAACTTAAGATTCCAAAAATTGTAATCAGATGAAAATGTCAAAAACCCCTTGACTTTTAAAAATTGCCACAATAATCTCCTTGAATACCAATTAATGGTATACCAAGGTGATAAGTGGTGATTTTTTTATGGAGAAAAGGAAGTTTTTAAAAGCTGTAGAGGTGACGCAAAATGTCTTGCATGATGTTATTTTTATGTGTGAATCGTGTTCTAAGCCCACGTATTTTCGAACATAGAGGATGACGAACTTGGAATAGAGGATTTTAAAACCCTCTATTTTAAACGCTGGGGAATCGAAACGAAGTAGGATGAATGAAAAAATAGGTTTCCAATTCAAACATTTACTGGTGTACTCTCCTCTCCATTGAGCAAGATTTCTATACGACGATGTTTCTCGCAAATATGGCCTCGCTTGTCAAACAAGAAGCCGATGAAATCATTGCCAAAGAGCAGGAAGGAAAGGGATTAAAATAGGAATATATGGTTAACACTAATCTTTTAATTGGCAAACTTAAAAATCAATTAATAACTATAATTTTGGAGAAAAGCACGAGGAAGCGCAAAAATCTAAATAAACAACTACTGAATGAAGGGAAAAAGAATCGAAGTCCGATAAGACCAGGTAGAAGTTTCCATCGTGCCAAAGAATGAAGAGCGAATAAAAATGGATGGAATCAAAAAGCGGCGTTATAGGATTTAAAATAAAATAGGATAGTACGGGTATGTAAAAATGAGGAAACCATACCTAGGCATCCTATTGCCTTTTTTAAGATCCTAATTATTGGATACCCATATTTAAAAGAAATACCCCATTTGTTTGGAGAGGCGTCCGCTCGACTCCTACAGGAATAGCGAGACAGGCGAGACCCCACAGAAGCAAGGCACGAGGAGGCTCGGCGCTCGCCCCGTGGAAAGCGAGCGGTAAGCCTCGGAGAACAGAACGAAAACCCTTACTTCCTATTTAGTTGTTAATTTTCCTTTTTTTTGAAGTTTAGCTTGATGACATTGAGTAAGACCCCCACCTCGGGGATGCTGAGGAAGCTAGGTGTTGAAACTCGCCCGTAAAGATAAGATAAGTGCAACTAACAATCAGTGGGGGATGAGGAAAAACCACCACTGATGGAAGTTTACTTTATATACCTTTTTTACATGTATACTATTTTCTTTTCACAAGCTCTTGGCCGTGGTTCTTCCATCTATAAGTATATTTCTTCCTATTTTTTTCCCTCATCATTTTTCTACAAACTTGTTATGAGCAAGTTTTATAATCATCATCCATGTTAATTTATCACTTTCAACAGTATATATACCATAATCTTTCTAGCAGCTGATTACATTGATTAGTTTCCGTTCTCCTTACTTTTTCCATCCTGAAAATAATTTTACATTTAATAGGCCACTATAGTATCCAATCGATATTCCAACTCATATACAAGGATTATAGGAAATGTTTAGTTAGATCGTATTCATGAAATGAAAAGCTATTTTTCCTAAGGTGCATCACTCACTTTTTGCCAACAACAAAAGCTTCATTAACGGAAATGCTTCTTATAGTAGAAAAAACTACTATTCAATACCTTTTGTATGTTAGAACAAGCAGCTGCTGTGCTATATGGGAACGAAATGAAGCATAATTCGGAATTAGTAAAAATTCTATTCTATTAGAGAAAAAGAACATTGGGAACTTTTTGTTATCATCCATTGTGCCAAAAAATTAGAGGCATATCCTTATGCTGTTTTTTTGAGGTGATGATGTAAAATAGCCATTAACAAAAGAAATTTTGCTATTGCTAGAAACAAGATGACTTTCACCCCTTTGAATAAATGGTTGGATGTTTTTCTGAGTTCCATGCTCTATTATTTAAAATTTATTAAACGTTTATCATTTAAAAAGAATTATAAATTAATAAAGGGAGTTTGAAAATGATGAAAATAGCTGTGATTGGCACTGGATATGTCGGCTTATCGACAGGTGTATGCTTAGCAGAAATAGGTCATCATGTGACTTGTATTGATATAGATATTAATAAAATTAATCTACTACAGTTGGGAAATTCACCAATATATGAACCAGGCATGGAACAATTGTTAACGAAAAATATAGAAAACGGCAAACTACTCTTTTCCACTACACATAAAGAGGGACTGCAAGGTGTTGAGGTTATTATCCTCGCAGTAGGAACACCACAAGGTGAAAATGGAGCAGCTGATTTAACGATTTTACAGCAGGCAGCAAAAGATATTGCTGATTATTTACACAATAATCCAATAATCGTGATTAAAAGCACCGTCCCTGTTGGTACGAATGATTCTATAAAAGAAATGTTGGAAGACCATTGTAAGAAAGAAATATTAATCGTTTCTAATCCTGAATTTTTACGGCAAGGTTCAGCTATTTATGACACGATGAATCCTGATCGTATTATAATTGGTTCCTATAAAAAGGAAGCATCCGAAAAAATACAAAAAATGTATAGTCCGTTAAATGCTCCTGTGTTAATAACGAGCGTTCGCAGTGCAGAAATGATAAAGTATGCTTCTAATGCATTTTTAGCAAATAAAATTAGTTATATTAACTTTATCGCAAATTTATGTGAACAAGTTGGTGCAAATGTAGATGAAGTATCAATGGGCATTGGAAAGGATAAAAGAATTGGAAATGCTTTTTTACAAGCTGGTATAGGTTACGGAGGTTCTTGTTTTCCAAAGGATGTAAAAGCCCTCTTACACACTTCCCTTCAATTCGGATTAAATGCTTCTTTATTAGAGGAAACAATCGCAATTAATGATTCTCAACAAGAATTACTGGTTGTCAAAGCACTGCAGCGTTTCGGATCGCTGAATGAAAAAAAAGTTGCATTACTGGGCCTTGCATTCAAACCAGAAACAGACGATATGAGGGAAGCTCCCTCTATAAAAATAGCAAAGCAATTAACAAAAATGGGAGCAGAAGTTGCAGCTTATGATCCTGCTGCAATCGATAATGCTAAAAAAATTTTAGGAGACATAATTTCATACACTCAATCGATTAAAGATGCGATTAAGAATGCGGATGCGATATTTATCGTTACAGAATGGAAAGAAATAAAAAATATAGAATTAAGCAGTGTTTTAAAAGAGGCCAAGTTGCCTATTATTTTCGACGGAAGAAATTGTTTGAACAAAACGAAAATAATGGAATGTGACTCTATAGAGTATTACTCCATAGGAAGACCTGCTATTATCAAAAAATAAATAATTTTATATTCAGGCTTCGACAAACGCTCGATCTGCTTCGTTGTTCACCTTACTCGGATGCTCATTTACCAGGGAAAAGAGGATGAACATTAAGAACTCAACCAAGGGATATCAACTAACCACGTCCTTATGTCTTCGTCGATTGACTACCATCCTGCTAGCCTGTCGCACCGTTGATTGACTTGTACCCTCCAAGTCTCGATCAGCCTTCAGTTTGTGCAAATATTACTTTTTCTACATCTGATTTTCTTCTTTTCTTTTTATGTATCCTATATCCAGACTAATAATCCTACTTGGAAAAATCCTATCATTTGGTAAAAATCATGAGAATATTCGCTCTTTCCTCATCTTCTCCAACTTTACTCAACAATCAAGCCATAAACTATTCAAGTTTGATGGCTCTTGATAAGATAAGCGGTTGAAAATATAAAACGCCGTTTATGTTGTCCAGGGCCTTTATTAGATTACCTTCTATACAGAGGATTACTAAAACTAATCTCTAGTTCAACGACGAAACGGTCTTAACCCTTTATAATTTAAAGGACTTAGACCGCAAATGACCTATTCTTCTTTTACTGTTTATAAACTTTTTTTATCATTTTAGAAATTTGCTGTGGCAGTATTTTTTTTCTGCGTATTACTAAACTTTTGACGATTGTTTTTTTTTCTTCATCTGAAACATTCCAGTCTTCTGGAATGTTTTTTACTATTTCTTCTAATAAATGTGTCGGAATGGATTGAATAAGCTTTAATTGCTCAGTAAACACTTCTTGATTATCAATAAATTGTGCCATTAATTCATGTGTAGAACTCTTCATTATTTCATCGTTTAGTGCATTTAAGTCATCCAGCGTCCAATTATAGGAATTGAATATTTCTGCATGATCCATAATAAACAATCGATATTCATCCTGGTTTACTTTTTTTAATAGAATATTTTTTTTTGTTCGATCTCTGTTGTACAGCCAATGGTCAAAAACGATAATACCGGCTAACGTATGAGAATTTGTTATTTTTGTAATCGTGGATACTTGATGTCCATTCAAGCAATTTGGTTCATAAAGGGAGGCAAACTGGTATTTGGAATGATCTAACTCTTTCATTTCAGGAAGATTCATGGAAAAATTTGAAGGAATTTCAACTACTTTAGCAAAGGGAATTGGGAGTCCAAGAAAACGACCTATGCAGTATCCAATCCATTCATTCGCTAAAGATTTTTCGAATCCAGGCTGTATATATTTCACAACATAGTCTTTTCCGTCACTAAATGTTATAAGATAAGCATTGGACTTTCCATCCATTTTCTTTTGATAGGCAATTGGTTCAATCATTTCTAATCACCTCACCATTAATCTGCTTTAATAATTCAATATATTGATCGCCTACTTCCTTGATGGCGAAATGTTTGCTGACATGTAATACAGATTGTTGAGACAATTTTTGATATAGATCTGGATTATCTACTATTTCATATATATGCTTAACAGCTTCTTCTACATTTTGTCCTGAAAAAAGCAGTCCTGTTTCCCTGTTTATGACTATTTCATTAATTGGCATGATATTCGATGCTACTACGGGAACTCCACATCCCATTGATTCAATAAAAGTATTACCAAAAGATTCACATTTTGTTGTAGCGATGGTACAGCCGCCTGAAATTCGAATTTTTGCATAAACACTTGGCATTTGCTGATATGGAATCACCGGAAACCATTTAATAATATCAGTAAGGTTTTCTGCTTTCCAAATTTCTGCAAACTCTTCCTTTTGATTGCTTTGTGCTCCTCCAATTAGCCATATTTCTATATCTTCTCGGTCCTTTTTTATCTTCTTAGCAATTTCAACTAGCATGGGCCAATTTTTACGTTTATCCACTCGACCAATCCAACCTATTATTTTTTTTTCTGTTTGCAAAATTGGCGGGACAGAAAAATCAATTTCGTGTTTTAGTATAGGGTGAAAAAATGAAGTATTCAGGCCGTTGTAAATTACCTTAATGGGAATGTCATCAGATAGGATAGAAACTAATCTTTTTTGAAATTTTGATGGAACGATTAATGTTTTCGGTTGTATTCCTCTAAATTCCTTTAAATGGGGGCTAAGTTTAATGAGTTCTGGAGTTCGTGCTTCTACAATTACTGGTCCCGTATAATTTGCTTTCCGAATCCATTTAAAAGCATTGCCAGTGTCAACAACAATAATTGCATCATAAGCATTTTTTTTAATAATATTCACAATTTCTTTTTTATCTTTTGTAATATATATTGTTGCTATATCTTGCATGATATGCGCCCCACCATGATCCGTAGAATATAAAAATTCTGTTTCAATTCCATGCTGTTTAAAATAAACAGCACGATTTCTCCATCCAGCATTTACTCCACCAACTGTTAGAAGACGCCAAATGACAAGTACCTTCATTTGCAATCATCCTTGCTCAAATTTTGTTTGTAAAATTTTATGCAATTCTTTTACGATAATTCCTATTCCATCAGGAGAAATATTTTTATTTATGAAGTTTTTTATTAGGGATACTGTGTTTGTGCTATTTATCAACTTACTAAAATATTTTTGTAAATTTACTTTTCCATAGGACATTTCTTTCTCTATCCAATATTGGTCGATTTTTTTCATCTCTTCATCTGGATTGTAGCCTTGCTCCATCATGGATTTAATCCATTCTTCCTTATATACTTTATAAACTAAGCCTTCTAATTTTGATTGTTCATCATCTTTTGTCAGCAGCATTTTTGCTTTGCTCTCTAATTTGCTAATATAGATATTTTCGGAAAATAATGTTTGACAAATTTGGCGTGACAATTCTTCCATTTCGATATAATATAGCCATTCTTCATACAAAGCTGGAGCTAATGCTTGTACATATGCTAAGAATTTCCCTTTATTAACTTCGCCAAGCGAAGTTAATAGTTTCCGAGGATATGGATACACACGATCCCGCCAAACAGTCCTAGCAACATCAATAACCTTAAGGTTTCCATCGGTCTGTACAAATATTTGTCTTTTATGATGGTCGATTCTTTCAAAGCCAATCTCCTTAAAAATGATAAGCATTTCAATCAATTTATAAGCTAGTTCTTCTGTTAATGGCTGTGATTGCAGATACTCTCTTAGATCAACCCCTTTAATTATCTCCATGGAAATATAAAGTGATCCTTTTTCATAAATACGTGGAAAAAGATTCGTATGCTGCCCTAGTGATAATGCATAATATTCTCTTTCACAGTCTTCTGTATTACCAAATACTTTTATACATTGATCATCAGACAATTGAAATACAGCTCCCTGTCTTCCTTTCCCCATGATCTGTAATGACGTGTTATTTACTACTTCTACATCTTCGTTTTCGATATTCCGAACGTATATATCCTCCATCAAAATATCAAGTGTCTCTTTGTCCATCTTCCGAACATCCTTTCTTCCCTTCTATCCTTTTACCTATAAAATCTTTCTACTCATTAATGAATAAAGGATCTTTTTTATTCAATATTTCCACTTCTTGTTTATATTTTTCAGCTAATTGGTCTCTTCAAACAATAATATTTACTATAATAATAAGCATTAAAACCTTTTATGAAACGGCTATAGACTAGCAAAAAGAACAATAATTTTCTCCTATACAACCACACTTTATCATTCGAATGAACAGGTAAAACGAAAAGTTAACATGCCTCTTTCTAATAAATTGAACCTTCCATCAGTGGGAGTTTTCCTTATCTCCACTGATGGAAAGCTTGCGGTCCACAGGTGTGGCGACCTTCGTTTGTGTACCTCTATCGGACCTTTACGGGCAGTAAGACCCCCACCTACCTTCCTAGATTTCTAAGCATCTTAAGATTGGGGTCTTACTGCCAGTTAAAAGTGAGAGAAACTTTCTTATAAAAAGGAGTTCTATTATAATAATAAGAGATAAATAGAAGGGAAGGATTTTCCATGATTTTACGAACAATTGCGGGAAATGAATATAGCGAAGTTTTTCAAATGGGCTACAAAGAATGGAAAAAGGGAAGAACATATGATCAGTATATACAAGATAATCAAAAAGAAGATGCTTATGGAGAACGGTATGTATATGTTAATGAGGATGATAATATAATCGGCTCGTTCATTGTTTTGTCATTGGAGATAAAGCTGTCCAATCAAACACTGAAAGTATTTGGAATAGGGTCAATAGTCATCCACAATAATTATCAAAACAAAGGATTCGGCACGAAAATGCTGAAAGAATTTTTTTCTTCTTATCCTATTGAAGACGATTCATCCGTTTTTTTATTATACAGTGACATCAATCCGCAGTTTTACTATCCATTTAGTTTTAAAGAACTTCCTTTACAGCTTCAGCATTCTCTAAATTCAACAAGCATGATTCGCTGCAGCCAAAAATTTTATAATAAAATAGAACAAGTCAATAAGCTTGATATTCCATCCTATTTTTAATAGAAAATAATCAGGTTTCATTATATGAATTTAATAAAGTGAACCTTTCCATCAGAGGGGGTTTTCTTCCTCCCCACTGATGAAAAGGTTCACTTTATTTTTCTTTTAGATGGGGATGTTGATTTCCGCTCTATGGGTTCGCTTTCCACGTGGCTACTCCTGAGCCGCTTCGGCTACGTCTGCAGGGTCTCGGACTGGCTCGCTAATCCCGTTGGAGTCTCCCCCTTTCGCTCCAATCAACTTACTTTCAATCCATCATAGAATTTGAAATTCCCATCTTTTAAAATAAAGATAGATAAATGGACAGAGGTGACACCATGCTTTTCAAACATTCTTCTATCCAAAGAGACCAATTAGAAATGATAACGTTAGATCAACTAGTACCCCAAAATCACTTGGTTCGCAAAAATTCTGAACCCCATTTGTTGACAAACTAAAATCCAGGGAATAATTTCCCTGGATTTATATTTAAGCATTTAATGTAGGCAAATGAGATACACCCATTAAATATTCATCTACTTTACGAGCAGCTTCCCTACCTTCATTAATTGCCCAAACAATTAAGCTTTGGCCTCTTCTAGCATCACCAGCAGCAAAAACGCCTTCTATATTTGTTTGAAATTCTCCATACTTTGCATCAATTTTGCGAGATTTTGTTTCCACTCCAAAATGCTGAAGTATCGGTTGTTCTGGCCCTTCAAAACCAATTGCAATAAATACTAATTGTGCCGGCCATACTTTTTCCGAACCAGGAATTTCATGAAATGCAAAAGTTCCATCTTTTTGCTTTTCTTTTCTCATCGAAATAGTATGAAGCTCTTTTAAATTTCCTTGCTCATCTTTTACCATTTTTTTCGTTTGGATGCTGTATTGTCTTGGGTCGCTTCCAAATTTTCGCTCTGCCTCTTCATAAGCGTAATCTAATGTAAAGATATGCGGGAAAGCAGGCCACATATTATCATCTAATCGAGCCATTCCTAATTTTGGATGTTTGCCAAATTGTACAACACTTTTGCATTTTTGGCGAAGAGCTGTTGCTACACAATCGGCACCAGTATCCCCACCACCGATTACAATGACATCTTTGCCTTCTGCATTAATATACTTGCCATCTTCCAAATTAGAATCAAGCAGGCTTTTTGTATTCAATGTCAGATAGTCCATAGCAAAATGTACCCCATTAGCCTCTCTGCCTTCCATTTCTAAATCACGCTGCTTTTGGGCTCCAGTACATAAGATAACCGCATCAAATTGTTTTCTTAATTCATCTGCAGTGATATCTTTTCCTACTTCTGTGTTTGTTACAAAATCAATGCCTTCTTGTGTTAATAATTGAATGCGGCGCTCTACATCTTTTTTCTCCAATTTCATATTGGGAATTCCATACATCAATAAACCGCCAGCACGATCAGAACGTTCAAATACAGTAACAGAATGCCCTGCTTGATTTAATTGATCTGCACTCGCCAGCCCTGCAGGACCTGAACCGATAATAGCAACTTTTTTTCCTGTTCTTTTTTCTGGGATTCTCGGTTGAATCCAGCCATTTTCAAATCCTTTATCAATAATGGTGCGTTCTATATTTTTAATGGCAACTGCAGGATCAGAAATAGCCACCGTACATGATCCCTCACAAGGAGCTGGACATGCGCTTCCAGTGAATTCTGGAAAGTTATTTGTTTTTAATAATCTTTCCAAAGCTTCTTTCCATCTGCCGCGATATACAAGATCATTCCATTCTGGAATTAAGTTATGGATTGGACAGCCTGATGTTGTACCACTAATATCCATTCCTATATGACAAAATGGAGTCGCACAATCCATACAGCGTGCTCCTTGTCTACTTAGCACCTCATCTGAGAAAGGAGCAGAATATTTCTTAAAATCATTTAAGCGGGAAAGCGGAGATCTTTCTTCCGCTTCCTCCCGTTTATATTCCATAAAACCAGTTGCTTTTCCCATTGTTATTCTCTCCTTTCTTACCGAACTGCTGCAGTTAGCTTAGTAGGTTTTTGTTTTTTTTTGTCCTGCTTCGAGTTGCTTTCAAATGCATTCATTACTGCATCTTCTTCTGAAAGCCCATTATTTAATCCTTCTTGAATATTTCTCATCATTCGTTTGTAATCTTTTGGAATTACCTTTACAAATTTGCTAACTGTTTTATCCCAATTTTCCAACGTTTGTCTCGCTACGATACTATTTGTTTGATCCTCATGTTTTTCGATTAATTGTTTAACTCTATCTACTTCTTTTGGATCTTCTAATTCTTCAAACAAGATCATTTCTTGGTTGCAAAGATTTTTAAAAGCTTTTTTATCGTTTGCCAACACATATGCAACCCCACCAGACATACCTGCAGCAAAATTTTTCCCTACTTCTCCTAGTATTACTACTTGACCGCCAGTCATATATTCTAATCCATGGTCGCCAATGCCCTCTACTACAACACTTGCACCACTATTACGTACGGCAAAACGTTCTCCTGCTTTTCCGTTTACATAGGCTTCTCCATCTGTAGCCCCAATAAATGCAACGTTTCCTGCAATAACATTATCTTTTGCAACATACGAATTGATGGAAGGAGCAGTAATGACAATTTTCCCACCAGATAAGCCTTTTCCAACATAGTCATTTGCATCGCCTGTCAAGTACATGCTCATGCCTTTCGGAATAAATGCTCCAAAGCTTTGACCAGCTGAGCCAGTAAAATGAAGATTAATCGTATTATCTGCTAATCCTTCTTCACCGTATTTTTTCGAAATTTCACTGCCGACAATCGTACCGATAACACGATTTGTATTTTTAACTGGATAATATAGATCCACGCTGTTTCCTGTTTCAATTGCATTTTCAACAGCTGGAAGTATTTTTTGGATATCCAAGCTTTCGTCGATTTTATGGTTTTGAGGAGTGCTGAATGTACGCTCTCCGTCTACTTTGTATAATAGTTTCGATAAATCAAGATCTTTTGCTTTCCAATGTGATTTTGCACCTTCGCTTACATTAAGAACATCGGTTCTGCCTATCATTTCTTCAACTGTTCTAAATCCTAATTGAGCCATTAGTTCACGAACTTCTTCCGCCACGAAACGCATGAAGTTTACTACATGATCAGGATCACCTGCAAACTTATAACGCAACTCAGGATTTTGTGTTGCCACACCGACTGGACATGTGTCTAAATGACATGCACGCATCATAACACATCCAAGTACAATCAATGGTGCTGTTGCAAAGCCAAATTCCTCTGCTCCTAATAATGCTGCTAAAACAACATCTTTCCCTGTCATTAATTTACCATCTGTTTCTAAAACTACTCTGCTGCGAAGTCCATTCAGCATTAACGTTTGATGCGCTTCTGCTAAACCAAGCTCCCAAGGAAGACCTGTATGTTTAATACTAGTTTTTGGCGACGCACCTGTTCCACCGTCATATCCGCTGACAACAATAACGTCTGCAGCACCTTTAGCAACACCTGCAGCAATCGTTCCAATACCGCCTTTTGATACAAGTTTCACGCTGATTCTAGCGTTTCTATTTGCATTTTTCAAATCGTGTATCAGCTGTGCTAAATCTTCAATAGAATAAATATCATGATGCGGCGGTGGTGAAATTAAGCCTACACCTGGTGTGGATCCACGAACATCTGCCACCCAAGGATATACTTTATTTCCAGGTAATTGACCGCCTTCACCTGGTTTTGCACCTTGTGCCATTTTAATCTGCAGTTCATCAGCATTGATTAAATAATGGCTTTTTACTCCAAAACGACCTGATGCAATTTGTTTAATGGCACTCCGGCGATTATCTCCATTTGCATCTAATTCAAAGCGTGCTGGATCTTCTCCGCCTTCTCCACTGTTGGAGCTTCCACCAATTCTATTCATCGCAATCGCTAATGTTTCATGTGCTTCTTTACTTAGAGATCCAAAGGACATGGCGCCTGTTTTAAAACGCTTCACAATACTTTCTACTGACTCTACTTCATTAATGTCAATTGCATTTTCAGTTGAAGCAAAGGAGAATAAATTGCGAAGGAAAGTTAGTCTTTCATCATTTGCTGCATTTGAATATTGCTTAAATAAGCTATAATCTCCTTTTCGGCAAGCCCATTGCAATGTATGAATCGTTTTTGGATTAAAGGCATGGTGTTCTCCGCCTTTTCTCCACTGGTATTCACTCCCGGAATCTAATGCTTCATCGAACGCTTTTGCAAAAGCTGCTTCATGGCGTTTTGATGTTTCTTTCGCAATAGTGTCCAATCCAATTCCACCTAATTGGGAAACAGTACCTGCAAAATATTTATTAATAACTTCTTCTCCAATTCCAACCGCTTCAAAAATTTGTGCACCACGGTAGCTTTGAACCGTTGAAATACCCATTTTAGACATTACTTTTACTACGCCTTCTGTTACAACTTCATTAAAGCGAGAAACTGCCTCTTGATAAGTAAGAGTTAAAGTTTCCTCTTCAATTGCTTTATGATACGTAGCATAAACAAGATATGGATTAATAGCATCTGCACCAAATCCAATTAAGCTTGCAAAATGATGAACTTCTCTTGCTTCTCCTGATTCAACGATGATGCTCGCTTTTGTACGTATGCCTTTTTTAATTAAATGCTGATGTAAAGCACTAACTGCTAATAATACCGGAATTGCTTTTTTATTTGGATCCATTTTTTTATCAGAAATAACAAGCAAGCTGATCCCTTTTTCGATCGCTGCTTCAGCAGTATTTAAAACGAACTGCAAGCTATCCTCTAAATCATCTTCAAACAATGCATCGATTGTAGTAGATAAAAATGCTGGGTCCTCTGAATTTCTCAATTGCTCTAACTGCCCGTTTGATAATACAGGTGAATTCAATTGAATTCTATGGCAGTTTGTTTCATTTGGATGAAGCAGATTTTTTTCTGCACCAAGCCATGATAGTGTGGAAGTTACCAATTGTTCACGAATTGCGTCAATTGGCGGATTCGTAACTTGAGCAAATAATTGTTTAAAATAATTAAACAAGGACTGGGGTTTATCAGATAATACAGCCAGTGGTGTATCATTCCCCATGGATCCAATTGGATCTTTCCCTTCTGTTACGACCGGAAGAAGATTTTTTTGCACATCTTCATATGTGTAGCCAAACGCTTTTTGACGTGTTAATAAATCAACTAGTTCTTCTTCTTTTTCATTTGTGTCATCTAATCGAACCACTTCTTCATCCAGCCATTGTTGATATGGATTTTCGGATACGATTTGCCCTTTTAATTCTTCATCGGAAACGATGCGGCCTTCTTCTAAATCAATTAACAGCATTTTCCCTGGACTTAAACGGTCTTTATATAAAACATTTTCTTCTTCTACTGGAATAACTCCGACTTCAGATGAGAAAATAATATAATCGTCTTTTGTTACATAGTAGCGCGCTGGTCTTAAACCATTGCGATCCAAAATAGCTCCAATTTGCTTGCCATCTGTAAACGAGATTGCCATCGGACCATCCCATGGCTCCATCAGACTGCTGTGATATTCATAAAACGCTTTTTTCTCTTTTGAGATATGCGGGTTTTCTGTCCATGGTTCTGGAATAAGCATCATTGCTGCATGCGCAGGCTTGCGTCCAGATAGAACAAAAAATTCTAATGCATTATCAAATACAGACGAGTCGCTTCCATTGGCATCTAGGATTGGCAATACTTTTTGCAAATCTTCTCCAAATGCTTCAGATGCAAATTGCTGCTCTCTTGCTTTCATCCAATTTAAATTGCCTCGAAGAGTGTTAATTTCACCATTATGAATAATATAACGGTTTGGATGTGCTCTCTCCCAGCTTGGGAAAGTATTTGTACTAAAGCGGGAATGCACTAAAGCAAATGCTGACACAAAATCCTGATCTTGGACATCTAAATAAAATGTGCCAACTTGTTCTGATGTTAATAAACCTTTATAAACAATCGTACTGCTGGATAGACTTGCAAAATAAAAATCTTTTTCTTCTGTTCTGCCCCAGTTTTCTGATAATTTGCGGATAATATAAAGCTTGCGTTCAAAAGCTAAGTCGTTCTTGCAATCATCACTAGCTTGAATAAAAACTTGGCGAACTATTGGACAGCTTTTTTGTGCAACTTTTCCAATTTTTCTGAAATCTGTAGGCACAGTTCTCCATCCTAGAAGCACTTGTCCTTCCGCTGCAATATATTCGTTTATTTTTTCTTCTATTTTTTCTCTGTCTTGATCCTTTTGAGAAAAGAAAATCATTCCTACACCATATTGCCCTTTTTCAGGCAATGAAAAGTCTGTAATATCTTTTCTAAAAAAACGATCTGGAATTTGTACCATCAAGCCTGCTCCATCACCAGTTAACGGGTCACTTCCTTGCCCACCGCGATGATCCAGCTTGCAAAGCATACTTAAACCTTTTGTCACAATGTCATGTGTTGCTTTCCCCTTAATATGAGCGTATAAACCGATACCACATGCATCATGTTCAAATTCTGGTCGATAAAGACCTTGTGCTTTTGCCATTTGGTTGTACGTCATTTTCAACCACCCCTGTCAGATTTTCTAACAACTTTTTTTGATCATATAACCCAATTATACTATGCAAATTCATATAAACAATATATTATTTGGATATAAACAATCTATTTTCGAGATGAATGGAGGTATTTACTAAAAAATGGAATTGAGACAACTTAAATATTTTATTGAAGTGGCACAAAGAGAACATGTGTCAGAAGCAGCAGAACATCTTCATGTTGCACAATCGGCAATAAGCAGGCAGATTGCAAATTTAGAAGACGAACTAGGCGTTCATCTTTTTGAACGAGAAGGGAGAAACGTAAAATTAACAGCAATTGGAAAAATATTTTTAACGCATTCCTTAACTATTATGAAGGCAGTTGATATTGCAGTTGAACAAATAGATGCCTATTTGGATCCCGACCGAGGTTCCATTAAAATTGGATTTCCTACAAGCTTGGCAAGTCATTTGCTGCCAACGGTCCTATCTGCATTTAAAGAAAAGCATCCACAAATCGCTTTTCAATTAAGACAAGGCTCCTACAGTTTTTTAATTGAAGCGGTAAAAAGCCGGGAAATTGATCTAGCATTTTTAGGACCTGTTCCAGCAGATGATCTTACCATTCAAGGAAAAATACTATTTACAGAGCGTATACTAGCATTAATGCCTAGTAATCATATTTTAGCAGAAAGACGCAGTTTACGCCTACGCGATTTAAGAAATGATTCTTTTGTTCTGTTTCCAAAAGGCTATATTTTACAGAAAATTGCATATGACGCCTGCAAGCAAGAGGGATTTTTACCTAATATTAGTTCGGAAGGAGAAGACTTAGATGCCATAAAAGGCTTAGTTTCTGCTGGAATGGGAGTTACACTGCTTCCAGAAAGTACCTTTTATGAGACAGTGCCAAAATTCACTGTAAAAATCCCAATAGAAAACCCTGTAATTAACCGCACAGTAGGAGTTATCATTCCAAAAAACCGGGAACTACCACCTTCCGTTCATACATTTTATAAATTTGTAATCGAGTTCTTTTCTATATTAGAAAAGTATCAATAACTAAGAAAAGCATAAGCGCCAACATCGGCACTTGTACATCCTGTACTTCGGAAGGGCTTTGACTGAGATAAAGGAAACACGATGAGCGATAGCGAATCGATGTTGACTTATCGTAGGGAAAAGACCTGAAGTTCGTTAGGCGATAGGCGCTGGTGCTAGACAATCATCTAACTTCAGATATAATTTCTCATTAAGAAGAAAAGCATAAGCGCCTTGGTCATCGCCGTAACGGGAATAGCGAGACAGTCCGAGACCCTGCCGGCGAAGCCGAAGCAGTTCAGGCGTAGCCCCGTGGAAAGCGAACCCTTGGAGCAGAAATCAACATCCCCATCTAAAAGAAAAACAAATAAAAAAACTGTAAACAAACTTCCTTTTTAAGGAGCGTTTGTCTACAGTCTGAGCTTTTTAAAATAAGGCTCTGTTAAACGATAATGTTGATTTTGGAAGGAAATTTGCGAGACTCCTGCGGAAAAACGGGCTGGAAAGACCCCGCAAGACGGGTACGAGCGAGGAGTCTTGCCAGTTCGTCCGCGGAAAGCGAGTAAATTTCCTGACCATTTATTAATCAACAATGAAATTTAACAGACCCAAAAATAAAAAAGCTATCAAATTTTTTCAATTAAAAGGGCCTTCTAAAGAAGCCCAATAGATATTCTAAAAAAAGCGTTTATTTTTTGTTAGGAAACAGTGCTGTAAGTTGAAATAACTTCTTGAACCAATGAATGAAAAATCGATAACGCATGGTCTATTGTGTCTGGCACTGTTAAGTCAACCCCAGTTCGTTTTAACAATTCTAGTGGAAATTCAGAGCTTCCACTTTTTAAAAACTGCAAATAATCCTCTACATCCTGTGTATTTCCTGTTAATAATTTATCCGCGATTGTTATGGCAGATGCAAAGCCAGTTGCATATTTATAAACGTAAAATGGACGATAAAAATGCGGAATCCTTGACCATCCGTATTTCACTTCTTCATCTACAACAAGATCAGATCCATTATATGCTTTAAAAAGCTCTTCATATATTTGATTTAACAAATCCAATGTCAACGCTTTACCTGCTTCTGCTTTTTCATGAACCGTTTTTTCAAATTCGCTGAACATTACTTGGGTAAAAAATGTACCTTTAAAACTGTCAATGAAATGATTTAGCAAATGCTCTTTTTTATTGGATTCTGTTTCTGTTTTTAATAAATAACGAATCAATAACACTTCATTAACCGTTGATGCAACCTCGGCTACAAATATACTGTATCCAGCCGAAATCTGAGGCTGATATTTGCTGCTGTAGTAAGAATGCATAGCATGCCCGCATTCGTGAGCCAATGTAAATAAGCTGTCTAAATCATCGCGGTGATTTAATAAGATGAACGGGTGTACTCCATATAAGCCTAAATTATATGCTCCAGACCGTTTCCCAGGTGTTTCACGGACATCTACATAACGTTTTTCTTTAAAGGATTTTAATATGTCAATATAATCTTGGCCAAGAGGCTTTAACGCTTCCAACATTATTTCATATGCTTTATCATATGAAATTTTTTCATGTGCTGCATCTGCTACAAGCGGTACACTTAAATCATATGCATGGAGTTCATCTAACCCCAGCTTACTTTTACGGTATTGCATATACTTGTTCATATAAGGAAGATTTTTTCTTGTTGCTGCAATTAGGTTTTCATATACTTCTTTCGGTACTCTGTCTGAAAAAAGGCTTTTTTCAAGAGCAGATGGATAGTTTCTTAGTTTAGATGTTTTCACATTATTTTTTACCGCAGAAGCGAAGGTTGTGGCAATCGTATTTTTTAATGACAAATAAGGCTGATAATACGCTTTATATGCTTCCTTCCTTTTCTCCCTCTCTTCATGCTCGATCAGTTTTGCATACATACCTCTTGTAAGCTCAACCTGCTGTCCGTCCTCATTGGTAATAAGCCCAAATTTTATATCTGCATTATTAATCATGCCAAAAATTTGACTGGGAACAGACAGCGATTCACCAAAAACAGCAAGGATTTCTTCTTTTTCTTTGCTGAGTACATGCTTTTTGTAAGAAAAAGACTCCAATAAATCCTTTTCAAAATATTGCAATCCTTCTTCTTCTGCTATGTAATGTTTCAATACTTCTTCGTCCAAACTTAAAAGGAATGGCATAAAAAACGATGTTGCACTGCTCCATTTTTGTCCAAGCTGCCTAGCTTTATCCAAAAGCATTTGTCCATGTGTATTTCTTGTATCGATGTCTTGTAGAAGCATGCTATAACAGTATATCTTTTTATATCGGCTTCCCATTTCTTCCGAAAGTTTTAAATAAGTCAAAAGGCTGGCAGCGTCTGTTATTCTGTCATTATATGATGCAATTTCTTTTATCGATTCCTCTACCTTACGGTAATCAGCGTCCCATAACGTTTCGTTTTCATATATATCCTGCAGATTCCATTTTTCTTTCTCAGAAACTTCTTCTCTATTTAAGTATGTTTTCATGTTTAGCCCCTCCCTATTTTCTATCATTACTCATTATCTATTCGTTAATAATGAAAGATTAACTAGATAAATTTCCTTAATACCTCCTTTTTATATAATATTCGAATAAAGTGCAAAATATATTTGCTTACTTTCTTCGGAAAAAAGCGTTTTTGATACAGCGTGTAAAAAGCTTTTTTTAGATCCTTCCATTGGGTGCATTTTTTCACTTGCCTAAATCGGGCTAAATCGATAATTTTAATTTCATTATCTTTTGTTAATATTATATTTTTCAAATGAATATCGGAAGGATTCAACCCTTTTTGCTTCGATAATAAAATAGCATGATCTATTGCTTTTATATAAACTTCTTTAATAAGGATCCCTTCAATTAAACAATCAAATAAAGTTTTTCCATCTATGTAATCCATCACTATATAATTATCGCCTATTTCATGTATTTTAGGAAAATAGGATATTCCGTTGACCGCTTCATAAATTTCCCCTTCAATTTTAGCTAACGCTTCATACTTTTTGAAAAAGACTTTGATTGCTATGGTTGTATTTTTAATTTTAAATACATAAGCACTTCTTCCTTTGCCAATCAGTTCTAAATCTTTATGTTTTTTATCTATTGCAAACTTTTTATTGTAAAGCTGGTAATGAATCGTTTCTGCTAGATTTTTGTATTTTTTCAAAGGAGCTCCTCCTTTACGTATATGGATCATCTGTTAGGTTCTCACATTGATAAAATCATTTTCAACTAATACTTTAACGTGATCCCTTTTTTAGAGATATGCTCCAAACAACTCCATGGGATGTATTTTAAAAGTACTGTCATATTATTCGATTAATCAAAGTTAGTCAAATAATTAAACCTGCAAACCTCACAGCAAAACACTCACAAGCATTTTTTCTTAACTACTTGTTTTTTCTTTTCTTTTATGCTATATTTATTTTTGCGATGAGCTTTATTGAATAAGTCAATAAACATAATAGTGCTATGTGGAGCACTGTTTATTGCCTCAATACGTAAAAAGACACCAATATTTGGTGTCTTTTTTTATTATTATTTATTACAAAAATTTTCACTAATTCTGATTGTTTTCTATTATCTTAAGCTAGTAATTGATTTAATTCATTAGATAGGCGCATAAATTCTTTTTTATCACCATTCATTAATGTTGAATCAATTTGTTTTTTGATAGATGTTTTCCGGAACTCATAAAGGGCTTTTTCTAATACCATTTCAGCAAATAAAGAATCCATAACATTTCCTACAGACTGTTTTGGTGCATTTAATAAATACTTTTCCATTTGAATCAACCCCTTTTCTTTTTTATAGTATAACAATAATTGTCTGATAATTCAAATACTTTTTTTAGGAAATTAATTCCTTTTTCTATTTTTTTTCAACTAGTTTTTCTATAGTATTTACGGATGATGCTTTATTCTTTATAATGAGTGTGATTTCGAAAAGAACGTAGATTGCGAGGAAAAATATTATGGCTTATAAAATGATTGTTTTAGATATGGATGATACCCTATTAAGGGATGATCATACTATATCAGAAGAAACAAAAAAAGCGTTAATGGATGCACAAGGATTAGGTATTAAGGTAGTGCTCGCATCAGGAAGACCTACCTTCGCAATGATGCAAAGTGCAATAGAATTAGACTTAGCGAAATATGGTAGTTTCATATTATCCTTTAATGGAGCAAAGATAACAAACTGCAAAACAAAGGAAGAACTATTCAGCAGTACACTTTCCCCCGAAACAGTTCATCGTCTTTTTGAAATAAGCAAACGCGAAAATGTTTGGATTCATACGTATGTTGGAGACAGTATCGTAACAGAAGAAAATAATCCTTTTACAGAAATCGAGGCTCAATTAACAGGACTTCCTATTAATCAAGTATCCAATTTTGTAGAAAGTATTCAAGAACCTGTTGTGAAGGTTTTAATGGTTAAAGAAGAAGAGCATTTAAAAAGCGTAGAAAGTTTGCTTCAAGTAGAATTGCAAAACAAATTAAGCGTGATGCGTTCTAAACCATTCTTTTTGGAGTTCACGGAAAAAGGGGTAACAAAAGGGACGAGCCTTGAATTGTTAATTAATAAACTAGGAATTACCCGTGAAGAAGTAATAGCAATAGGTGACAGCTACAACGACTTGGCTATGATTGAATTTGCTGGTCTTGGTGTCGCAATGGGCAATGCTCCTGACGATATAAAAAGAATTGCTGACTATACTACTGACACAAACAATAATGACGGAGTGGCTAAAGTCGTACATCAGTTTATACTTGCGCAAAAAACTTCCAAATAACCATGCATTCTAGCATGTCGAAAAACTTCCGCTTTAAATTGTTTTCGAATATCCTGATCCTTTTTTCAACTATGAGTTGTCTACAAAAAATGCAGTCTGTTTTTGCACAGACTGCATTTTTTCATGTCTATTATAGCAAAAAGGATAGCAAGTTCAGGGTGTTAAACTTCTACTGTCCAGCCAAACGGATCTTCTTCTTTTCCGTTTTGGATATTCGTAATCGTATCATATAGTTTTTTCGATAACTCTCCTGTTTCTCCGTTATTTAAAACAATAACATTTTCATTCCAGAACAATTCACCGATTGGAGAAATAACCGCAGCAGTGCCGGTTCCAAAAGCTTCTTCTAATTCACCATTTTTATGTGCTTTAAAGATTTCCTCTACAGTAATTTTTCTTTCAGTTACAGGCATATTCCAATGCTTTAATAGTTCAATAATACTTCTTCTTGTCACACCTTCTAAAATGCTGCCGGTTAAAAGAGGAGTAACAATTTCTCCGTTGATTTTAAAGAAAACATTCATCGCGCCCACTTCTTCGATGTACTTTTTCTCCACTCCATCCAGCCATAAAACTTGAGAATAACCTTTTTCTGCAGCAATTTGCTGAGCTTTTAAACTTGCCGCATAGTTACCGGCTGTTTTAGCAGATCCTGTTCCACCAGCAACAGCACGAACAAACTCATTTTCTACAAATATTTTTACAGGCTTAACACCTTCTTTATAATAAGAACCTACAGGAGATAAAATAATCATAAATTTGTAGCTTGTAGATGCAGCTACTCCTAAATATGGCTGTGTAGAAATAATAAACGGTCTTATGTAAAGAGAAGTTCCTTCACCACTCGGGATCCAGTCTTTATCAATATTTATTAATTGATTCAATGCAGTTAACGCAAACGCTTCATCAATTTCAGGTATGCATAAACGATCATTTGATTTGTTTAAGCGCTCCATGTTTTTATCCGGTCTGAATAATAGTACTTTTCCTTCGTTGGTTAAATATGCTTTTAACCCTTCAAAAACAGTTTGTCCATAGTGAAAAATTACAGAAGCTGGGTCTAAGGCAATTGGCTGATATGGAAGGATTTGTGCATTATGCCACCCTTGTTCTACTGAATAATCCATCATAAACATATGATCTGTAAAAATTTTGCCGAATTCCAATTTCGATGATTCTGGCTTTTGTTTTGGTTGGTTTGTTAATGTTACGGTAATAGTTTGTTCACTCACGTTGAATGCTCCTTGTATAATCATTTTTCTATTATTATAACGCAACTTTTTAAATGCGAAAGGAAAATTTGGTCATCTTTTAAAAAGTTTTTCATTTTTTTCAAAAAATCCTTCTTAATGTTTAAAAAATTTTTGCTGCGAAGAAAATAATAGCTTAAAACGATCGTTAAATTACTTCGGCATCCAAAGAAAAATACCTGCAGATTTATACCTTTTTAAAACAAACGCTACCCTGAAAAGTGTGGTGTTCTTGTGGCTGGCAAGACCTCAGCTCAGACGGGTATGAGCAAGGAGGCTCCGAGGAAAGCGAGTAGATTCCCTGACCATTCAAAAATCAACAATGTAATTTAACAGAGCCAAAACAAAAAAGACTTTATTTCGTAATAGAATCGGGTATCACTAGATTATTATCTACTAATACCCCTTCACGAATAAAGTCTTCTCTTTTTTTCCTTTTTTAGTTCCAGCTTTTCGTATCTTCTAACAATTCATCTATTTCTATATTAATAATCTTCCAATTGATTTGGCTGCTTTCTATCCCTGAGGTCGTTTGTAATAGTTTGTCTATATCGGCTGTTACTAAATGCATATGAAGCCTCCTTTAGTGCTTTGTCATGCATAGCAATTCCCCTAAAAAGTAACCTTTTTTTATAACGCTTTTATGAATTATTAATTTTAGTATAACAGCAGCGTATTTCCAATTACAATAAAAAGCAGATTACATCTTTATAACAATATTATTTCACAACAAAACATCACCTAATATTTCCACCTGTACAGAAACGTGCAAATTTTCCATCCATGCTATACTAAAAAGAGAAGAAAGATCTGAATATAGAAAAAGTAAAACGCATGATTTCAGGTTGCATGAAAACCCGGATCTATCGAGGAAAGACCTTTTTTTAGGAGAGGCGGACAACAGAATGTTGATCAGAACTATGTTGTCACAGGCTCGAAGGAATATATTTAACTGACGTTTACAATAGACTTAAAAAAGGCAAGCAAGGCGACGGATAATAAGTACCGTAAAAAACAGAAGTGACAAAGAGAACGAATGTTTTCCACGGTATCCTGATGCTTATCTTTTTTCATAAAAATGGTTATGCTGAAGGTAGAATGGAGAGGATAAAAAATTGAAGACTTTAATAAAATTGTTGCTTTTCGTTTTTATTTTGTATGGAGGATATCAATTTATGGCGGGCAATATCGATGTTGATTCGTTGCCTAATACAGCAAAAGAGATACAAACAGAAGTGAACCAGGATTCAATTTCTTCTTTTTTTTCAGACATAGAAAATAAATGGTCTAAACTGAAAATGCTTTTTCAAGAAACACAAGACAAGATGCCGGATTGGAATGTCGACAACCAGCAGGAAAAATTGGAAAAACCAGAATTAACTATACCTACTGAACATAAATTTTCCATCTATAATATTCAAATTGGCGACAAAAAAGAAACAGTTGAAAAACAATTAGGAAAAGCTAAACGCGCAAGTATCAATGAATATGGCGTTGACTGGTATGTGTACCATCAAAATTATCAGCATTTTGTAATGGTAGCATATGATGAAAACCAGTCTGTGAGAGCTTTATATACCAATCAAGATTTAATTGCTTCACAAACAGGGATAAAAAAAGGATCAAGCAAAGACAGTGTTTTAAAAGCATTAAAAAACCCAATGGATGAAATCAGAAAAGGATTAGTATATTATAAACTTCCTTCTGATCGAGACTATGAAATGTTTTTACTGAACAACGAATATGT
Source organism: Niallia sp. 03133 (assembly GCF_052663225.1). NCBI lineage: Bacteria > Bacillati > Bacillota > Bacilli > Caryophanales > Bacillaceae > Niallia > Niallia sp. 03133. Next base: position 128,186 of record NZ_JBQTCY010000002.1, read on the forward strand.
AACTGTTTTTTTTGATAAGGAAAATTCAAATACTGTAACAGCCATGCAAATTATTGATAAGAGACTTGAAGAAGAACGAAGTGACTTCTACACAAAAGAATCGAAGGAATTGCAGGAAGGTTTTGAGTATCAATTATTTGATTTAACAAATGCCAGCCGAATAAATAATGGGCTGCCTGCATTAAAATGGGATGATCATATTAAAGAAACCGCACGCAAGCATAGTAAAGATATGGCAGTTCACCATTATTTTGATCATACGAATTTAGAAGGAGAATCACCTTTTGACCGAATGCTGGATGATGGGATCAAATATACAACAGCAGGGGAAAATCTTGCATATGGGCAATACAGCAGCATTTTTGCACATGAAGGATTAATGAATTCATCAGGACACCGCAAAAATATTCTGCAAAAAAGCTTTCGGTTTTTAGGAATAGGGGTTTCTTTTAACACCAGTTCTCAACCTTACTATACAGAAAATTTTTTTACCCCATAACAAAAAATTAACGCTTTCTCTATTCTTTTTATTTTAGGCTCTGTTAAACGATTATGTACTTTTTGTGAAGGGAATTTGTGAGACTCCTGCTAATTTTCAGATTAGACATCCTTACAAAGAAGCAGATTCTAATTTTTGAAGCGCGGAGCAGTCAGAGTACACGAAGACTCCCGCGGGAAGGCGAGTCAGACGAGACCCTGCAGCTCAGAGCGTAGCGACGAAGCGGCTCGGCGCCCGCCCGCAGGAAAGCGAAGTGTATTCTGACTGCGGTCTTTATTTTCAAGTTATCCTTTATTTTAATAGCTAGAATAAGTGCAAGCGAAGAGAAAAAGCTAGTCCAGCGCTTTAATAGCAAGGAGCTGTACTAGCTTTAATTTACATTCATTTCTTTTGATTTCTTAAAACGATTGAACCTGCCCTGGTTTTAAACAAGCATGTTGCCGATCACCCATAATAATACAAAACTTAATAATATGGATAAATTCGCAGCAGTCCCGACAAAACGCTGATTATAATTAAATTCAATGCTATATGGCAATACAGCAGAGGCCATCGGAAGAATAAGTGCAATTAAAATGGTATCACGAAACATATCTTCTACTGGCAATAAATAAAATCCTAATATCCCCAATACAAGCCCCGTTCCATATCTAAGACCCAATACTTTTCCAATACCTTTCCAATAACTTTTTTCAAAAGAAAAATTCAAATAAATACCTAACAATAATAATGACAATGGCATATTTGCTTTTGAAATAATACTTGTTATCTCTACCGCTGTATCAGGCAAATGAAATCCGCATAGATTAATAATAAAGATGCTGATGTACGTCATTAAAGGAATGGATTTACCCATTTTATTCACCACATGTTTAAAATCTAAAACAACTCCTTCTTTTGAATAATAGCTGCCAATTAAGTAGCTTAATCCAAATGTTATGACGGCATTACCTACATCAAACATTCCAAAATATTTAAGTCCTGACTGCCCCCAAATTCCTTCTACTAACGGAAATCCAAATAAACCAATATTAAATCCAGGAATAAGCATGCTTAGCATTCCTTTTTCCCATCTATTTTCTTTTCTAAATAAATATAATCCTAAAAAAGCGATCATAATTCCATATAAAAACCCTAATACCACTAATAAAATTAAAGATTTTTCAATTACAATATTATGAAAAGTATAAATGATAAGACAAGGTAGAGTGATATTAAAGATAATTCTTGCTATTGCCTCCCCATCTTTTTCTTTTATAATATTCCACCTTTTAAACCAATAGCCTAATGCGATAATTACAACCGAATACAAAAACTGTGAATTAAAACTGTCCATCTTGCTTAGCTCCCAACACTGAAAGAATAATTGCCAAAAAAGGTAAATGATGAAGAAGGATAGAATCCTTCGAGCATTGTTAAATAAAGTAAACTTGCATCAGTGGGGGTTTTTCCTCATCCCCCAGTGATGGTTAGTTGCACTTATCGGACCTTTACGGGCGAGTTTAAACACCTAGCCAGGTTCCTCGAATTCTCAGCACCTTGAGGTGGGGGTCTTACTGCCCGTTAAGAGTGGGATAAAATAATGCTCTTATCCTTTTTTATTTTTATTTATTTTATGCTGTTTATATATATATCTTCTAAAACGATTTAGCTATGGTTGCAAATGCTCCATCCATTCCATACGCATTTCCTAAACAGAAAGCAAATATTATTAATTATAGGGATTTTCACATAAACAACTATTAGCTTTTCAGAATATATCATACATTCTATTATAGAGAATATGTTTAGCTGCTGTAAATGAGCAGTTGTAAAAAATATATTGGTAGACTTTTAGAAAGATCAACAGCATGGAACACTAAGAAAAGCCGCAAGCGCCCTTGCTCATCTACAGAAAAAGCTGGACTGAATCGAGTGAGATAAAGGAAACACGAAGAACGTAGTGATTCGATGTTGACTACGCAAGCGAGGTGAGGGAAGCGTTGAAGTCGATAGGGTGCTGGCCGATTAAATACACAACGTCCTGTTGCAACATCGGCACTAGTACATCCTGTACGTCGGAGCTAGACACTTGTCAGACTTCAGAAAACTTATACTTTCTTATCTTGTGAAAAAGCTACCCCAAAAAAAGAGTAGCTCTCCGAGAAGGCTTTTCAAATTACTTAGTCTTTATAGACAGAAATTCCTGATTTTAATGTTTGTTTTATTTTCCCCTTGAATTTTTTTCCAATATAAGGACTTAATTTATTCCGATAAAATAAATCTTCTTTTTTTAGTATAAATTCTTCATCTAAATCAACAATGACTAAATCAGCGTCTTTATTTAATGTAATGCTGCCTTTATACTCTTCTAATCCAAATCGTTTTGCTGGATTTTTGCTGACGACATTCATTAACTGTGGAAGCGATACTTGTCGTTTCCAATATCCTTCTTCCAGCAATATATTAAGGGTCGATTGGCAGCCTGAAATCCCTCCCCAAGCTTCCAATAAATAGCCTTCCTTCATATGAGCAGGCGAAGGAGAATGATCTGAGCCAACTGTATCAATCAATCCATTTTTAATCGCCGTCCACAACGCCTCTATTTCCTCTTGATTCCTTAATGGAGGAGCGCATTTGGCTACTGCACCTAATGTTTCAATATCCTCTACTGTCAAAGACAAATAATGGGGACATGTTTCTACGGATACATCTATGCCCCTTTTTTTCGCTGCCAAAATCGGCTCTAATACTTTTGTACTGCTGATATGCACGATATGTACTTTACATTTTGTTGCTTCAGCGTATGCAAGAATTCTTTGGACTGCTTCTACCTCTGAATAAATAGGTCTAGAAGCCGAATAAGATGCTGCACTATGATCCTCCGCATCTCCATTTATTTTTCCAAGATGGGAAGTGATAATATCACTTTCCGCATGCACTGCTAGGATGCCGCCCAATTCTGCAATTTTCTCCATCGCTGTAAATAATGTTTGATCATCCGATGCTTCAAAATCTTCAATTCCACTGCCAGACATGAAGGCCTTAAAGCCTATTACACCAGATTGCATCAAATCCTCTAATTCATCTGTATTGCCAGGGACAACTCCGCCCCAAAGACGATAATCGACCAATGATTTTTCTTTTGCAATTTTATTTTTTAATTCAAAGGCGCTTTTTGTTATGGTTGGTGGATGACTGTTTAATGGCATATCAAAAAAGAGTGTAACACCGCCTGCAGCCAAACTTTTGCTGCCAGTTTCAAATCCTTCCCATTCAGTTCTTCCTGGTTCATTAAAATGAACATGTGAATCAATTAACCCAGGAAAAATATGCAATCCCGTTGCATCAATTATCTGATTAGCCGTAATATCTTCGGGAAGTTTGGCAGAAAGCTCTGCAATTTTTCCATTTAGAATGGCGATATCTGCTTTTTCCACTTCTTCTTCTTTTACCACGAAGCCATTTCGAATAATTAAATCATAGTTTTCCAAGTTGAAGCTCCTCTCTCTTTTGTACGTTTATCCCACTCTTAACGGGCAGTAAGACCCCCGCCTCAAGATGCCGAGAAATCGAGGAAGATAGGCGGAGGATAACTGCCCGTTAAGGTCCGATAAGTGCAACTAACCATCAATGGGGGATGAAGAAAACCCCCACTGATGGAAGTTTACTTTATTTAGTCAGCTGCCACGATATGTTTGATATCCCCATGGAGAAAGAAGCAAAGGCACATGGTAATGCGTTTCACTGCTATCCGCAAAGAAACGTAATGGAATGGTTCGTAAAAAAGGTTGTCTCCCATCTTTCAATTGTGAATCATTAAAATAGTTTTCAATAAAAAACAGCAATTCGTATTCGCCTGTCTCTATTGTGTCTAACAAAACAGAATCTACTCTGCCATCATCGTTTGTCAGCCCACTGGCAATAAAGACTTTATTGTAATGATTTTCTGTTGTTTGCTCCCACCTCCAAAGCTCTACTTTAATATTATTTGCTGGTTTTCCATTTGCCAAATCTAGAACATGTGTTGTAATTCCTGTTTTCATTTTGTACTCCTATCTTTTCTTTTTCATTTGCTGGTTTTCCATTTCCCCTGACATTATTGTTTAAGAAGTTGGTTCTTTTTTAGCTTCTTTGACAATATCTTGTAATCGAAATAAGACTATTTTATGAATCTGTGCCAAAGCAGCCTGAAACTCACTCTCAGGTTCTTGATTGACTCTTTTTTTCATTTCTGAATAAATAGAATCCTTTGTATGGCCTTTTACAGCTAAAATAAATGGAAAACTGAATTTTTTTATATAATCCGTATTTAGTTGTACTAAATTGTTGTATTCTTCTTCAGACAAGGTATCTAGCCCCGCCCCTTTTTGTTCATTCACGGATGATTCGGTCATTTCAATCCTACTGCCTAAATCCGGATGTGCACGGATTAAATCCAATTGATCTTCTTTCGTAGCTTCTTTAACAACATTCACCATTGTTTCATAAAGTGTGTCAAAGCTAGTGAAAGGTTTAAATTCCCAGGCTTTTTTTGCTATCCATGGACTATGTTCATATACCCAGCCGATCTCTTCAATAAATTTTGTTTGCTCCATTTTATTTATTTCTTCTAATGTAAACAATACTCCACATCCATTCTTCGATATTCATCAAAATTTTTTATTTTTTCTCTAATAAATCTACTGCTCTAAGTATTCCTTCGTATCCTGTGCATCTGCATATATTTCCTGATAAAGCTTGCAGAACTTCTTCACGATTTGGTTTGTTCTTTTCATCTAGCAGCGTCTTTAAAGCCATTATCATCCCTGGTGTACAGTAGCCGCATTGAAGGGCGCCGGCTTCTAAAAACGCTTCTTGAATAGGGTGTAGCTTATCAGAAGAGACACTTTCAATTGTATGAATTTCAGCTCTTTCAATCTGATATGCCATTATTAAACAACTATTAACCAAATTTCCATCCATGATGACAGAACAAGATCCGCATCTGCCGATTTCACAGGAGATTTTTGTACCTGTTAAGTTTAATCTATTTCTCAATATATCTACTAATCTATAGGTTGATGGGACTTGCAGGACTTCTAATTTTCCATTGATTGTGACATTTACTGATTGTACAGCTGTTTTTTTTGTCTCCATATCCATTCCTCCGCACCATCAAATTATTGTTACGTCGATGACTTGAGAACTTACGCTTTTCTTATCAATTGGTTGGAAACAATATTCAGCACTTCTTCAGTGTCAATAGGAAGTTTATTGATCCAATGACCTGTTGCATCATATATGGCTGCTACGATTGCCGGTGCGATTGCCACCGTTCCGATTTCACCAACGCCTCTTGGGCCATATTCGTCGCCATCTGCCAGATTTTCCAATGCCGTTACATTTGTCTCTTTCGGAATATCTAATATGGTTGGAATCAAATAGGTATCTAGATTTTCGGTCATATACCTACCTTCTTCCATAACTGCATCTTCTAACAATGTAAAACCAAGACCCATATTTGCGCCGCCTTCTATTTGCCCAAGATACCCCATTGGATTAACAACTGGACCTGCCGATACCACATGATCCATTTTTGTCACATGGACGTTTCCTGTTAAAATGTCTATTTCAACAGCTGCAGCAACACCTGCAAATGAATATAAAAAATGGCCCCCGTCTATGCTGTTTGGAGTGGTTGGAAAATGATATTCTACGGAAACCTCAGGAAGCTCATCTACTAATAAAGCTAACTGCTGATACGATAGGACCTTTTTTTGTTCTGCTTCTTTTTTATTCTTACACCAAACTCCTCCAGCTCCAATAAACAAATCTTCTTTTGCTATTTGTTTTATTTCAGATGTCAGTTCCAAAACTTTTTCTGTCCATACTCCTTTTAATTGGCGAATTCCCTGCCACACCATATTCGTTGCTCTTGACGCTGTTGAAGATCCGGAATGTGGTACTTTCACGGTATCTCCTATGACAACTTCAATATCATCCGAAGTACAATTAAATGCTGCTGTCATTATCATGTCAATACTAGTTATCAGTCCTTGCCCACATTCCTCAAACCCAAAAGATACTTCGATTTTCCCTTCTTTATTTAACGAAATTCTTGCACCAGATGGATCCGATCTTCCATAGCCAAGACCACCTCCATGCATGGTTATGCTATAGCCTGTTCCACCTATCGTCCATGGGCTCGTAGATGTTGATTTCGTTTCTTTCGCTAAAATTGGGGATTGGATAATTTTTTTGAGCACTTCTTTTGCACCATCTGTTGGGGCAATCAATTGATTCACTGGACCAAGATCATTTATGCTGCGGATATTCTTAAAACGAAGCTCCGTGCTTGACACCTGCATTTTTTCCGCAAGCCGCTCTATTTGTGTTTCTAGAGCAAATGTTATTTGGTTTCCCCCAAAGCCTCGAAACTCGCCTGCGATGCCATTATTCGTATAAACAGAGTATCCTTCAACCTCCACATTTTCAATTATATATGGACCTGCACTATGCTCTACAGCAAAATCTAACACAGCAGGACCTAATGTGGCATATGCTCCAGTATCAGCGATAATCCTCACTTTATGTGCTAGAAGCCTTCCTTCTAGATCGACACCAGTTTTCATTGTTATTTTCATTGGATGCCTTTTTATCCCTGCTTTTATAGATGCTCTTCTAGATTGATGAATTTTAACAGGCTTACCTGTTTTTAATGCTAATAAGCTTATATATGGCTGAATATTTAATTCATCCTTCCCGCCAAATGAACCTCCTATCGGACTAGAAACAACACGTATCATTTCCTGCTCCATATCTAAAATCCTTGATAATTGAAGCTGATCCTTAAAGCCATGCTGTGTCGGAGCATATAATGTGATTGCACCACTTTTTTCTGGTACTGCCACCCCTCCCTCCGTTTCCATATAAGCATGCATTTGTCTAGGTGTATAATAGGTTTCTTCTACAATAAACGCACATTTTGAAAAAGCTTCTTCCATGGTTTTACCTTTTTGATAAGTTGCTTTATGCAGCAAGTTTCCGTTATCATGCAGTTTAACAGTAGTATCCAATAAACTTTCTTCCGGGTCTGTTATCGGTGTTAACGGAGCGTATTTTACTTTTATTAGAGAAGCTGCTTTTTCTGCCGCCTCGATTGATACCGCTGCTATTGCTGCGATGGCATCACCTGCAAACCTCACTCGATCTTTGCAAAATACCGGTTGATCTTGAATAATAATGCCAAACCCATTTAATCCAGGTATATCTTTATAAGTGAGAACTGCAGCTACACCCGGCAATAATTCTGCTTCGCTTGTATCTATAGAGAGAATCGAAGCAAATGGGTACTCACTTCGCAAAATGGTTCCATAAAGCATTTCAGGGAATGTCATATCTGTTAGAAATTTTAGCTCACCAGTTACCTTATGTTTGCCGTCTCTTCTGACTTTCCATTTATCACCTGCACTTGCTTTATTCAGAACCATATGGCCCTCTCCCTTCTTTCAGGATTCTTGTTCCAAACCTATTTTACATTGAGCGAAAAATAGGTTTGCAGCAACTTTTTTTCGATATAGTTCTGTTACAAAAGGATCTGTATAAGAAACAAAACCATTTTCAATTGCATGATAAAAAGAAAGCAAATTTATGTCAGCTGTATTTTTATTAATTAACATTTTTTCAGCTGCATGTAATCTTACTGGACTATGAGCCCCTCCTCCAATCGCCATTCTTACATCTACCAATTTTCCATTTGCTTTTTTTATATAACCAGCCACCGATATGATAGCCGCAGTAAAACTTTCTCTCCTTCCAACTTTTTTAAAAAAACTATAACTTTCCTTTTCATTTTTCTCAATTGGAATTCGTATTTTGGCTAAGATTTGCGGTTCATCTGTTGCTTTTATCGTTTCCAGCCAAGATTTCAGCGGAATCAAATATTCTTTTTCCCCATTAAAAATGCTTAGTTGAGCATTTAACACTAATAATGCTGGAATAGAATCTCCAACCTTGCTGCAAATATTTCCCCCTATTGTTCCTCTGTTTCTGACAGCTGGTGCTGCAATTTTATAACAAGCATCAGCTAGTACCTTTGAATACTCCTGAATAAGTATGTTTTTGCAGCATTCAGAAAGATTGGTAGCAGCACCAATTTCAAGAAAGGAAAGATCTCCCTCCGAAACCTCCTTTATTCCTTTTAGTTCTTTTATCTTTTCTAGGCTGATTAATTGAGAAGGACGTTTTTGGCCAGCTTCCCAATTTAACTGCAAGAATGTGCCACCTGAAATAAGAGTGCTTTCATTCAGTTTATCTGTGTTTATTTCTGCAAGTGTCAAAGGGATTTCAACTACCGTTTGATAATCGTTTGTTTCCACTGCATCCACACCTCTCGCACCATTCTTTTCTGCCTTTAGGATTGAATCAATTTTTGGTAAACTTCCTTCGTATCAATATCTATAAAGGAATATTCATCAGAAAATTCAATTTGTTTTCCTTGCAATAACCCATCGTCAATTAATTTTTTTGCCCCGTAATCTCCAGTTATATTTCGCAGTTTCGGGAAAGTTTTTTCTCCAAAAATAATTGGTGGAATGATGCAGCCGTTGTGGCTGCTAGCTATATAATCTACACCTGTTGACATATCTTGCCTTTTCAGTGCTAAAATCATTTCTTGGCTGATAAATGGCTGATCAGCCAAACAGATCATGGCGCGATCCGCTTTCAGCTCCATTGCTTTATTTATACCGCACTTTAAGGAATATCCCATCCCTTTTTCTGCTGATGAGCAACGAATTATTTCTCCTCTTCCATGCTGTAATTGTCTTAACAAATCATCGTTAATCCATCGTAAATCATCTTTTTTATTTACGACAATTAATACATATTCTACTGATGGGGAGGTCATTAACGTTTTTAAGGCTAAACTGCCAAGCAAATCATTATTTAAAGGCAATAACAATTTATTTTCACCCATTCTGCTGCTTTTTCCTGCTGCTAAATAAACAGCTATCATAAATCATTCACCTTCTTTTCGAAAAGGTTTTTATTTTTTTTCCTGTATTAATTGTGCTAGAATGCTGATGGCAATTTCCTCCGGACTCTCAGCGTTAATAGATAAACCTACCGGATATCGAATCCAATCAGGAAGCATTTTTGCTGCCAACAAACGATTCGAACGATTTCTTGACCCTAATAATCCTAAAAACGCAATTTTTTGGATAATCGATTAATTCTTTATCTTTTGAATAATTATGTGTCAAGATGATGAAATAATCTTTAATTGATGGCTGTATTTTATTCATAGCATCCAAGGGATTGCCAACTATCATTTCTTCCGACATATGGAAATTGTTCTTTATTGCATAAACCAGGCAGCCATTCAGCTAATGTTACTTGAAACCCAGCTCTTTTCGCATAGATTGTTAAAGGTAATATCTCAGGACCAGCTCATAAATAATTAAATGAGGAGGCGCTATATATATTTGTTTATAAACATAAGCATTCAATTGAGCATTATGTACCATCCTGTTATTGTAAAATGTTGAGAAATCCACTGTGTTCATTATATTTTTTCCGAATTTTCCTCCTGTATCACTTATAAAAAAAAGAAGCAATCATCTGAAAGCTCTGGTCTACTATTTTTATATAAAAAACATCAATTTCCCTATCAAGCAAGCTCTTTAGCATGATGTAATCTTTTTAAACAGAAAAAGAAATTGACTCCAGTATTAAGTGAATACGACCATCACATCCAACGCCCTGCCCCCTAGAATTTAAAAAATTCAAAATATTAATTATATAAAGTGAACCTTCCATCAGTGGGGGTTTTGTTCATCCCCCACTGATGGAAAGCTTGAGGTCCACAGGATGTGGATCACACAAACGAAGACATAAGGAAGTGGCGACCTTAGTTTGTGTACCTCCCTCAGATCTTTACGGGTGAGTTTCAACACCTAGCTTCCTCGATTTCTCAGCATCTTGAGGTGAGGGTTTTACTGCCCGTTAAGAGTGGGATAAATGTTTATTTCGAACAACTCCACGTAATAAAAGCTAACACTTATTGTTATGAAAAATATTATATCGAACACGAAAGTATGTCACTGTATAAAATAGCTAAAACAATAACAATTTTTAGCTATTTTATACAATCACCCAACATTACACATCCCTTATGAAAGATAATATCACATAAAAGATAAGAAATTAACTTCAGGCTGAAAGAAACAATGGACTTCGAACATCATAAGCATATAGAATTCTTTTATTTTTCGACAGCCTGAAGATGACTTGACTACATGACTGCAAAATTTGAAGGTCACAGCACTACTTTAGGTAAACTTTTTTCATGTTGTTTCATGTATTTAACAATTAAAGATAGAGTGCGAATCATTTGTTTCGTTTCAGTTCGTGAGACATTTCCAATTGTGGCTATTTGGATCCAATTTCTTTTTATTAAATAACTGCTTTCATAATGAAGGATATATCCTTGTAATTTCATCATGTCACCAATTAATTTAGATGATATTTCTGAATCTATTTCAAGCGTAAGAATGGCATATGCTGCATCTTCTTTTTGTGTGATAACAGAAAAGCCTTCTTCTAACAGTCTATTATAGATATGTAAATACATATTCTCCACTTTTAAAAACCGCTTTACAACATCGTCTTTAAGACTTTCTTCCAAAGCAGCTACTAGGTGGGAGGAATGAGAATACGGTACACTTTCTTTTTCCATATAAGCTCCTAAGTCTAAATACGGAGGAAGAGAATCGCTGCTTTTTATGTCATGATGATGAAATACGAAAGATAAACCGGTTATGGAACCGACCCCTTTTCCACTTACACCCGATGCCAAATAAACAGGCTTTAAATCAACAGGCACCGCTCCTAAAGAACTAATACAATCAACAACCAGCTTTATATTGCTGTTACGGCACACAGTGGCTATTTGTGCAATAGAATTAATCATCCCTGTTGATGTTTCACAGTGTACAAACCAAATCCAATTAATATCTCGTGCAGCTGCTTCGTTAAGTTCTTTTTCTGTGAAGTATTGCCCCCACTCTTTTTTAACGAATTCATATTTGAGCCCAAATCGTTTTGCTCTATCTATAAGTCTTTCTCCAAATTCTCCATTGCTTAAGATAAGTCCCTTTTCATTTAATAATTGGAGTTGTGCTGCAATACAATCATTTGCTAATGTCCCCGTTCCCAATAACACTTGAACATGTTTAGCTGATGTAAGCTCACAAAGCATCTGTTGTACTTTTTTCATTTTTTTATAAAAATCTTGATCCCGATGCGGAATTACTTCACTTGCGAATGCACGCATTACATTTGGGGTGGCGTTTACTGGACCCGGCAAAAATGCAGCTTGCTTGGCAAACACTTTGCTTCCTTTTTTAAACTCTAATGTTTTTATATACATTGGCTGGTAAGGAGCCTCATCGGTTCCAACTAAATGGGCGAACGAAACAAATCCCATATGTTTGTATAATTTTAACTGCCTTAGTGTTCCGCTTATCACAGCAGCATCCAACTCGTTTTGAAGACAGTAATTTAATAAACATTGCATCAGCCCTACAAATACAGTTGTTTTTCTATATTGTTTCCTTATAGATAATAACCTTACCTCACATATATTTTTTGGTGCATTAGGTAAATAGTGATCGATATTCCCTAATTTCTTATCGAGTGAAAAAGGCCTTTTTGTATTAATTGCGATCATGCCAATCACTTCATTGCCAGCTAATGCAATTAAATATGTATTAAGTTTATGATACGAATCAACTAGTAATTTTTCTTGATTTTTTTTATGCTGTGGAATTTCTTCTACAAAAGTTTCATAGTTTAATTGGTGAATTTGTTCGATTTCATGAGCTAAATCTGCTTTTTTAAATATAATCGTTGATTGACTTTTCAATTAATCTCACCGCCTATCAAATATTTTACTATTTTTTCCTATTATGTGAAAGAAAATTTCTATTATTGCATCTTGATAAGATTCATCAATTGGACGCTTTTAACTGAATAAGTTTTCTCCAATTAATCCGATGCGATAAAAAAATCATCAACCATGTTAGAAAAGCTGCGGTACTGCTTAAGATATTTTTTTCGATAAAAACCAGGACAATACAAACAGTAAATAAGGCAAAAAAGCCTGGAATGGTAAAACCTTTATATAGGAAATAAAATACCAAAAAGCTAATTAAAATAACTGCAATAAAAAGAGGATCGAGTGTTATCATTCCACCTATAAAAGTGGAAATTCCTTTGCCTCCTTTAAATCGAAACAAAAGGGGCTTTATATGTCCTAAACAAACAAAAAACATGCCAATTATAATAACTGCATTCGAAAAATCAGCATATTTTCCGATAACAACGATGACAGATCCCTTTAAGGCGTCACCTAGGAACGTGAAAACAAAAGCTTTTTTTCCAAATAGTCTGCCAGCATTTCTGGCACCCACATTTTTACTGCCTTGCAGTCGTATATCTTTCCCAGTCAATACTTTGCCAACGATATATCCAAATAATATATTGCCAATTAAATAGGATATTATATAATACAATATAAACAATATCAAAACCTGCTTCCTAATTCTAATCATCACATTCTCATTATACACGAAAAGAATAAATTTACACAATATTATCCTCTTTTCTATTGCTTTCTTTTCATAAAATGTTCCTATTATGGAAATATAAAAAAATTTTCACCATTTTTATTGGAATGAAGAATGTTTGCATTTTTTTGCTCTTTGCAACAAGCACATTTTTATTGAATATTTATTAATCTTTTTTTATGATATATATTGTAGTTAAGTAAACTCTTTCTAAAAAACAGCATAATTATTTTATAGTTAAAAACTAATACTGTTTCCTTCTATTTATATTAATAATCCTATTATGATATAAGTTACTTTTTTGCAAGATAAAGAGGTGAATAAATGAACAAAGAGATTATTAAATTTCTTAGAAAAAACTATGAGATGACCCAAAGAGATTTTGCAAAATTAGTTAATTGTAGTTTTGCTTTAATTGCATTAGTCGAGGTGGGAAAAAGAAATGTAAGTCAGGATTTAGAAAAAAAAGTAAAATCTGCATTTAACTTGGATGATCAGGATATACAATCTATTACTTCTATCATTTCAGAATTCAGTAAAGGAATTCCACCTTTCATGTAAAGAAAAAAACTTTTTTATGGAAAATCCATTTAGTTTCCTCCAATTCTGTTGGATATGCAACAGAATTATTGATCTTATTTTTGTTGCATATCATCTTTATCACTTTCTGCTGACTGTTCCATAATCATTATGGAGCATTTTTTTTATCCATTATTTAGTTTACATATTCTTTTCTATTGGGGAAAAATTTGCGATAATATGTTTGTCTAAAAAATGGAGGGAATCTATATGAAAAGAATATCCTTAGCAGATGATTTAAGTTTTTCACGTTTTATTCATGGTTTTTGGCGTTTAGCTGATTGGAACTACAGTAATGAACAAACTCTTGAGTTAATCGATTATAGTTTAGAAAATGGGATTACTACCTTTGATCATGCTGATATTTATGGAAGCTATACATGTGAGTCCTTATTTGGTAAAACTTTATCTTTAAAACCTTCTATTAGAGAACAAATAGAGGTTGTTACTAAATGTGGAATCGTACTTCCATCGAAAAATCGCCCAGAAAATAAATCTCATCATTACAATACAAGCAAAGAACATATAATAAGTTCGGTTGATCAATCATTAACCAACTTACAAACAGAATATATAGATGTATTATTAATTCACCGCCCCGATCCTTTTATGAATCCTGAAGAAGTAGCTGAAGCCTTTCACCTGTTAAAAAAGAATGGAAAAGTTCGTTATTTTGGTGTATCAAACTTTAAAGAGCATCAGTTTAATATGCTGCAGTCCTATGTCGATGAAGATTTAATAACAAATCAAATCGAGGTATCTGCCTATCAACTGGAAAATTTCGAAGATGGGACGATTAATAATTGCATAAAAAATCGTATCAGTCCAATGATCTGGTCACCACTTGCAGGGGGCAAGGTTTTTACGGATACAAATAGTAAAGCAGTTCGCTTGCGTCAAACACTTGAAAAAATAGCCAATGAGATAGAAGCACAGACCATTGACATTGTCCTATATGCATGGCTTTTAAAACATCCAGGAAATTTTATGCCGATAATTGGTACAGGAAAAACAGAAAGAATCGACCAAGCTGTACGATCATTGGACTATACTCTTTCATTAGATCAGTGGTTTGAAATATATCAAGCTTCACTCGGACATGATGTTCCATAATTCTTGTTTGCTGAACTAAAAACCAACTCTTGCTTAAAATAGTCAACTTCTCGATTAGATGTAGTATTAGTTGCTCAACCAATTACTGAGGTGTAAAGGTTCGGAAGAAGCTATGTTATAGATTTAAGTAATTAGCTCCCGCGCATGTCGAACAATAGGAATAGGAAGTGTTTATCCCACACTTAACGGGCAGTAAGACCCCCACCTCGGGGATGCTGAGAAATCTAGGAAGCTAGGTGTTGAAACTCGCCCGTAAAGGTCCAATAAGTTCAACTAACCATCAGCGGGGGATGAAGAAAACCCCACTGATGGAAGGTTCTCTTTATCAAAAGCTGTCAAAGTCCCCTTTTTTCTTGTCATTACATACAATACAAGGAAAAAAGAAAAAAGGAGGAATACTATGCCTAGTAAATATGTTCAGACACATGCTTCCATCATTTATAAACCTGAACAGAGGGTGGAAGATTTTCCTAATCAAAAAACATTTCATCATAACTTTTCACAGGATTATATGCACAAGCAACAGATAGGGCAAGAAAAACTAACAGAATTAATCCTTCAATTGCAGCAAACTTCTAATAAAAATGAGGATACTCAGAATAAAAGACTGGATACAATGAATCATAAACTGCTAAAACAAGAAAACCTATCAACTGATTTATTAAATTCCATATCTGATCAGCGAGCTTCATCTCTCTCCTTTCATGAAAAGCTTGAAGCTTTAGAAGTACTATTGAAACAAAACACGCAAGCAGTAGCAAATGAAGCAATTATCAATCAAGCTATCCTAGATCAGGTATCCTATCAAGAACTTACTGTCGCTACTGCCACAAACAAACTGGATGACTTTGTGCAGATTGCTAATCAAATGCAAAAACAATTAGAAAAGGCAGAGGACAATTATCATGAAGTATCCGAAAAATTGGAGCTTCAAGAAATATTTCATCAAATCATACTAGAAAAAATGGATGAAAACGAAGCAAATATTAATAAAATCTCCAGACAACTTGATACGTTAAAAAGCATTCTTTTTGAAAGATTCAACTTTTTAGTAGAAAAATGGGAAACAAATTTCAAATCTCTTTCTGAACCAGTTCAACGCTTTTTTTTACAAAAAAAATAAAGGGATGTCAGCTAATTGCTTCACCCCTTTATTATGAAAACTAATTTTATTTATTCAACTGGCAGCATAAAACGCCTTAGCATATTCATGCTAAGGCGTTCTCTATTAGTTAAGTATTTTTACGGTGATTGTTTTTCTTCCCCAATTTTTCGCTTCTTGTAGCGAAGGAACAAATACATCAATTTTGTTGCCTTTAATAGCTCCTCCAGTATCTCCTGCTACAGCTGTTCCATATCCTTCGACATAGACTTTTGTTCCTAAAGGAATAACAGAAGGATCGACGGAAATCACTTTTTCATTCGGATTTTCTTTTAAATTGATCCCAGTCGCTGTAACGCCTGAACAGCCTTCACAGCTTGCAGTGTAAGCAGTTGCTGATACAGTCAATTCTTTTGTTGTATGTTCTACAGCAGAAGGTTCTTTTGTTTCTACACTGCTTTTGGTTATTTCTGTTTCTTCTTTAGGAGCAGAAGCGGAATTTGCTGTTTCTATGGCATTGGTAATTCCTTTTGAAATAATTAATTCATCCCCAGGATGAATTTGATCAGACCCTAGTTTATTCCACTCCATTAATTGATCAACCGTAATATTATTCTTTATCGCAATAGTCCACAGGCTATCACCATCTATTACTTTATATTTTTTTTCTAATGCTACCTCTAAAGTATCTTCAGGTTTAATCATATCTGTTTCCAGTTGGTTCCATTTTTTTAGATCATTCACTGAAATGTTATATTCTTGTGATAAGTTCCAAAGTGTATCTCCGTCTTTCACTGTCACTTTCTCCGCATGCGCTTCAGTAGCAAACGCAGTTGCAATGGATGCACATGCCATAAATGATAAGATTTTTTTCATTTATTTATACCTCCTTGACTAGCTTAAATAAGCTAACGGGTATAATCATAACATGAAAAATTCAGATAAAAAGAACAAGGAGATATTAATTCTGTTACTAAATGTAACAAATCTTTAACAGAAAGAAGACTAATTTTCTGAAAAATAGAAATAAATAAGACTGTTTTCCTGTGAAAAATTTCAAATGCAGGAAAACATGCATCCTATTCCCTAATTAGGAAGCCGGTGGAAATATAAAATGGAAAGTTGTTCCTTTATTTTTTTCACTTTCGATATATACTTTTCCATTTAAATTTTCAATTATTTTAAAGCTGACCATTAAGCCGAGTCCATTTCCATCCTTTTTCGTCGTAAAAAAAGGTTCTCCTAATTTTTTTAACTGATCTTTATCCATTCCAATACCGGAATCCTTGATTGTTACTTCTATCTTGTCTTTTACTTTAACTTTTATACAAATGTCACCGCCGTTAGGCATTGCTTCTATTGCATTTTTAATAAAATTTAAAAAAACTTGTTTTAATTTATTTTCATCACATTCAATGAAAATTTGTTCTTTATCATATTCAAGCAGAACGCTCGTTTTACTTTTCCTTAATTGGTAGTCAAGTATAGAAATCACATTTTTTATTATAGGGAGTAGCTCCTTTTTTTCTAATACAGCGACAGTTGGTTTGGAAAGCATCATAAATTCTTCCACGATGGAATTTACCCTTTCGATTTCTTCTAGTATGATCGAAAAAAATTCTTGTCTATTGAGATCTGTTTCATCCAAACTTAAAAACTCAGCATATCCTTTAATTGAAGTTAAAGGATTTCTTATTTCATGCGCTACCCCAGCAGCAAGCTGACCAATGGCCGCCAGTTTATCCTGCCGATGGACAATTTCTTCCGTTTTTTTCTTTTCTGTAATGTCATTTCGAATAGCTAAAAATTGATATATTTTATTATTTTTATCTTGAAATGGAATGATCGTTGTATCGACCCAATAATAACTTCCATCTTTGGCTTTATTACGAATTTCTCCTTTCCATACTTCACCATTTAGGATTGTTTTCCATAATTGATTAAAAAACTCTTTTGAATGATAACCCGAATTAATGATTCGATGGTCATTTCCGATCAATTCTTCTCGTGTATAGCCAGAAATTTTACAAAACTTATCATTTACACTTATTATTTTCCCTTTGTTGTCTGTGAAAGCTATAATGCTGGACTCATCAAGTGCAAATTTTATATCACTTACTTCTTTTATACTTACTTCCAACTTCATCTGTACATTTTTTTGTTCTGTAATATCCCTTCTAATCGACACATATTGATACGGAATACCTTTTTTATTAGTGAATGGAACAATGACCGTATCAACCCAATAAAATGTACCATCTTTTGCTTTATTGCGGATTTCCCCTTTCCAAATATCCCCTTTTCCTATCGTTCTCCATAAATTTTTAAAGAATTCAGGTGAATGATAACCTGAATTTACGATTCGATGATTTTGTCCAATTAATTCAGATCGTTGAAATTTAGAAATTTCAACGAATTTATCATTAACATATGTAATAATTCCATTATTATCTGTAAATACAACAATGGATGACTCATCGAGAGCATGCTGCATATCTCGAACATTGATATCACTGACCGCTAACTTTTCCGTTATCAAGGTACTTGTGCCAATTAAGCCACCTAAAATTAAAATGGTGATAAATAAGACAATGTATACGATAAAACTATTATAATAGTCTGGAGAGATTTCGTTCCATTTTATTGGTGTTGTCTTATTAAGCATCATATATTGACTAATCATTGTCACAAATGTCATCACAAAACAACAAAATGGCCTAATAAAAGGAGACGGAAGGATTGTCTTTTTTGTTCGATAAAAAGAAAACCAAATGGAATAAGAGAAACCTGCGAATAATAACAAAAAACTAATAAATAAAGAAAACAAATGATATTGAATGGTGCTTCCTATCGAATACAACCCAATAATAAAAACAGACAACATGGAAAAACTAAAAAAAAGTGCACCAATATAAATACGATGTTTATTATGCTCTTTATCTAAAAGCGAATAAAAAGCCATGCCACTAAAACAAATACCAACAAGCATAGATAATATCGTAATTGGGATTTCATATGTTGCCGTTGCATAAATATTGTTTGCCATCATCCCAACAAAACTCATGATCCAAAAACCGAACCCCATAGAGAAGGTACTTGCAAGAAATAATAAGCGGCTGTTTTTTTCCGCATTTCTAACCAAATAAAATAAATCAAAAGACGTATAGCATGCCATATACAATAATAGAATGCTAACAAAAATAAGAATGGAGCTGTACAATATTCGTCCTCCTATGCATAAAATTCTTCCTGTTATTGGTTGAATCGCTATTTTATTCTTTTTTGAACAAAATGGAAATACTAATAAATCAATCATTATTGGAACAAGCTGTATGATTTCGCTAAAATCTATTTCAACTATGATTGTAATGGAAATATATTAGAGAGGAAAGGATTTTTTGACATACATAAATTAAATAAACCAATAAAGCTCCTTCTCTTTTTGTTTAAGTGCTATATTCTTTTATTTTCTCCCAATAAAAATTCACTAAGTTCTCCTTTATCTCACTCTTAACGGGCAGTAAGACCCCACCTCGGGGGGTGCTAAGAAATCGAGGAAGCTAGGTGGGGGATAACTGCCTGTAAAGGTCCGATAGAGGTACACAAACTAAGGTCGCCACGTCCTTATGTCTTCGTTTGTATGATCCACATCCTGTGGAACGCAACTAACCATCTGTTGGGGATGAAGAAAACCCCCACTGATGGAAAGGTTCACTTTATTTCTTCCATAAAATGAACCTTTTCCTTTTTTATTTTATCCAATTTTTCTCATTATATTTTTTCATTTTGGGAGAAAACTTTAATAAGGGAGTGATGAATAATGAAAAAAGAAAAACTGCAGCAACATGCTAACCGGAAACACTTAAATTCGGATAATAGAGGAGATTCCATTGATCGTTTAACTGGATTAGAAGCTGCCAATGAAATAATTGCGGAAAAAGAAATCGGACAACAGCGTGAAAATTTATAAGTGAAAGAGGAATAAATGATGGATACAATTACTTTGAAGGATATAAAATTAGGGGATGAAGTCTTTGTCATTTATCATAATCCCCATACGCCAACTGTTGCAAATATAAAACCAGCAGAAATAGTATCGCATCCAAAAAATCCACAAGCACTCGCCTTATTTTTAAACGATACTTTTCATACGATAGAAGATGATGATGCATTGTTTCAATCAGAAAGTGCAGCTCAATCTGCTTATGAACAAATGTATGAACGAGACAGTGGGTTTTAATCGCAAAAATAAAAAACCTGTACTCTCCTGAAACGAATTTATGCTTCAGTTGAGTGCAGGCATAATTGATGCACGGGTTCTAAAAATCAATTATTAATTTGAGGCAATTCCCTCATTTCAACCGATGTTTCATTACCACATAATGGACATTTCAAATCATCTGTAGCAAAATCCTTTCTCATCCATCCATGGCATGAATTACACGCATATACCTCTAAATTAATTAATATATCTTCTGGTTTTTCTTCTAACCCTTTTCTATTGAAAAACACTGGAATCGCCCCCTTTTTTAGTTAGTATGAACAATTTAATAAAATTTAGTATTTTTTTATTATATTTTCCTTTTCTACAACTAATTAACTGAATATTAGCACCTTGGAGATTACCGCAACCCTATGTATTTCTTTTTGTGATAAGATAAATTCAGATGTTTGTATTGCTTTATAAGATAATTTTGATAAGGAGTTTAATGATGACCGAAAAATTATACTATTCTTCAGTGTATACAAAAACTTGGTCTACTAAGATTGAACAGATATGGGAGCAAAACAACAAATTTTTTGTCACCTTGGAAAAAACATGTTTTTACCCGGAAGGAGGAGGCCAGCCTTCTGATACAGGCACTATTGATGGAATTGCTGTAATAGATGTCCAGATTAGCGAAAATAAAATCGTGCATCAATTAGAAAGGAACATTTTACAAAAAGAGGTTGAGTGTAAATTAAATTGGCAAATCCGCTATGATCACATGCAGCAGCATACCGGACAGCACCTTCTTTCTGCAGTCATTCATGATCTTTATGGCATTCCAACAGTTAGTTTTCACCTTGGAAAGGATTATACTAGCATTGATTTAGACATACATGATTTATCCCCTGAACATATTGTTGAAATAGAAAACAAATGTAATACTTACATAACGGAAAACAAAAAAATCACTACCTATTTTGTTACCGATGAAGAGCTCAAACAAATTCCTTTAAGAAAAATCCCTGATGTTACTGCTCCTATTCGAATTGTAGAAATAGAAGAAATTGATTATTCTGCATGCGCAGGAACTCATGTGAAAAGAACAGGTGAGCTTGGTTTATTAAAACTATTAAAAACGGAAAAACATCGCGGGCAAATAAGATTATTTTTTCTCGTAGGTTTTCGTGCATTAACAGATTATCAGCTTTCCCATCTGCTATTAAACGAAATATGTGATCATTATCGAACCAATAAACATTTATTATTGGGCCGTATCCTGAAACAAGAACAAGAGAAAAAACAAATGGAAAAAGAGATGGAAAAATTAATGAAAGAAAATATAAAATTTTTCATTAAATCTATCATGACCAAGCAAAACAGCCAGCTTGTAGCAGCTGAGTTTGAGGATAAGTCTTTAAAAGAACTGCAGCTTGCAGCAAAAGAAATTCTGAAAGAAAATAATTGTATTGTTTTATTTTCAACTCATCTTGAGAATCGAGTACTTCTGCAGCATAACGGTAACTTCGATTTTCAATGTGGTGAATTAATCAAGAAATATGTACATGCGTTTAATGGAAAAGGTGGAGGAAACAAAGTACAAGCACAAATTCTTTTCTCGTCAACTGAAGAAATGGATGCTTTTACTGATAAAATAAAAAAGGATCTGCATGCATCCTTTTTATCCCACTCTTAACGGGCAGTACCCCAATGTCATCAAGCTAAACTTCAAAAAAAAAGGAAAATTAGCAGCTAAATAGGAAGTAAGGGTTATCGTTCTGTTCTCCGAGGCTTACCGCTCGCTTTCCACGGGGCGAGCGCCGAGCCTCCTCGTCGCTTTGGCTCCTGTGGGGTCTCATCTGTCTCGCTATTCCCATAGGAGTCGAGCAGACGCCTCTCCAAACCAATCATTTTCAAAATATTACAATTTATGGAATCTTAAGTTGATGACATTGGGCAGTACCCCCCCACCTCGGGGATGCTGAGAAATCGAGGAAGCTAGGTGGGCTAGGTGGGGGATAACTGCCCGTAAAGATCCGATAAGTTCAACTAACCATCAGTGGGGGATGAACAAAACCCCCACTGATGGAAGGTTCACTTAATAATGTGCTTCCTTACTGAAACGTTTCTATGTATGAGGTATTTTTATTTTAGATGAAAAGCATTTTTAAAATTTGTTTTTAACCTGAGAGATGGAGAAAGCAGGTGGAAAAATACCCCACCTGCTTGAAATTTTTAACACTATTCGTTTAGAAATGCGGCTCTTAAACTCTAACCATTTCACATGGAAAAATAAAGCAGTTCATAAATGGTTGCCCATCTCCAATTTCATTCTAACGAGAGCCAATTTAATCATAAAATAGCTGATATGTTCCGGCAGCAATTCTTTAATTGGCATTAATTTATCAGAACCAGCCTCTTTGAGAGCTGATTTTATTTGTTTATTGTCATCTTCTGATAAAAATATGTTCCAATCCAAGTTTTTGCCTTCTTCTACACTCCGAAGCAGATGGTTTTCGATAGTAATGGGGCTTAACTCTCTTTTCTCGGCAACTTCCTTTATTGTTAAACCTGTCTGGAATAAATCATATGTGACAAAGTGAGAATCTTCCACTTTTTCTTTTTTCTTTTTTAAAGCAGTGTTCGTTGATGCCAGGATGATTTTTTTATTCCTTTCCCTTTCAGGATTGCTGCTTTTAAAAGTGGAAATGGCATCTAATATAATTTCACCGTACTTCTTCAGCTTTAGCTCACCTATACCTTTTATATTAGAAAAATCAATAAGAGTAGTTGGTTCGTTTGAGGCAATGAAACGCAATGTCTCATCCGAAAAAACAACAAATGGCGGAACCTTCTCTTCTTCTGCGATGTTTTTTCGAATGGTACGCAAATATTGGAATAAATCATCATCTTCCATTAATTTATTTGCAATAACTTGTTCTTTGCGCAGTACTGATTTTCTTCCTAATAAAACCTCTTTTCCTTTATTGTTCACTTTTAACAATGGCAAATTGCCTGTCGTTACTTCTATATAATTGTCTGAAATTAAGAATTCAATAAAGTCGCTTACTTCTTTTGTAGACTGCTCTTTCATTAATCCATATGTTTTTATTTTATCCAAAGAGAAACGGATCAGCTTTTTATTTTTGGAACCTGTCAAAACTTGAGCAACCATCGTTTTCCCAAATCTTTCTTCCATCCGGATGATGCACGATAAGACCTTTTGCGCATCCGTCGTTACGTCTACAACAGAACGATTATCTTTACAATTGCTGCATCTTCCGCATTTCTGTTCTGACTCTTCTCCAAAATAACGGAGTATATACTCTTGTAAACATTCTTCTGTATGACAATAATTGATCATTGCCTGAAGCTTATCAAGATCTTGTTTTTGTTTATCAGGATCATATGTAGTTTGATCAATTAAAAAGCGTTGAATGCGAATATCCTGTGCAGAATATAAAACAATACATTCACTTGGCAGTCCATCCCTGCCAGCCCGTCCTGCCTCTTGATAATACCCTTCCATATTTTTAGGAAGTTGGTAATGAATACAGTATCTTATATTAGATTTGTCGATCCCCATACCGAATGCTGTAGTTGCTACCATAACAGAGCAGTCATCGTTAATAAATCGCTGCTGTTCTGTTTCCCGGTCTATATCAGACATGCCCCCATGGTATTTTGCTGCTTTTATTTCTTTCTTTTTCAATCGGTCATGAAGTTTTTCCACTTCCTGTCTAGTAGCCGCATATATAATTCCTGACTCTTCCTTATTTTTTGCAATAAATGCATCTATATAGGCTAAACGATCCTCGCCTTTGACAACCGAAAAGGACAAATTTTCTCTTTCGAAACCAGTAATTACAGTATTCTGTTCGTTTATTTGCAATTGTGTACATATATCTTTTTGTACAATCGGAGTTGCAGTGGCTGTCAATGCCGCTATTATCGGCTTCTTATGCAGTTTATTGATCATTTTTCCTAACCGTGAATAACTTGGTCTAAAATCGTGTCCCCATTGAGAAATACAATGAGCTTCGTCCACAGCGATAAATGGAATATCTACTTCATTTAAAAGATCAAGAAAAAAATCAGCTTCTAATCTCTCTGGAGCGATATATAAAAGTTTATATTCTCCTTCTTTTATTCCGTTTATCCTTTCGTTTACTTCGTTTACATGTAAAGAACTGTTTATAAAAGTTGCAGGTATCCCAACTGCTGTTAACGTATCCACTTGATCCTTCATTAAGGAAATAAGCGGAGAAATGACAACCGTAACCCCTTCAAATATCATGGCAGGTACTTGATAACAAATCGACTTTCCACCACCTGTAGGCATGATGCATGCAACATTTTCCATGTTCAACAGATAGTCGATTACCTGCGCTTGTCCATTCCTAAATTGATCATAGCCAAAGTATTCTTTTAAGATGGATAATGCTTTATCGTACATAATATCGCTTCTAGCCTCCAAACCAATTAATAATCTTTATTCTTTTATTCTATCATGAAAAGCAATTAAGAAATTCAAAATATAAAGTGAAAAAGGTACTACTTATAGTCGAACATTCCGACTTAAGAAGCACCTATTATTTCATCTATCTTATAACCATGCTGCTCCCACAATAATTAATAGTATAAATAATACAACTATTAATATAAAACCATGCCCATAACCGCATCCAGTTGCAACTGGTGCTGCATATCCACATGAACCTCCGTAGCCGTAACCGCCATATCCGTAAGCCATTTATCATACACTCCTTATTTTTTTCTATTAATAACAACAACCAACATAACTTGATCCTACAATGATTAATAAAATGAATAGCACTACAAGTAGAGCAAAACCTCCACCAAAGCCTACTCCACCTTCTGGATGACCACTCATTTAATCCACCTCCCTCATACACATAAGCATCATATGTATAGATGACTTGTCTCGAATGGGCACTTTAGTATTTTATAAAAAAAATATGAAATTTTTTATTATGTAGAATATACAAAAGATCATTTCTAAACAGATATATAATATTTCTTTTAGTGGGGAATTGCATAATGGGTATTAGTATGATGAAACAAAGACATTTATTTAGTTCCCCACTGAAGTTAATTGATGCTATTATTACTTGAAATACGATTGAGATTAAACATTTGGAATGCCTATAAACACTACTGATTTAGGCAAAAGGCTTTTATGCTAATGAATCATGTCAATCAATCAGGATAAACAACGTCGAGGCACTGCAATCAGAAAATCCAATTAAAAAAACGGGATAAATGCCAAAGCCGCAATTAATCCAATTGAAACTCCAATTGCTACTCCTGCCCAACCCCAGCCCCAGCCACGACCATAACCTCCATAATAACCAAAACCACCATAATTTCTGCGGTTGCCTCCAAGAGGACGAATATAAACTTTATTGCGCGTTACCCTATCAATAATACCAGTGTGTATGTTTCCATCCTTAGTACGAATCCTTACACATTTGCCGATTCCTGTTGAGCATTGATGATAATAATGATTGTAAGACATATTTTCCACCTCCTACGTTTACTCTTTACCATCGTATGTACAAGTTTTATAATCGGATGGACAACCGTCATAGGGCAACAGCGGATTTAATAAGACTTTTTAAGTCTAAAAAATGGCAGCTACAATTTATGTGATGGATGTCATTCCTCTTTCTTTACAGCTTTCAAAAAAGGCATATTATTAGATAGAAAAAGAACAAAAATCATACAAATGAAACAGCACGAAATGTTAAAGGTGGAATGGGTTTCTGAAAATCCCCCCCATAATGAGCCAGAGATTTTAGACCCTAGAATCCAAGTATTCTTACATCACGTTAATCTATATGATACTAACTTGTATATTGAAGAATTAAATGGGGAAATAATAAAAATAATTGTATTTTTATTGCTTAGGACAAGGAGATAGAAACAATGATACAAGCAGCATTTTGGGGTGCTTTAGCAAGTATATCCTTGTTTATTGGTTCCATTATCGGCATCTTCTTCCCCCTTCCTAAAATCATTATCGCCTATTTGATGGCATTAGGAACAGGTATTTTAATTGGTGCCTCCTCTTTTGATTTATTAATTGAATCTGTTCATGTAAGCGGCATTTTGCAAACCGCGGCTTCGTTTCTTGGAGGATCGCTATTATTTACGCTTATTGAAATATTTTTATACAAAAAAGGTGGTACAAATAGGAAACGCTCTAATAAAAAAACAGTGGATCACTCAGGAATAGCTATTTATGCAGGTACTTTAATGGATGCAATCCCAGAATCTTTAATTATTGGATTAAGCATTCTTACAAACAATACTGTAGATGTTTTATTTATTATTGCTATATTTATTAGTAATTTTCCGGAGTCGTTGTCTTCAACCGTTGGACTTAAAAAAGGAGGATACTCAAATAAAAAAATTCTCTTTTTATGGGCAAGTGTTGTCATAATTTCAAGTATAAGCAGCCTGTCTGGCTTTCTTTTTCTTGAAAATTTCTCCATGGAAGCAACAGCCAATATTGAAGCTTTTGGTGCAGGAGGTTTAATGGCCATGGTCTGTTCTACCATGCTGCCAGAAGCTTTTGAAAAAGGAGGACCAGCAATAGGTTTTATTACTTGTTTGGGATTAATAATTTCCTTAGCCCTTACTTTTTCCGGCTAAATAGTTTAGACCCCATATTCTTTTTTGAACTCCCCCCAATTGTTAAGCATTCTAACAATTGGAGGTTTATTTTTTTGAGGAAGTTTTCATATGAAGATAAACGAAAGCACTTAAATGTATTTTTTATTTTGCAATTCTCTTTTTTGTTTAACCATCACTTGTTTATTGTTCATATTTGGTTTTTTATCGGAATAAATGTAAATATTCAAAGCACCTACAAAAAATGCTCCTCCAACTATATTTCCTAAGGAAACAGGTATTAAATTGTGAAGTGCCGTGGAAATGGTAATGGTATCAGGGTGTGGCACAATTAGAGCAATAGAAAATAAAGACATATTTGCTATGCTGTGTTCATACCCTGAAATCATGAATCCAAATACAGTTAATAGTGTAGCGAAAATTTTACCAATATCGCCTTTTATATTCATTGGAAGCCATATAGCTAAACAAACAAGCCAATTACAAAGAATTCCTTTTACAAATAATTCAGTTGTGGTTGCGCTCATTTTTGTGTGCGCCACTTCCATTAGCCAGGTTGATTTTTCAACATGGTGAAAAAGACCAGTATAATAAATAAGAACAGCAAAAAATAAAGCTCCAACTAAATTGCCAAAATAAGTTGCAACCCAATTATAAATTGTATCTTTCCAGGTTGTAGCACCTTTTAGAGTACTCATAGTAAATGCCATCGTATTTCCGGTAAATAATTCTCCACCACAAAAACTGATTAAAACCAAAGCTATCCCAAAGAACATACTTGTCATCATATACGTTGCAGGTGAATGTGCATCAGAGAATGGCTGTGCAAGTTTATAACATATCATAATGGCAAAACCAATATATACACCCGCTAATATTGATTTAGTAAAATAACGCATAAAAGATTCGTCAATGATTTCTTTCTTTTTTAATGCATAATTAATCGCTTTATCTACTGGTTGAATGTCCATAATACTTCCATCCTTTCTTTGATAGTTGTATTATACTATCCAACATCACCAAATAGATTGTGCAAAAATGAACAATCTTTGACATTTTTAATGCCCTTGCTAAAAAAACTCCCTTTTATTTATATTCGACCTAAGGAATTTCAATAAAAAGGAATTTGGTAAATTATTATAAATCAAGTACTTGCATGGAAGACTTCCAGAAATGGCATCTTATTCTTAGCTGATTCTTCTAGTTATTTATCCGAAAATAATCTAGCTGCCATGCATTAATAGGAAATCTTCCTTTTGTTTTTGAACGTTCATATGTACCAACTAAAAATTCATTTTTCTTAGTGGGAAGTATAAGAAGTCAACTTATTATTTTGCTGTATGGGAACAATATATTGGGATTTTGGCTTTGTAAAACTTATTTTAATACCGGATTTTTTCATTCTATTTACTAAATCGACAAGCTGTTTTTTCGCCATAATAACTACTCCTTTACGACTTGTTTTTTCTATCATACATGGTAATTATGAAAAAAGAATGAACGAATAATAAAATTTTTATTTCTTTACTCATTGATTTCATACATATTAAAGGAATTTTTTAACGCTTTCAATTATATATTCTGCATATTTATATATTCTATTTTAACATTGATTTCCCTCTTATTTTTTTGCTTTTTTTCCCCTCTTTTCTTGATTAATTTGTATTATTTACGATTAAAGAAGGAAAAGGATTCGCTCTCATGTATGAAAAATGATATACTCTTATTGATATTGTACGATGGAGGAAACTAATTACATGATTACAGTTAGCAATGTGAGTCTTCGATATGGCGACAGAAAATTATTTGAAGATGTTAATATTAAATTTACGCCAGGAAATTGTTATGGCTTAATTGGTGCAAATGGCGCGGGAAAATCTACTTTCTTAAAAATATTATCCAGTGAAATTGAATCACAAACAGGTAATGTTTCTCTTGGACCTGGAGAAAGATTAGCCATTCTAAAGCAAAATCATTTTGAGTATGAAGAATTTGAAGTATTAAAAGTAGTAATTATGGGACATGCCCGCCTTTATGAAGTAATGCAAGAAAAAGATGCTATTTATATGAAAGCAGATTTTACGGATGAAGATGGCATGAAAGCTGCTGAGCTAGAAGGTGAATTTGCTGAATTAAATGGCTGGGAAGCAGAATCAGAAGCAGCTATCCTTTTAAAAGGTCTTGGTATCGGCGAAGAGCTTCATACAAAAACAATGGCAGAATTATCAGGTTCTGAAAAAGTAAAAGTATTGCTTGCTCAAGCCTTATTTGGCCAACCAGATGTTCTATTATTGGATGAGCCGACAAACCACCTTGATCTACAAGCAATTAAATGGCTGGAAGAATTCCTTATCAATTTTGAAAATACTGTAATAGTTGTATCGCATGACAGATACTTTTTAAATAAAGTTTGTACACATATTGCGGATTTAGACTATGGAAAAATCCAGATATATGTTGGCAACTATGATTTCTGGTATGAATCCAGTCAATTAGCATCCAGAATGGCAAATGATGCAAATAAGAAAAAAGAAGAAAAAATTAAAGAATTGCAAAGCTTCATTGCACGATTTAGCGCAAATGCTTCTAAATCCAAACAAGCAACTTCACGTAAAAAATTATTAGATAAAATTTCATTAGATGATATTAAACCATCTTCAAGAAAATATCCATATGTAGCTTTTACACCAGATAGAGAAATTGGAAATGATTTATTGCGTGTTGAAAACTTATCAAAAACAATCGATGGTGAAAAAGTTCTTGATAATATAAGCTTTATTATGAATAAAGAAGATAAAATTGCATTAGTCGGTAAAAACGAATTAGCAAAATCAACCTTATTTAAAATTTTAATGGGTGAAATGGAGCCAGACAGTGGAAGCTTTAAATGGGGAATTACAACATCCCAAAGCTACTTCCCGGCAGATAACTCCAAATATTTTAATGAAGATGATCAAACATTGGTTGACTGGCTGCGGCAATACTCTCCAAATGATCAGACAGAAAGCTTTTTACGTGGTTTCTTAGGAAGAATGCTCTTCTCTGGAGAAGAGGTTTTGAAAAAGCCTAGTGTTCTTTCCGGTGGAGAAAAAGTTCGCTGCATGCTTTCTAAGATGATGTTGAGTGGTGCAAATGTATTGTTATTAGATGAACCAACCAACCATTTGGATCTTGAATCAATTACTGCATTAAACAATGGTTTAATTAATTTTAAAGGTTCTTTGCTTTTCGCTTCACATGATCATCAATTTATCACCACTATTGCCAATAGAATTGTAGAAATTACCCCAAGCGGCTTAGTGGATAAACAAATAAATTATGATGAGTATTTAGAAGATGGGGAATTACAAAAGCAAATTAAGCAAATGTATTAATAATTAATAAAATTTTTAAAAGCAGTGCCTTTAACACGAAGGTACTGCCTTTTTTAAGAAATCAGACGTTTAAGCCATCTTCTATTTTTTTTACAAACAATTAAACAACTTAGTCCGATTATCAATACAGTAAAAAGGATAGACTCAAAATGATCTTTATGTGTATTTTCCATTTCATTCAAAGGTTTTTCTCCATATTTCGGTGTTGCTGCAGCACTTATTTCTTTTAAGTGGATCTTTTGTATTAATTTATTTTTTTCATTTTTTATCTGCAAGGTGCCATCAGAAGCGACATTTATACTGCTGTCCCTTTTTGGGATAACAAGTACTTCTTCTTTTGTAGACAAAAAGGTTTTTCCATCTTTGAAAAAAGATTGACCACTTCGTATTTTATCTAATTTATAATAAGAAAAACCATAATTTAAAAGATTGATTGTATCATTATAAACAACACCTTTATCCTTGCCTTTTAAAACAATAGCAATTAAATCCATGCTAGTTTTATCTGCTACAGTTGCTAGAGTTTGTTTTGATTCATTAACAAATCCAGTTTTGCCACCGACAATTCCGTGATAAGGTATCTCTCCTTTTAACATCAAATGATGAGTATATAGTGTTGTATTCCAAGATTCCCCATGCCATTCCAATTGCTTTGTTCCAAAAATCTCTTTGAATGTACTGTTTTGGAGAGCATATTGAGTGATCTTTGCCAAATCATTTGCAGTAGTATAATGTTCTTTATCAAAAAGACCGTGTGGATTTGTAAAGTGAGTGGAAGTAATCAGCATTTTTTCTTGTAAGTAGTGATTCAAATTTTTTACAAACTGTTCTATATTTCCATCTATATGTTCTGCAATCGCAATTGCAGCATCATTGCCTGAATTAATTAGCATTCCTTCCAAGAGATGTTTTAAAGTTACTTGTTCGCCTTCTTCTAAGTAAACTTTTGTCCCTTCAACTTCGGTTGCATTTTTACTAATCGTTACTAAATCATTTACATTTCCTTTTTCTATTGCATAAATACTTGTCGCAATTTTAGTTAAACTTGCCGGATACATCTTTTTATCGCCATTTTTTTCAAATAATACTGCACCAGAATTTCCTTCTAACAATATAGCTGAATCACTTGCTATTTCTACGTTTTCCTCCTTTAGCTCCTCTGCCTGGACCCTAACCGCTGAAGGAAGAAAAATACCAGCAATCAGACTTATTAGCATCATTAATCGCATTGTTTCCCACCTAATTATGTATTTTTATCCATTTATTATTTTAGCAAAACTTTTGTTAGCAATTAAAATAAATAGTAAATGTTATGATATTGAAACATTTGTATCCCAATAGTAATAAAGTGAACCTTTCCATCAGTGGGGGTTTTCTTCATCCCCACTGATAGTTAGTTGAACTTATCGGACCTTTACGGGTAGTTATCCCCCACCTAGCTTCCTCGATTTCTCAGCATCCCCAAGGTGGGGGTCTTACTCAATGTCATCAAGCTAAACTTCAAAAAAATGGAAAATTATTTAAGGAGTAGGGATAAGTGTTAGGTTTTCCGAGGCTTACCACTCGCTTTTCATGGGGCGAGCGCCGAGCCTCCTCGTCGCAGACGCTCCTGTGGGGTCTAGCCTGTCTCGCGATTCCCATAGGAGTCGAGCGGACGCCTCTCCAAACGAACAATTTTTATATTAATACAATTTATGGATGCTTAAGTTGATGACATTGGGGTCTTACTGGCCGTTAAGAGTGGGGTAAATATCGAATTTTTATCAACTTTATGTCAATAGACCTATAAAAGGAAGATATTCAATTAATCTTCCTTTTAATCATCATTCCTGAATATAAAAAGAAAGCTCAATACTGAGACAGTGCCAGTTTGTGATTATTTCCTTTTTTTCGCAACAAGCATTGTTACTTGGGCAGAAGTAAATGGCAAGGACGATTTTTTTCGATAGGCTAAATATTTAGGCTCCCATATATTACAATATTTATTTTTAAAATTTCTTAATCCTCTAAACTGATAAAAGGCGTGCCCGTGATGAAAAATTTGATCTGCAATTTTTTCACTTAAGAAAGAAAATTTTGAAATCCCTAAATTAGATAATGGAGCCATTCCAAGATTACAAAATTCAATATTCTGCTCTTTTAAATACTCAAAAGTATGCATAAATAAAAAATCCATAACACCAGTTGGCGCATTTGGCAAACTTCTCATTAAATCAACTGTAAGCATGTTAACTTCTTTATTATAAGTAGGATTTAGACTTAAAAATGCAAGGATATTTTCCTCATGATCCATTACATATACGATATTTACTGTATTTAAATAAGAAGGATCAAAATAACCTAACGAAAAACCTTTTTCCACTCTGCCTTGAAGCCATTCATCGCTTACATATTTCAATTTACTTAATAAACTGTCCACATGAGGATGGGTTGAAATAATAACGTTATACCCTTCCCTCTCGAATTTATTTTTAATTGCTCGATAGTTTTTCATTTTTTTTCCTGATAAAGAATATTGTTTAAAATCTACATGCCCTTCTTCACCAAGTTTAAAAAAGTCATATCCATTCCCATGAAGAAATGGCAGCATAAATTTACTCGTTTGATAAAAAACTGGCGTATAGCCATATTTGTCTGCTCTTTCATAAAGTTCTTCTATTGCTTTTAAAAATGATTCTTCTTGCCCAATTGGATCTCCTAAAACAATCAATTTGTCCGCATATGTTTGATATGTAAACAATACATTTTTCTGCTTATTCCAAAATATATATTTATCATGTAAAAATATTAAATGGGCTAAACTAGTGCCTTTATATGTATTCAAATGACGGATAATCTCCTCTTCATCTGATTTGGAAGAGATTTTTACTAAATTTTTTGGTTTATTAATAAAATAACCTAGCATTATAATGATAAATGCAATAAAAAGTCCTATAACAGCGCTTGAAAATAAGCTCTCAGCATTTAGTAGAACATATGGAGCAATTATTGGGGGCAGCTTATGATGAGCAATAGGCAGGCTTAAATAGCCAAGCCATAGGTACCCGAATGTAAAAGTTGCTATTATACAAATATCAAAGATAATTTTTCCCCATGTGAAAACAAAGCTTTCTCGATAAAATCTTCCTTTTGATAATATTAATAAAATGATTACACCGGTGATAATGAGTGCTTCCTCGTAATCCAACCCTTTTAAAAAAGTAGAAATAGCGGCAAGGCAAAGAACAAGCAGTGCTAAATGATATGTTCTTTTCTCCCTGTATTCAATTCCTCTCGCCAAGCCTAACAGTACGAATCCCGTTCCAACAGAAACATGATGAGTAAAATTCATTACTTCTATGCTAAATATCTCTTGTGAAATTTGCAGCCTTGTCAGTATGCCTGGCATTGCGGCGGAAACAAGAAGAATAATTCCAGAAGCAAACACTAGAATGGTTAAAAAGAAATGACTGATATTCTCAACAATCGTTTTCGGGATATTGTTCCAATATTCATTCCACTTCTTCCATAAATCACCGAAAAATAAAAGAAGACCTGTTAGAAATGGAATAAAATAATACCCAATGCGATAGATAAGAAGCACTACAATTAATTTCTCCGTCGGTACGCCTAAATAGTCAAATCCCCATAAAAAGACTAGATCAAAGCTTCCTATACCGCCAGGAATCATACTGGCAATCCCTGCACATACTGCTATAAGAAAAATTTTCACAAATTCCCATGTGGAAACAGGAAGTTTCATCATGACAGCCAATGAATACAAATATAAAAATACAAAAAGCCACTCAGCCATGGATGCCGCTACTAGCTGCATAACAAATTTTGGAGATGGAATGATTGATCTTAATTTGGTTTTTTTTATAAAAAAGCCTCCAATAATAGCTGGGAAAATGAAACCCACAATCAGAACGGAAACAAATAAAAGATGGTGATTTTTAATTAATGGCATGTTCCAACTGTCAAAATATACAAGCCAGGCAAAAATGCTGATTCCTGATAAATAAAACAAGGTAACAGAAGCAATTCCTTTTAATAAAATTCTTTTGTCATGTTCATACTTTTGATAAAAGAAAGTTCTTAATGCTACACCAATCAACCCTCCAAAACCTAGCAGATTTGAGAATGAGTTGCTGATTAAAGAGTATTTCCCTAACCTTTTTAAAGGTATTTCAGCATTTAGATGTTTATTCAACAGCACATCATAAAAAAACATCGGGGTTATTGCAATAAATCCTCCTACAACTATAAATAGGATCGAAACTGGATTTAACTTATTTAAATATTTCATCAATAGGTTTGTGTCTATTGAAAGAAACATATCACGAAGCTCTAAAGAAACTAATATCAATAATGTCACAGGAAAAAATATTTTTACTATTAACAATAAACGGTCTTTATTAAAGAACGACATCGTTTTCACCTCTCAAAATGCATCACTTATGTAGTAAGAAAAGAACAGACTCCATAATCATAACGTAAAATGATAGTATCGCAAACCAAAAAGGGAAATATATACGTTCTCTGAAGAAAAATTATTACTGTTATTAATTAATTTTCTTATACTTATTATTATTCATTCGATTAAAATCTAACCAAAATATAGAAAAACTTTAAATAAACCGTTTTCAATCTATTGTATAACAGATGGATGATTTTTCACAAAAACTATATAACAGTTTTTTGTTCACGATAGTTATGAAGAGAAAAAAATTATTTTTCACATGCCTATTAAATGTTGATATAACTACAGTTCACAAATCAGACACAGAAACTTCGCAAGATGTACACATTTTTTGTGAATTATATCACATTAAATCTGTTATAGTTATTTTAGTAAGAAATCAACACTCTGTTATATAGCTTTTTATTAAATGAAGAGGTGAATGAAAATGGAAAAAGTGGAAACTAACTATTGGGAAGGTTTTAAAAGTGGAACATGGCAAAAAGAAGTAAATGTTCGTGATTTTATCTTGAAAAACTTTAAACCCTATTATGGAGATTCAACTTTTTTATCTGGCCCTACTTTAGAAACTACTGAACTATGGGAACAAGTTTTAGCGCTTTCAAAAGAAGAACGCGAAAAAGGCGGAGTTTACGATCTAGATACTCATATAGTATCCACGATTGTATCACATGGTCCAGGATATTTAGATAAAGCAAAAGAAAAAATAGTTGGTGTTCAAACGGACGTTCCATTCAAACGTTCCTTCCAGCCAAACGGCGGAATAAGAATGGCAGTGCAGGCATGTGAGTCCTACGGATATAAAGCAAGTGAAGAATTAGAACAATTCTTTTCAGAACATCGCAAAACACATAATGCAGGAGTGTTTGATGCCTATACAGATGAAATGAGACTTGCTAGAAAAGCTGCTATTATTACCGGCCTTCCAGATGCTTATGGACGCGGACGAATCATCGGTGACTACCGCCGAGTTGCTCTTTATGGCGTTGACTTCTTAATCCAAGAAAAACAAAAAGATAAAAAAGCAACAAGCTCTGTTATGTCTGAAGATAATATGCGTTTAAGAGAAGAACTTTCCGAACAAATTCGCGCATTAAATGAATTAAAACAATTAGGTGCAAGCTACGGATTCGATTTATCCCGTCCTGCTGCAAATACATTAGAAGCATTCCAATGGCTATACCTTGGCTACCTTGCTGCAATTAAAGAACAAAATGGGGCTGCAATGAGCTTAGGCCGTGTCTCTACTTTCTTGGATGTATATATCGAAAGAGATTTAGAAAACGGTACATTAACGGAAAAAGAAGTACAGGAAATCGTTGACCATTTTATTATGAAACTTCGTTTAGTAAAATTTGCACGTACTCCTGACTATAACGATTTATTCAGCGGCGATCCAACTTGGGTAACAGAATCTATTGGCGGTATAGCAAATGACGGAAGACCATTGGTAACAAAAAACTCTTTCCGCTTCCTTCATACCCTTGATAACTTAGGTCCAGCTCCCGAGCCAAACTTAACTGTTTTATGGTCAACACAGCTCCCTGAGAATTTCAAAAAATTCTGTGCACAAATGTCTATACAAACAAGCTCTATTCAATATGAAAATGATGATATCATGAAACCTCAATGGGGCGATGATTATGGTATTGCCTGCTGTGTATCCGCAATGGAAATCGGAAAACAAATGCAGTTCTTCGGGGCTCGTGCGAATTTAGCAAAATGTCTATTATATGCTATAAACGGCGGGAAAGATGAAAAATTAAAAATTCAAGTAGGTCCAACCTTCTCCCCTATTACTTCAGAATATCTTGAGTATGATGAAGTAATGGACAAATTTAATAATATGATGGAATGGTTAGCTGGACTGTATATCAATACATTAAATGTAATTCATTACATGCATGATAAATACAGCTACGAAAGAATTGAAATGGCATTGCATGATACCGAAATCCTTCGTACTATGGCTACCGGTATTGCGGGGCTAAGTGTAGTCGCAGATTCCTTAAGTGCTATTAAACATGCTAAAGTAAAAGTAATAAGAGATGAAAACGGAATAGCAGTTGATTTCGAAACAGAAGGCGAATTCCCTAAATACGGAAATAATGATGATAGAGTAGACAGCATTGCTGTTGGTCTTGTAGAAAGCTTTATGAAAAAATTGCGCAAACATGCAACATACCGCAATTCACTTCATACTATGTCAATCTTGACGATCACTTCCAATGTAGTATACGGTAAAAAAACTGGTAACACGCCAGACGGACGCCGTGCTGGAGAACCATTTGCACCAGGAGCAAATCCAATGCATGGACGTGATACAAAAGGAACATTAGCTTCCCTTTCTTCTGTTGCAAAACTGCCTTATGATTATTCGTTAGATGGCATTTCCAATACATTCTCAATTGTTCCGAAAGCGCTTGGAAAAGAAGAAGATGCTCGCTCTGCCAATCTTGTATCTATTTTAGACGGATATGCTGCAAAAGCAGGACATCATTTAAACGTAAACGTATTTAATAGAGAAACACTTTTAGATGCAATGGAACATCCAGAATTATACCCACAATTAACCATTCGTGTTTCAGGGTATGCAGTTAACTTCATTAAATTAACACGTGAGCAACAAACTGATGTTATTAACCGCACATTCCATGAATCAATGTAATAATTAAGATTAAACAATATTTAAAGGAAAGTGGGCTAATCCCCTCTTTCCTCTCTTACAACACCAGTATTGCTTTACCCGCTGGTTGCTTTACATTAAAGGAGGAAATCAATCATGAACGGCAATATTCATTCAATTGAAACTTTTGGTACGGTAGACGGCCCAGGTATTCGTTATGTTATATTTACACAAGGATGTTTACTGCGCTGTCAATTCTGCCATAATGCAGACACTTGGGAAATCGGTACTGGCAAGCAAATGTCTGTTAAAGAAATAATGGATGATTTACAAACATACCTCCCTTTTATTGAAGCATCCGGTGGAGGTATTACTGTTAGTGGTGGAGAACCTTTGCTTCAAATCCCCTTTTTAATTGAATTATTTAAAGAGTGTAAAAAAATAGGAATCCATACAACAATTGACTCGTCAGGAGGCTGTTATTCAACAGCACCAAATTTTCAAGAACAACTGCAAGAATTATTGCAATATACGGATCTAATATTGTTGGATTTAAAACATATTAATCGAAAGAAACATATCTCTTTAACAGGTATGGGTAATGAACATATCTTGTCTTTTGCTAAACTTCTTTCAGATAAAAATCTCCCTGTATGGATCAGACATGTCCTTGTTCCTACCATTAATGATAATGAAGAGGATTTAAGTAAGCTTGGTGATTTTATTTCCACTCTGTCCAATGTTGAAAAAATTGATATTCTTCCATACCATAAACTTGGTGTGTATAAATGGGAAGCTTTAGGGTTAGAATATCCATTAAAAAACATTGAGCCACCAACTGAGGCATCTGTCGACTTTGCGTATAAAATGCTTACTAAAAAATCTCCATCCAATCACATATAACAAAAAACAGGAGTAGCATTTGCTACTCCTGTTTTTTGTTGCAAATTAAATCGAATATGTACAAAAATAACAATTAAATTTCACAAAAATTACTCCATTTACTTTTCGTATTTCCTTTATCCATCACTTTCGGAAAATTATTGTTATTTAAAAATCTCCATCAAATCTATAATCTACGTCTTAATAAAGATAAACTGTCCGTAAAAACTTGAAAGAGGGAAACAAACTAATATCGTTGCGTTCTTAGTTCTGGTTGTGTGATCCACACTCCACTTGTGGATCACACCTCTTACTGTCGATTAGCTGTCGCGTGCGCTTTTTTATTTCCACCAATCATCAAACATTGAAACTGGTACTTGTCTTTTATGTTCGGTTACTAAATAACGTGCTTCAATTTTTTCTGAAACTTCTGATGATACTTCTTTTCCTTCTAAATAGTCATCTAATTGGTCATAAGTAATTCCCAACTCGGTTTCATCAGCTTGTCCAGGATTGTTATCGAGCAAGTCAGCAGTTGGTACTTTCAAGTAAATTCGTTCTTCTGCGTTTAACTCTTTTAATAATTGTTTACCTTGACGTTTGCTCAATCCTGTTAATGGAAGTATATCTGCCCCACCATCACCATACTTAGTGAAAAATCCTGTCACTGCCTCTGCAGCATGGTCTGTTCCAACTACTAGCAAATTATCTTGGCCGCCAATGGCATATTGAGCAATCATTCTCATTCTTGCTTTTACATTTCCTTTGTGATAGTCCATCAGTTGTTCTCCACTTGTCATATGGTCGTAGACTTCTTTTACCTCATCCACAGGAGCTTTCACATTAAATACATACTCTTTATCAGCCTGGATAAATGAAAGTGCACGTTTGGCATCCTCTTCATCAGCTTGAGTTCCATATGGAAGACGTACCGCAATAAATGTTGCTTCGTATCCTTCTTCCCGTAATTGTTCAACAGCCAGCTGAGCTAATCTACCTGCTAAAGAAGAATCCTGTCCTCCGCTTATGCCCAATACAAAACCTTTTGCTTTTGCTTTTTTTACATATTCTTTTAAAAAGTTTACACGATTATTAATTTCCTCTTTAGGATTAATCTCTGCTTGAACGTTTAAAGCCTGCATGATTTGTTTTTGTAAACTCATAACCTGTTCCTCCCTTTTGTTATTTGCTTTTTATCGTCTTTTTGATTTGGTCCAAATGCTGCATTTTATTCTGCCAGCATAATGGACTTAAATCGACTGGATATTCTTCTGGATTTAAAGAACGTTTATATTCATCCCATAAAATATCAAGATTTTTTTCTGTATATTTTTGAATATCAAAGATATCCGGTGCTTTATATACTAATTCACCATTTTTAAATATATCCACATGAATATCTTTTGCTATAAAGTTAGTTACAAATTTGCTTATGTATGTATGGGTTGGATGGAACATTTTTAAACGTTCTTCTTTATCAGGATGTTCAGATTCTAAACAAATATAGTCTCCTTCCGACTTTTGATTGATACTATTAATAATTCGATATACCTTTTTTAATCCAGGAGTTGTAACTTTTTCAGGATTTCCACTAATTTTAATGGTATCCTGCATTTTACCCTTTTCATCTTCTATGGAAACCAATTTATATACACCACCTAAAGCAGGCTGATCAAAAGCAGTAATTAATTTTGTTCCAATTCCCCATACATCAATTTTAGCACCTTGAGCTTTTAAGTTGATTATCGTATATTCATCTAAATCATTGCTTGCTACAATTTTTGTATCGTGAAATCCTGCTTCATCCAACATTTTTCGCGCTTCTTTTGATAAGTAAGCTAGATCACCGCTATCAAGCCTTATGCCGATAAAATTAATGCTGTCTCCAAGCTCTTTTGCTACTTTGATGGCGGTTGGTACACCTGATCTTAACGTATCATAGGTGTCTACTAAAAAGACACAATCTTTATGCCTCCTTGCATATTTATGGAAAGCTGTATATTCATCTCGATAAGCTTGAATCATAGAATGAGCATGTGTACCTGAAATTGGAATACCGAAAAGCTTACCAGCTCTAACATTGGAAGTGGATCCAAAGCCGCCGATAAATGCGGCACGAGTTCCCCAAAGTGCTGCATCCAGCTCGTGCGCTCTCCTGCTGCCAAATTCCATCACTACCCCTTCCCCAATTACATTTTTAATTCTTGAAGCTTTTGTAGCTATTAATGTTTGATAGTTCACAATGTTAAGAATAGCTGTTTCGATAATTTGAGCTTGAGCAAGAGGTGCTTCTACTCTTAAAAGCGGTTCGTTCGCGAAAACAATTTCTCCCTCTGCAACAGAGCGCAAATTCCCTGTAAATCGAAAATCTTTTAAATATTCTAGAAAATCTTCCTTAAATCCTTCTTTTTTTAAATATTGAATATCACTTTCAGTAAAGCGCAGATTTTGCAAATAGTGAATTATCCTTTCTAAACCAGCAAAAACGGCATATCCATTATGAAAAGGAAGCTTTCTAAAATAGGCTTCAAATACAGCATTTTTCTCTGCTATTCCATCTTCCCAATATGTTTCTGCCATATTAATCTGGTAAAGATCTGTATGTAACATTAAACTATCATCTTCTAATTTATAACTCATGTTTGTCCTCCCAAAACTTCAATTGCATCCTTATAAAATAATTGCACCCAAAACTTCTTTGAAATGTTGTAAAGCCCATTGGTGACCTGCCTGATTAAAAGATGCCACAGCATTTTCATAAATAAATAATTTATATCCAAAATTATATGCATCGATCGCTGTATGAAGAAGGCAAATATCCGTGCAAACACCAACCAAATATAATTCAGAGATATTTCTTTCACTAAGCTTTATATGAAGATCTGTCCCAGTAAATGCACTATATCTCGTTTTATCCATCCAATAAACATTCGACAGCATAGAAGCTTCTTTATAAATTTTATTCAGTGCACCATATAATTCTCTTCCACTTGTACCTTCAATATTATGTGGAGGAAATAATGTCGATTCTGGATGATAAGGATCGTATTTCTTATGTAAATCGATCGCAAAAACGGCAAAATCTCCTTGATTAATAAATTTTTGCGTAATATTGGAAATTTCTTGTTCGATCTCCATAGCTGGTTCCCCACAAGGAAGCTTTCCTTTTACAAAATCATATGTATAATCAATATTGATTAACGCTTTCACTGTTCTCCCTCCACCATTTTCGAATCTCTTGTCCTTACATTCACCAATTCCTGTGAAAATAGGTTGGTTTTCAAGGTGAAACATAGAATATAAAATATATAGTGAACCTTCCATCATTGGGCCCCACTGATGGAAAGCTTGCGTTCCACAGGATGTGGCGACCTTAGTTTGTGTACCTTTATCGGACCTTTACGGGTAGTTATCAGTTATCCCCCCACTTACCTTCCACGATTTCTCATCATCTTGAGGTGGGAGTCTTGCTGCCCGGTAAGAGTGGGCTAATATCTAGTAGGTATAAAGGATACTGAAATTATTATATTTATAACTAAATACATTACAAATGATCATCATCCTAATGGATGTTATTATATCTAATTTCGTTGTGTTTTACCATTCTTTTCATATTTTTATCCTTATAATATCGTTGCTTAACATATAAAGAAAATAAATATTATATAGAAAGAATTATTCCCATTAACTTTTATATTTAAGTCTATTACTAAACGGCTCTAGAGTGTAGAAAAAGTAAAATTAGCAAAA
The DNA here is from genome assembly GCF_052663225.1 of Niallia sp. 03133. Lineage (NCBI taxonomy): Bacteria > Bacillati > Bacillota > Bacilli > Caryophanales > Bacillaceae > Niallia > Niallia sp. 03133. Next base: position 170,027 of record NZ_JBQTCY010000002.1, read on the forward strand.
AAAGCACGTTGATTTAGTATTGCAAGGAGTGAAGCTTCTATAATTAAAGTATAACATTTTGAACTTAGACGGGTGTCTTGTTTCAACGTACAAAATGTACTAGTGTTGGCGAAATCTTGAAGTCGATAATATGAGACTCTTTTATCAACTCTTACAGAATAATAATTACTCAGTCACTATATCTCCTTATTTTATTCAAATAAGACTTTATCCATTTGATCTTGATTGCTTTCCATTGGGTTTTTCGTTATAATTTTATTGCTGAATACTAATTGAGGTGTATAAATGTTTGAATTCTTAATAGATATAACCAATATTCCAAGTTATCAAACCATCTACTTTACCATACTAGTTGGATTAATGGTCAAATATTTTTGGGATTGGAACTTACAAACTACAGTTTATCATCATTCTTTAGCTTCTGAAGGCAGCATTAACTTTCAAGCTAGCATTTCCACTATTAATATTAATGTACAACAATATAACACACCTATCTTACATTGGATTTGTAAAATTATTAGAAAAAGAACACAATGTCCTGTTGATGATCCTGAAAAACCTAATTCTTTCCATTTAAACGATTTATTTCAATAACCATAAATGGAGGAATTATTTTGAAACGTTCACCTAAACTATTACTTTTAGCTTTGCTTGTAACCATAAGCACACTTTTATTATCCGCTTGTTCTTCTGCACAGTCAGGAAAAAGCGATGGTTTTTTTCACCATACAGTTGTTGAACCATTTGCATCATTAATTCACACTACCGCCATGTTATTTAATGGAAACTTTGGATTGGCGATTATTTTAATTACGTTAATCATTCGTTTATTATTAATGCCGCTTATGTTAAAACAATATAAAAAGCAGCAAATTATGAAAGAAAAAATGGCAAAATTAAAGCCAGAAATGGATAAAATCCAAAAAAAATTAAAAGCAGCAAAAGATCCAAAGGAACAGCAGGCTTTACAACGTGAAACAATGGAGCTTTATAAAACGCATGGAGTAAACCCTCTGAATATGGGTTGTTTGCCAATGTTAATACAAATGCCGATATTAATGGGTTTTTATTATGCGATAAGAGGGTCAGCAGAAATTGCATCCCATTCTTTTCTTTGGTTTAATTTAGGTCATTCGGATCTAATATTAACGGCAATCGCTGGGATTGTATATTATTTCCAATTTAAAGTTTCTCAAAACGCACTGCCTGAAGAACAGCAGAAACAAATGAGAATAATGGGTCTTATTTCCCCTATTATGATTGTTATGGTTTCTCTAAATGCACCTGCAGCCCTTCCATTATATTGGACTGTCGGAGGAACATTTTTGATTCTACAATCTATGCTCGGGAAAAAATTATATCCAGCTGCCCCTTCAGCAAATACAATTAGCACACAAAAGTAATATGCAAAAAATCTGTTGATCCTTTGATCAACAGATTTTTTGTGTATATAAAAAGAGTACGAAAACAAATGTTTTCGTACTCTTTTTATATATCTTGAAAATAATCTTTGTAGAAGCCGCCAACTTTACCTGTATTATCAATGATAAAATAAAATTCTTCTGTTTCATTTTTCACTTCGTAATTTTTGCCAGCTGTCAACACTCTGTTTACAATATATTTTTTTGCATCCGTATGTATACACTTGACTGTTTTCACAGTTTCTTTTTTTTCCCAACTTTGATGAATCATTGCTTTTAAGCTCCTTTCCATTATACTACCTTAGTATAATGGGAAGAGGTTAGCATATGCAAGATACTTCTCATTAAGAAACTAAATTCTTTTCCTTTATACGGGAGAAATTCACCTTGTTATATTCAAATGTAAACCATGCACCATTTCTAGCTTGCTGGAAAGTAATGTAACAAGTACTGCCAATCCAGTCTAGTCTCCTAAATTGCAATTCACTATACGTTTTATTTTCATAATACATGTCATATAATTTATTTTCTGATTGAATATTCATCTTTCAACCTACTTTCTATGATGTTCACTTAACCTTACCCAAGATGATATATCCGTTAAACATATTAGATTTTTTTGTTCTTTTCCCATAATTCTAGCCCATTAGTGGTTTCTATTTCGGATTTTTTTACCAATGACCAATCGCCATGTTCAATTTCTTTCACCAGCATTTGCGGCTGGTTGCAAATGTATACATAAGCACTCCATTTCTTTTTTTTTCCAAATACATCGACTAATACTCTTTCATATAAATTATCTTTTTCTCCTGGAATATAATCTTCAAAAGCATCCAGCTTACTTAGCTTGTTAAATGGAACTTGATAGATTTCACCCACTACTTTTTTTCTTTTATCCCGTATGAGAAATGGATAGCCCAGATCAGCATCAAATAATCTACCATGTATCCACACTTCTGTTGCTAGACAAGTATAATCTTGTACCATATAATGATTTTGTTCATTTTTTCTTAATGAACCATAAACAAATACATTTACGCTCTCTTTCATATGCATCTCCTTTTTTATATGGATGGGATAATTTTCAGATAATAATGACGATTTCTTGGTCCGTCAAATTCGCAAAAATACACACCTTGCCATGTACCTAAAAGCAGTTTACCATCCGTTATAATAATCATTTGTGAAGATCCAACAGTGCTAGCTTTCATATGAGCAGCTGTATTGCCTTCCATATGTCGGTCATTTTCCATTTCCCATGGATAGAGCTCATTAAAGCGGCGAATCATGTCAGCGACTACATCAGGATCAGCATTTTCATTTATCGTTATTCCGGCTGTTGTATGAGGGCAATATACATAAACAACACCCTCCTTCACTTGATTATCCTCCACTGCTTTTTGTACTGATTCCGTTATTTCTACAAAAAGGTCGTGATTATTGGTTTTAACACTTCTTTTTATAAGCATATTTTTTCTCCACTCTCCCATTTTTTCGTAATAAACAAGCTATTTAAGCAAAACACATGGGAACAATCTTTTCCTTTCTAGTTTGAATCACCTATTGAATTCATACTATCTTTTTTCTATACCCATATTCATATAATAATAAAATATTCATTACAAACTTCCTATTTTTCTATGATTTTATTTTATCACTTTTCTTCGATAGAAAAATAGGTTATGATTAAATTGTTAGAAAATTCAATCCATTTTATTAAGGAGGAATGCAAAATGAAAATTTTGAGTAATGAACAGTTAATCTTCTCTTATCGTGATGCATTAAAGGCCGGAAATGAAAAGGAATGGGTTTCTATATTGAAAGATGAAATCAGACGTCGTGGATTAAAACCGAATAAAGGCTAGTATATTTTGATAGCTAAGATGGATATTTTTTGTTTCATTTTCTAGTCTATCTTTCTATTTAAAATAGCATACTGCCACCTCAAAAAGCTGACTTTCATTTGAATGAAAGTCAGCTTTTTTTCTAAATTAAAACTATATTGTCCTAGTGTTGATGAAGAAAGCTGGAAGACGCGTTTCTTCATCGTTCAATCCCTATGTATCGCAACACGGACGCTTCCATTTTATTTCTTACAGCTACTTCAGCGCCCTGCGACTATCTATCTACTTTATGATTCTTCTTAAGCTTCGAAAAGGAGAGATTCTGGGTCTTCTAATAATGCTTTAATTCTTGCAAGGAATGTCACTGCCTCTTTCCCGTCAATGATACGGTGATCGTATGATAACGCAATATACATCATTGGTCTGTTTTCCATTTTTTCTTCATCTATCGCTACCGGACGAAGCTGAATTTTATGCATTCCCAATATCCCAACCTGTGGTCCGTTTAATATCGGCGTTGACAATAATGAACCAAAAACTCCGCCATTAGTAATGGTAAATGTTCCTCCCTGCAGATCACTTAGGGATAATTTATTGTTTCTTGCTTTTTTCGCAAAATCCATAATATCATTTTCAATCTCTGCGAAATTTTTACGATCTGCATCTCTTAAAACTGGGACGACCAGACCTTCATCTGTTGAAACTGCGATGCCGATATCATAATATTTTTTTAACAGAATTTGATCTCCTTGTATTTCTGCATTTAATATCGGCGCTTTTTTTAAACAAGCCACAACCGCCTTTGTAAAAAAAGACATAAATCCTAATTTTACATCATTTTCTTTTTGAAATTGGTCTTTTCTGCGATTTCTTAACTGCATAATATTGGTCATATCTACTTCATTAAATGTAGTAAGCATCGCTGTATTCTGCTGAACTTCTAAAAGTCTGTTAGCAATAGTTTGTCTTCTTCTCGTCATACGTTTTCTTTCGACTAATTTATCATCCGCTGTTGCACTTGGAGCAATGTTCCCTTTAGTTGATGGTTCAACAACTGGTTTTCCCTCTGTTTTTTCCACTTGTTCATGATTCATCACATCATGTGCTCTAAGTCTGCCGAGCGGGTCACTAGATGTAATAGAAGTCAAATCAATTCCTTTTTCTCTCGCTATTTTTCGTGCTGCTGGCGATGCGATCGGTTTATGTGATTGGGAAGAAACTGGATCTGATTTAAACAGCTTCTCCTTCACTCCTTTTTCCTCATTCGTTGGCTTTTCTACTATGTCAATTGGTTTTTCTATAGGCAAAGAATCAGTATCTGAAACGATTGCTATTGTTTCACCAACTAATACCGTATCCCCTTCATTCGCTTTCAACTCTTGCAAAATACCGCTTTCTTCCGAAATTATCTCAACATTTACCTTATCTGTTTCTAGCTCAACAATATATTCCCCTTTTTCAACGAATTCCCCTGTTTTCTTTAGCCATTGCGCTACCGTGCCTTCTGTAATGGATTCAGCCAGTTCTGGTACTTTAATTTCAGCCATTAAACTTCCCCCTCTACTCATTCCATGTTAATGCTTCATTAATGATTCTTGCCTGATCTTTACGATGGACGTTTGGATCTCCTTCTGCAGGACTGGATCGTCTTCGTCTGCCAATATATTTAAGGGAAACAGAAGCAGGTAATATTTTTTTTATTCGCGGCTCCAAAAAACTCCATGCTCCCATATTTTTCGGTTCTTCCTGAACCCATACTACTTCTTTTGCTCTTAGGTAACGCGAAAAAATCTCTATTAAATTATTCTCCGGAAACGGGTAAATTTCCTCTACCCTTATGACATGAATTTCATTAGTATTCGTTTGCTCTTTTAATGCTTGATGTAAATCAATAGCCATTTTTCCAGTCGCAAGTATAATTCTTTGCACCTCGTTTACGTTATTTCCAGTGCCTTGTTCTTCCAAAACTGGCATAAAACGACCTTCACTTAATTCTTTGCCGTTTGATGACACAGCTGCATTTCTCAGCAGGCTTTTAGGTGTCATAATAATCAGTGGTCTGACTTCTTCCTGATTTAAAACAGCTGCTTGCCTCCGCAAAATATGAAAATATTGAGCAGAAGATGATAGATTGGCAACCGTCCAATTGTTCTCTGCAGCCAATATTAGGAATCTCTCTAACCTTCCACTGGAATGTTCAGGACCTTGGCCTTCATATCCATGTGGCAGCAGCATCACTAATCCGGATTTTTGTCCCCACTTTGCTCTTCCTGCTGCAATAAATTGATCAAAAATCACTTGAGCTGCATTAGCAAAATCTCCATATTGAGCCTCCCATAATACTAATGTTTCGGGAGCAAATACATTATATCCATATTCAAACCCTAGGACAGAGCCTTCTGAAAGTGGACTGTTATGTACTGCAAATGACGCTTTTACATTTGATAAAGTATGCAATGGAGAATAGGAAGTTCCTGTAATATGATCATGCAAAATAATATTTCTTTGTGCAAAGGTACCTCTTTGTGAATCTTGCCCGGACAAACGAATTGGAGTTCCATCTTGCAAAATGCTTGCAAATGCCAGTGTTTCTGCCAGTCCCCAATCTATCTTCCCATTTCCTTCAAGAGCATTTTCTCTTCTTTTTAGAATTTTCCCCAGCTTATCAAAAATTTGAAATGGAGGTGGAAAATGAAGCAGCTCTTTATTAATTTGCTTTAATCTCTCTAATGAAACAGCTGTGTGAACATCTGGAAGAAGCCTTTCCACAGAATTAGGTGGGTTGGTAGCAGCAGGTTCTTCTTTTTTCTTCGGAACTTTTTTATATGCTTTTTGAAGTTTTACCATCACTTCATCTTTTATAGTCTGTACTTCTTGATGATTGATAACAGCGTCCTGTTGTAATTTCTGCATATATTTTTCAGCAACTGTTGGATGCTGTTGAATTACCTTATACATCAACGGATTTGTAGTCATTGGCTCATCCATTTCATTATGTCCATACCTTCTATAGCCAATTAAATCTATTAAAAAATCCTTTTTAAAGGTCGCTCTGTATTCACAAGCTATAAAAGCAGCTTTTATACACGCCTCAGGATCATCTGCATTGACATGAATCACTGGGATTTCAAAGCCTTTCGCTAAATCACTGGCATAGGTGGTAGAACGGGAATCCTCTGATTCTGTTGTAAAGCCAATCGTATTATTTGCAATAATATGAATGGTTCCGCCAGTTCGATATCCTTTTAAGCCTGTTAAATTCAATGTTTCTGATACAATGCCTTGACCTGGAAATGCAGCATCTCCATGGATTAATATCGCTTGTGCTGCACTGGAATTTTCGACTGGAAAACCAGCATTATTCCGATCATCCTGTGAAGCTCTAGTAAACCCCTCTACTACAGAACCGACGAATTCTAAATGACTTGGATTATTTGCCAAGGACAAACGCACTTTCGAAGTACTGCTGCTTTTTATTTGCCGGTTTAACCCTAAATGATATTTCACATCACCTGTCCACCCGAAGCTAATTCCGATGGAACCTTCAGAAGGCACTAATTGTTTATTTGGAGCATGTTGAAATTCAGAAAAAATCGTTTCATATGGTTTTTCTAAAACATGTGCCAATACATTCAGCCTTCCTCGATGAGCCATTCCAATATTAATGCTTTTAGCTCCATTCATAACAGATTGGGCGATGATTTCATCCAGCATTGGCACCATTGTGTCCAATCCTTCGATAGAAAATCGTTTTTGACCCACAAACGTTTTATGTAAAAAACTCTCAAATTCTTCTACTTCTATCAATCTCTTTAGTAGTTTTTTCTTTAATGTTGATTTGCATTCTGGCTTCAAGTTGCCTGACTCTACTTTTTGCTGCAGCCATTTTTTTTCATTATGATCATTTACATGATAAAATTCAAATGCTATTGTGTTTGAATAAACTTTCTTTAAATATTCAATTGCTTCATAGCCAGTTTTTATTGAGGAGGGTGCATCTGGACATAATAAGGATGCAGCTATATTCTCTAAATCAGCCTTTGTTAAATCAAACCGAGAAATGTCGAAAATCTCTTCTTCTCTTTTATGATCATTTAATGGATAAATATTTGCTGCTAAATGACCGTAAGCTCTTATTTTATTTACTAGTGTAACTGCAGCAATCGCTTTTTCAATTTGTACTCGTGTAGCAGGACTATTTACTGAAGCAGAAGGCTCTTCTTTCAAATCATTTGGTGATCCCCATTTATCAAAATGATTCCTAATATCCGCTTCAACAGAATTAGGATCTTCTAAATACATATCGTATAATTCCATTGCAAGCCCAAGGTTTGGCCCGTAAAATTTTGGCGGGCGCAAGCCTATGCCATTCGTTGACTTTCCCATGAAAAAACCTCCTCCATCATCACTAGTTGATTCAACTTTTATTCCCTTATTGATTCTAATTTACACTAAATTTGTGTAAATTCAAAAAATAAAACGTTTACATTAAATATTTTATCATGTCTACAGTAGAGCTTCAAAAGTTTTTCACTTATTAATAGTTAAAAAATTGTTTAGCAGTAAAGGAGAACGAAAGTATGACCACTTTTTGTGTAATAAAGAATATGCTCAACCTGGTAAATGAATGTCCATTAAAAAATTAATATACTTTTCATAAAGCAGAACAAAATATTAAAAAAAGACTGATATTGTCAGTCTCATGCTGTCGAGAAACGCTCGATTTCTAGTTCTTGCTTTCTGATTCTCACTACCTGAAAAATAAAAAAAATCACTTGCATACAAAAACTCAAGCCACGAAATATATGGTTCAGATTGAAGTTTTGAGCATAAGATGTTTTGTTATACAATTAGAAGATCCTGTTAGTCTTATAAAGTGAACCCTTCCATCAGTGGGGTTTTCTTCATCCCCCACAGATCCTGAAAGCTTGCGGTCCACAGGAAGAGGAGACCTTAGTTGTGTACCGCCTCGGACCTTTACGAGAAGTTATCCCCCACCTATAGCTTCCTCGATTCCTCAGGATCTTGATGCTGGGGGTCTTATTGCCCGTTAAGTGTGGGATAAAAATCCAAATTTAAAGCGGGAACGTCACAATGACTTTTGTACCGACCCCTTCTTTACTTTCAATGGTAATTTCTCCATCATAGTACTCGACTATCTTCTTCGCAATTGCCAGACCAAGTCCAGTTCCTCCTTGTTCCCTGCTGCGTGCTTTATCTACTCGATAAAATCGATCAAATACTTTAACTAATTCTTGTTTGGGGATGCCAATTCCATTATCTTCAATTTCTAATATAAAATTTTTATACACTTCCTTCGTTACAATCGTAATCTCTTTTTTAGCAGCTGAATATTTTATAGCATTGTCTAGTAATATCGTTAACACTTGTTGGAAGTGCTGTTCTGTAACTCCAAAAAGATTATTCGAATGAATTTTTTCTATAAATTGGAATTCTTCATGGAGCATATGAAAGTCTTTCACTGTGTGGTGAATCATTTCTGCCACTTTTTCAGGTAATAGGACATTGTCGTTTCGATTATGTTCAAGCTTTGATAAATTTAATAAAGAAAGTACCAACTTTTTTAATTTGTCCACTTCTTCCACAGATGCCTGCAACGATTCTTCTAAAATTTCCGGATTTTTTTTCCCCCAACGATTTAACATCGATAAATGTCCTTCCAATATGGATATTGGTGTACGCAATTCATGTGAAGCGTCTTCAATAAATTGTTTTTGCTGTAAAAAGGAGCCATCAATTCGATCCATCATTTCATTAAATATCTTAGAAAGTTCTGATATTTCATCTTTTTGCGGATAAACCGGAATTCTTTCCTTAAATCCGGCACTTTTAATTTTATTCATTGTTTTAGTAATAACACTTAATGGCTTCAATAATTGGGACGACAATAAATAGCCGATTGCTGCACTAATAAGGATGGTAGCAAGAGCAAACAGAAACATAGAGAAAGCCAAATGCTTCCTTACCAAATCATAAGAATCCAATAAACGGATAATCTCCACTTTACCGCTGAAATCTTTGCCATGGATTTTTTGGCTATATACTAATGACTGTTGATTACCAATGGTAACATAACTTATTTTTTTAAGGTCCAGGATTTTATTCGGTTCGATTATAGGAAACTCGCCATTTAATTGAGATATAATTACTTTCCCCTTTTCATCTGTTATACGTATAAGCTGATTCTTTGTGTTTATTTTTTCCATAAAGGGCAAACTAGCTTGAATTTCTTTTTTTGAAAAGGGATCCGCATCTGACTGAAAATTCTTTAATAACTCATTCATCGTTTGTTTCACAGCATTTTCTTCCTGTTTCATTAACCAAGAAGATACAGTATGGTATTCAAAAAAAGTAAATATAATATAGGTCAAAAAAATACTCAATGACAACCATACTGTCAGCTTCCATTTCCATGGCAAAAGAGACAATTTTTTAATCATGTTCATCTCATCACATATCCTATTCCTCGGACTGTCTCAATATATACTGTGTTTCCCAATGGATCTAACTTATTGCGTAAATATCGCACATAAACATCTATCACATTTGTTTCTACTTCTGATTCATAGCCCCATATTTTATTCAATAATACTTCTCTTGTCAGTACAATATTAATATTGCTCATAAACATACTTAATAAATCATATTCCCTTTTTGTAAGAGTGAGGACACTATCCCCTTTCTTTGCAATATGTGATTCTACTTCTAACGTAATGTCTTTAAAATTAAGAACCGTCATTTTTGGGGAAGAAAGGGTTGTGTCCGTTCTCCGAAACAAAGCTCTTAATCTTGCAAGCAGCTCCTCTATTGCAAATGGTTTCACTAAATAATCATCTGCACCACTATCTAATCCAGATACTTTATCAAGCACACTATCTCTTGCAGTAATCATTAAAATTGGCGTATCTTTTACCTGGCGGATTCTTCTGCATACTTCTATTCCATTTAACTCAGGAAGCATTAAATCCAACAGGATTACATCCCACTTTTGTGTCATGGCTTTATTTAATCCACTTCTCCCATCAGAACATACCTCTGTTTCATATCCTTCATATGCTAATTCTAATTCAATAAACCTTGCTAAGTTTTTTTCGTCTTCTATAATTAAGATTCTTCTCATTTCCCACACTCACAGACTTGAATTATGATTAATTTATATCCTTTTTATTTAATAATACATCTATTATAGCATGAGTAAATTCAATCATTTGGTATCCTAATAATGAAACTGCTGTTAACGAGAAAAAACTAATAATGATATATCTAAATATCATCAACATTTACTCCATCTCCTTTGTTCGTTCTAAAATAAATTGTGCTATCCCCCAACAGCACAATTGCCCTCCTTTTGAAGCTTATTCCATTGATAGTAATTACTATATCCCTGGTAAATATGCTAATAATTAACGAAAATAAATACCATGCATGTTCTTTCCTTAGCTTACCTTTTAATCCAGAAAAACAAATGAAAGATAAATTAAAATTTCATGAGAACCACTTTGTAAATGGATAAATTCCAATAAAAAAACCAATTATATATCTAGAAATTGTTTTTCTTCTATAATCTTACTACCATTTTAAAGAAGGAAATATATGCTGTATAATTAGGAGGAAGAAGGATGAACACAGGAAGAGCTATTGAAATTATGAACTCTGGCGATATTATTGATGTTAGTTATCAAGGAGAAAGTGTGATTATTCAAACGGTCGACTCGAAATCCAAAACGGCAAGAATTTATACAAAAGCCAATCCCGATCAAGAAATGGATGTTGATGTATATCAGTTAATTGAAGAGCAGTAATCAGAAAACTTTGTGCATTGGATAAATCTAACAGCTATTTTTCCAATGAAATTTCATCATCTTTATATTTATGTTTTTTATGAAAGTTGAAATTGTTAAGGAATTGTCCAACTTTATCAATTTTATAAGTTAAAACCTCCACTTCTTTATGAAGAAATGAAAAAGAAACAAAAAAATATTGCTATTCTGTAAAATCTGTAGTAAATTAATAGAAAATTACATACGATAATTTCTTATCAAGAGAGGTTGAGGGAATGGCCCGAAGACACCTCAGCAACCTTCAGTTCCATTAACTGAAAAGGTGCTAAGTCCATCAAGTTAAAAAAACTTGAGAGATAAGGAGAAGGACCTAATAAACTACAAAATCTTCTTCTTACTAAAAGGAAGAAGATTTTTTTATGGCCAAAAACTCCGTGTTTGGGAAATAGAAAAAATGCATATAATCTTTCCTCTCCTTGATTTGAATTGAATTTGTAATGCTATTAACCGCAAAAGAAAAAACATCATTTATTGATTAAAGGAGCGTTTTATATGTATGAATTAGAGACTAAATTAGCACAAATTGGAAATAGAACTGAAAATAGCACAGGAACAGTTAATCCTCCAGTTTACTTTTCTACTGCTTATCGCCACACGGGAATTGGGGAATCAACTGGGTACGATTATACTCGCACTGGGAATCCAACAAGAGAGATATTAGAAAAAGCAATTGCAGATTTGGAAGAAGGAGAACGTGGATTTGCATGTAGCTCTGGAATGGCCGCGATTCAAACCATTCTTGCTTTATTCCAAAGCGGGGACGAATGGATTGTTTCAAAGGATTTATATGGGGGCACTTATCGATTGTTAGAACAAGGATTCAAAAAATGGGGTCTTCGATGTTCATACGTCGACACATCTAATATAGAAGAAATCCGTTCACAGATAACAGCTAATACGAAAGCTATATTTATCGAAACTCCAACAAATCCATTAATGCAAACTGCAGATATTGCCAAAGCAGCTGCTTTGGCAAAGGAACATAACATTTTATTAATTGTGGATAATACATTTTATACACCAATTATTCAACAGCCTATTTTGCTTGGTGCAGATATCGTTATTCATAGTGCAACTAAATATTTAGGCGGCCATAATGATGTACTTGCAGGACTGATTGTCGCAAAAGGAAATGAGCTGTGTAATCAATTGGCCATGCACCATAATGCAGCAGGAGCTGTCTTAAGTCCTTTTGATTCTTGGCTGCTAATGCGTGGAATGAAAACATTATCTCTTCGAATGGCAAAGCATGAAGAAAATGCCAAAGTGCTTGCTTCCTATTTAAAAGAGCATGACACAGTATTGGATGTATTGTATCCTGGAAGAGGCGGTATGCTATCCTTTCGTATTTTAGATGAAAAATTAGTAAATCCCTTTTTGCAAAACTTGCATTTAATATCTTTTGCAGAAAGCCTAGGCGGAATTGAAAGCTTTATTACCTACCCTGCAACACAAACACATGCAGATATTCCAGAAGAAATTCGTATTGCAACAGGCGTATGCAATAAATTATTGCGCTTTTCTGTAGGAATTGAGAATGTTGAAGATTTAATGAAAGATTTAGACAAAGCATTTGCCTTAGCTAAGGGCGTAAAATAATTATATATTAACGACAAACTACTTCATATAGATCGAGAAATCGGTGCAGTAAATGCACCATTCAACACAATAAAGATATTGATTATTTTTTCAAATATGATTACAGTAGATTCTTAACAATTTGATAATCAGAACAAACAGGCAGCAAATCCTGGTGCAAGCATTTTCATTTGAGCTTCAAAGTGAAGAAGCGCTTTGCACCTTTGCTGCATATGTAAAGCTTCTTGTTTTTGCAGTTAGTTTGGATCGGTAGTATTTATCCTATCTTATCCTGCCAAAATGTCCTATGCTGCAATGGATCCTGAAGCTAGACAAGAAAGAGCCAATACTAACGCCCTTCTTTGTCTAACTATTGGATTAGAAAATCCTGATGATTTAATTAAAGACTTTGAAGCAGCATTAAAGAAAACAGGAGAATTACATTATATTTAGATTTTGAGGTGTAAAAGGATGTCCTTTCTTAAAAAATTAAAAAATGAAATATTAATAGCTGATGGAGCAATGGGTACATTACTATACAATTATGGAAAAGATAGTTGTTTGGAAGAGTTAAACCTTTCCCACAGCGATAAAATAGAAGATATTCACCGCGCTTATATTCATGCAGGTGCAAACATCATCCAAACAAATACGTATGCAGCGAATTATTTAAAATTGCAGCGCTACGGTTTGGAGGATTCTGTAAAAGAGATAAATAGTGCCGCAGTGCAAATTGCCAAAAAAGCGGCAAACAATAATACCACTATTCTAGGTACAATCGGCGGAAATAGAGGAATTAAACCGCTGGCTATCTCGTTAGAAGATATAAAAAGAACCTTCAGGGAACAATTGTATTGCCTACAGCTTGAAGGTGTTGATGGAATCATCCTTGAGACTTATTATGATTTGGAAGAATTAAAAACTGTTCTTTCTATTGCAAAAAAAGAAACGGATTTACCGATTATTTCTCAAGTTTCTGTTCATGAAATAGGCATTTTGCAAAATCAGGTTACGGTTGCAGAAGCTTTTCATCAGCTCGAAGAATTGGGATCAGACGTAGTGGGATTAAATTGTCGTCTCGGACCACATCATATGATTGCATCTTTTGAAAATGTTCCATTATTAAAACATGCTTATTTATCTGCCTACCCCAATGCGAGTTTACCAGCCTTTACTGACGGAAAATTCGAATACAAAGACAATGCAGAATACTTCCAACAGTCAGCAATTGAATTCCGTAAGCAAGGTGTTCGCTTATTAGGGGGATGCTGTGGTACAACGCCAGATCATATACAGGCTTTTTCAAATGCATTAAAAAATTCACAGCCTGTCGTTGAAAAAACAATTTATGAAAAAATAACAACAAATCGAATCGTAACAGCACAACATATAAGAGAAACAAAACCATTAGAAGAAATTGTAAAAGAAAGACCTTCTGTTATTGTAGAGCTAGATCCTCCAAGAAAACTAAATACCGAACGCTTTTTTGAAGGGGCTCAAAAACTAAAAGAAGCAGGCATTGATGCACTTACTTTAGCAGACAATAGCTTGGCTTCTCCAAGAATTTGCAACACTGCTCTTGGATCATTAACAAAAAATAAGACCGGCATTCGCCCACTCGTTCACATAGCATGCCGCGATCGAAATATAATTGGATTGCAATCCCATTTAATGGGACTTCATACATTAGGATTGAATGATGTGCTGGCTATAACTGGCGATCCGGCAAGAGTTGGCGATTTTCCTGGTGCATCATCCGTTTATGATATGTCATCCTTCGATTTAATTTCGATGATTAAACAATTAAACAAAGGATTGTCCTTTTCCGGTAAGAACTTAGGAGAAAAAACGAATTTTTCAGTAGCTGCGGCTTTTAATCCAAATGTTCGTCAAGTAGATAAGGCGGTAAAACGAATGGAGAAAAAAATAGAAGCGGGCGCCGATTATTTTATTACTCAGCCTGTTTACTCTGAGGAAAAAATAATTGAATTATACGAAGCTACTAAACATATCAAAGCCCCTATTTATATTGGTTTAATGCCATTAATCAGCAGCAACAATGCGGAATTTCTTCATAATGAGGTACCTGGCATAAAAATTTCTGATTCTATTAGACAAACAATGGCAGTATATAAAGAGGACCCTGTACAAGCATGCAAGGAAGGCGTTAAAATAACTAAGTCATTAATTGATGTCGCATCACAATATTTTAATGGCATCTACTTAATTACACCATTTTTACGGTATGAACTATCTGTTGAACTTGCACAATATACACATGAAATCACTGCCCGTTTAAGGAGGACAACTAATGAAAAAAGCAGCGTTAATGGATGAATTAAAAAAGCGAATCCTGATTATGGACGGAGCAATGGGTACAATGCTGCAGCAAGCAGACTTAACCGCTGAAGATTTCGGCGGAGAAGATTTAGAGGGCTGTAATGAAAACCTAAACTTCACGCGGCCGGATGTTATAGCTAGGATCCATGAAGAATACTTAGCTGCTGGTGCAGATATTATTGAAACAAATACTTTTGGCGCAACCAGCATCGTTTTGGAAGAATATCAACTGGCAGATACTGCTTACGAAAATAACGTGGCTGCAGCCAAAATTGCTAAAGAAGCAGTGGACAAATATTCAACTTCAGAGTGGCCAAGATATGTTGCTGGCTCTATGGGGCCAACAACAAAAACACTAAGTGTTACTGGTGGAACAACGTTTGATGAGCTTGTCTCTTCTTATGAAGAACAAGCAAGAGGTCTGATTGTCGGCGGAGTCGATTTGCTTTTGCTTGAGACAAGCCAGGATATGTTAAATGTAAAAGCTGGTTTTATTGGCATTAAAAAAGCATATGAAAAAACAAGTAAAGAGCTGCCTTTAATGATATCCGGTACAATTGAACCAATGGGGACAACGCTTGCCGGCCAGCCGATTGAGGCATTTTATATTTCTGTTGAACATATGAATCCGATTGCAATTGGTTTAAACTGTGCAACTGGACCAGAATTTATGCAAGATCATATTCGTTCTTTATCCGACCTATCACACTTTGCTGTCAGCTGTTATCCAAATGCAGGTTTGCCGGATGAAGAAGGACAATATCATGAAACCCCCCTTTCCCTTGCTGAAAAATTAGCTGGTTTTGCAAAAGAAGGTTGGCTTAATATTGTTGGGGGCTGTTGTGGTACAACACCCGACCATATAAGAGCAATGGCCGATAAAATGAAAGAGTATGCGCCAAGACAGTCTTCTTCATTAAACGTTCATATGGTTTCAGGAATTGAACCATTTATTTATGATGATCCTACCCTTCGCCCAATAATGGTCGGTGAAAGAACGAATGTTATTGGATCAAGAAAGTTTAAGCGCCTTA
This sequence comes from Niallia sp. 03133, assembly GCF_052663225.1. Classification (NCBI taxonomy): domain Bacteria; kingdom Bacillati; phylum Bacillota; class Bacilli; order Caryophanales; family Bacillaceae; genus Niallia; species Niallia sp. 03133. The sequence goes on from NZ_JBQTCY010000002.1 coordinate 186,106, forward strand.
TTAGTGAAGGGAAATATGAAGAAGCATCTGAAATAGCTCGTGCACAAGTAAAGGGCGGTGCACATGTTATTGATATATGTTTGGCAGATCCAGACAGAGATGAAATACAAGATATGGAATCTTTTATGAATGAAGTAGGAAAAAAAATAAAAGTTCCTCTTGTTATTGACTCAACCGATGAAAAAGTTATTGAAAAAGCTCTTTCCTATTCTCAAGGTAAAGCTATTATTAACAGTATTAACTTAGAAGATGGAGAAGAACGTTTTGAAGCCATTCTGCCAATTGTCCATCAATATGGAGCTGCAGTTGTAGTAGGAACCATTGATGAAATTGGTATGGGTGTAACAGCAGAAAAGAAATTAGAAATTGCCAAACGATCCTATGATTTATTAACGAAAAAATATAATTTAAAAGGCAGTGACATTATCTTTGATCCACTTGTATTCCCTGTTGGCACTGGAGATGAACAATACATTGGTTCTGCAAAAGCAACGGTTGACGGGATCAAATTAATTAAAGAGGCTTGTCCAGATGCTCAAACAATTCTTGGAATAAGCAATGTTTCCTTTGGCCTCCCTCCTGTCGGCAGAGAAGTGCTTAACAGTGTCTTTTTATATCATTGTACACAAGCAGGATTGGATTATGCGATTGTAAATACAGAGAAACTCGAAAGATTCGCTTCCATTGCGAAAGACGAAGTATTGCTTGCGGAGAAGTTATTATTTGATACAACCGATGAATCATTAGCAGAGTTTACTAATTTTTATCGCGGCAAGAAAAAAGAGCAAAAAAGCACCCTGCCTGATATGACATTAGATGAAAGATTGGCTTATTACATTGTAGAAGGCACAAAAGAAGGTCTTATTGAAGATTTAGAACTAGCTTTAATCAATTACAGTGCCCCTCTTGACATTATTAATGGTCCTCTAATGGACGGAATGAAAGAAGTAGGAAGACTGTTTAATGATAATCAATTGATAGTAGCGGAAGTTTTGCAAAGTGCGGAAGTAATGAAAGCTGCTGTTTCTCATTTGGAACCGCATATGGAAAAAAATGAAACCAGCTCCACTAAGGGAAAAATAATTTTAGCAACCGTTAAAGGTGACGTTCATGATATCGGAAAAAATTTAGTCGATATTATTTTAAGCAATAACGGTTATAAAGTAGTAGATCTTGGCATTAAGGTCCCTCCTGCTGAACTTGTTGCTGCAATCAAAAAAGAAAAGCCGGACATGGTTGGATTATCAGGATTATTAGTTAAATCTGCACAGCAGATGGTAATTACAGCATCTGATATGAAACAAGCAGGTATTGATATTCCAATATTAGTTGGAGGCGCTGCTCTTTCTAGGAAATTTACAGATACTAAAATTTCTCAAGAATATAAAGGGCTTGTACTTTATGCCAAGGATGCGATGAATGGTCTTTCTATTGCAAACCAATTAGCGGATCCTGACGAACGGAAACAATTAGCAAAAGAATTTGAAGACAGAAAAGAAAAAATGCTCGCATCTGCTTCTAATGTTGCCGTTAAAACAGTTGTAAAACCGGCTAAGATCACAAAAACAGTTAATCAAGAAGTTCCTGTTTTCGTCCCACAGGATACGAAAAGGCATATCCTAACAAGCTATTCTTTAGCCCATATTAAACCTTATGTGAATAAACAAATGCTTTTGGGGCATCATTTAGGAGTAAAAGGGAAAATTGATAGACTTCTAGCAGAAAAAGATGAAAAAACCGTTAAAATAAATGAAACGGTAGAAAACCTGCTGCTACAAGCGGAGAAAAATAATTGGATAAATCCACAAGGTGTTTATCAATTCTTTCCTGCTCAGTCTGATGGAAATAAAGTACTCATCTATAACCCAGAAAATCAAAAAGATGTGATACAAGTTTTTGATTTTCCAAGACAAGAAAAGGCGCCGTTTTTATGTCTTGCTGATTATGTTAAACCAGTGGAAAGCGGCAAAATGGATTATGTGGCATTTTTTGCAGTAACTTCAGGGAACAAAATTAGAGCGGCTTCGGAATCGTTAAAAGCGGAAGGCAAGTTTTTGGAATCCCATGCCCTTCAATCTCTGGCATTAGAAGTTGCAGAAGGTTTTGCAGAATTAATTCACCGTCAGATTAGGGATCGCTGGGGTTTCCCAGATCCAACAGATTTTACGATGAAGGACCGTTTTTCTGCTAAATACCAAGGACAACGATATTCGTTTGGCTACCCTGCTTGTCCTGAGTTGGAGGATCAAAAAAAATTATTTGATTTAATCACACCAGACAATATAGGCATTCATTTAACAGAAGAATGTATGATGGAGCCGGAAGCATCCGTATCAGCAATGGTATTTGCACATCCAGATGCAAGATATTTTAATGTTTTGACAAGCTCCATATGATTTGAAAAAGCGAAAGCGCCCTTTTAGCTACGAACGAACTGGCCGATTGAAGTGTGCCACGTCTGTGGCAACATCAGCACCTAAGCTAGACACTAGTCTACTTTCAAAATTTTATATTCTTATCTTCAAATAGAGAGAAAATCCTTCCTGTAATAAATAAGTAATTATTTTATTTACATTGAAGGATTTTTTCTTTAATCCCCCTAAAATAATCCTTTTTATGGTATGATATATTGCAAAAATTACATACTTTAAAGAGGGATAAACATGATAACCCAATTAACGGAAAAAGAGCATAACATTGTAATGCATTTTTTGAAAAAAGAACCTTCTATTAATCTTTTTATTATCGGGGACATTGAAGCATTTGGGTATGAAACTTCCTTTCAAAGACTATGGGGAGAATGGCAAAATAATAAGCTGAAGGCTGTACTACTTGAATATTATGATAATTATACTTTTTATGCGGAAGAGATCGATAATTTTGACTTAGAAGGATTTATCCAGCTCTTAAAGGCTACAACACAACCTATTAAACTATCTGGCAAATCAGATCTAGTGGAAAAGTTTGAAAATATCCCAGGGTTAATTTTATCCAGTAAGAAGATTACTTTTTTCTCTGAATGTACCAGCACTACTTCCCTACCTTCATCACCTGCTACGATAAAGGAAGCAAAGGTTGGCGATATTGACCGCATCATTTCTCTAAGAAAAACAATAAAAGAATTTGATTTAAGTCCGAATAGTCATGAAATGCTAAAAAAAGCGATCGAATCAAAAACAGGCCGAACCTACTATATTGAAAATAATCGTAATGAAATTATAGCATGTGTTTCTACAACAGCCGAGACAAGTATTTCTGCTATGATTGTCGGTGTATGCACCCGGTTCGAATATCGTAATCAAGGATTCGCAAGCAGTCTACTTTCTTCTTTCGTTCAAAATTTATTAAAAGAAAAGCAAACACTATGTTTATTTTACGATAATCCCATTGCTGGAAGATTGTACAAAAGATTAGGATTTATCGATATAGGAAAATGGACCATGCACCGATAGAAAACGAAAATAGCCACGTTCATTGTCCATTTTCAGATAAAAAGGATGTCTAATGTCTTTCCACTTCTCCTAGTCAGCATTCATAGAGAGTGATAATTACATTAGGGACATCCTTATTTTTAACTTAATGATCCAATTACATATAGAGTCTAGCTCTTATGATTAAAAGATTTAATATTTATAAAGTGTGAGACGACTTTTTTTATTTTTTTCCATTTTTTATCTTTTTCATGCATTTCAGTTATTTTATATTTTTTTCCTACAGTAAGCAATGTAATTGTCCAACCTTGTAGTGATTCTTTATCTTCTTGAAATTCCCAATCCCATATTTTCAATTTATAAATTTCTTTTTTTAGGGTTAAATAATCGTTGTTATCCACGATATTTCCAATTGGTTTAATATCATTGCTTCCTGAGCTATGCCATTCTTGAAATATATAAATTTCTTTCAGTAAATCTATGGAAAGTTTATACCAACTGCTTTCTTCCACTTGGTATTCAATGATTAGTTTCGTCACTTCTTTATCAGGCAAAATGGAAACTACATCATTATCTACATGAAATAAGTCTTTTTTCCTCGTAATAGCAGATTTTATAGATGAAAGCTGCAAAGGCTTTTCATCATTAAACATAAGGCTTGGATCATTATTTAATTCATCATAAATAGAAGATATGGAAGCAGGGCCTATTCTTTCTATTACATCTAATATCTTTTCATACATACTGCTCATCAGACTTCCTCCGTGTTTTTCATTCTATCATTACGTTTCTTCTTACCACTAGTATATCAAAATACTTCTATTTTCCATAGAGTTATAACATTAGTATCAGTTTCAAGGCAAGTCCATAGACAATGTTTTTGACATTTAATAATATTTGTATTATTTTTCCATCAAAAAAAAAACAGCCTTTTTGCTGTGCTGTTGCAGCTGGAAAACAAAATAGAATAAGATAAAGTGAACCTTTCCACAGGATGTGGATCACACAAACGAAGACATAAGGAAGTGGCGTCCTTAGTTTGTGTACCTCCCTCGGACCTTTACGGGCAAGTTATCCCCCACCTAGCTTCTTCGATTCCTCAGCATCTTGAGATTGGGGTCTTACTGCCCGTTAAGAGTGGGATAAATAGTGTATAGATTTTATAAGGGCAGACGAAAATTTTAAGAGGAATAGAGTTTATAATGGAAAAGTGGGAAAGATTGAAGAGGATAAACAAACAAAAAAAAGATAGTTGTATACCACTGAACATATTTACTGTTGAGTAGCCGGCTTTGTTAACAATACTAGCTCTTCGTAGATAATTTTGCTCATTTCTTTATATCCAATCGCAGTTAAATGAATGCCGTCATCACTAATATAATCCGTTATTTCACCTGTTTTTTTAAAGGAAGACCGAATATCAATGGAGGGTATATTTAATTGATTTATTAAATTCTTCAACTGTAGATTATACAAACCATGCCAATGCTCAATTCCTCCGCAGCTGCTTACCCAGTGTCCAATTGTATGGCCATATTTACTTGCAATAAATTGATAATATCGGACAGGATCCAATGGAGGCAAGGTTAATAAAATAGGTTTAATATTTGATTCTTTCACTTGAGCAATAATATTTTTTATATTGTTAATATATTCAGGAATCGGCACAATTGGTTCATGACTTAACTCTGGATGCTTGGCAACCTCGTCCCATTTAAAATTGCAATCATTCCCGCCTATTCCAATTAACACATAATTGGGTTTTTCAGAAAGAACATCTTTATTTAATCGTTCTACTAGTAATTGAGAGTTATCATTATAAACACCTTTATTAATGATTATTGTTTCCGTTTCCTCCGTTTTATTAACATTAAAAAACTTTTGCAAAAGTGCAGGATAATTGTCTTTTACTATACGAACTCTTCCCTTCATGAAAGTTACTCCACGTGTCAAGCTATCACCAAAACAAATAATTTTCATAAATACACCTACTTTACGGTTATTGCAATTATTTTCCTATTGTCCATTTAAATTATACCAGCTTTTTGTAAGGAATAAAAAACAAGCAATTGGAATCATCAAGTTTTATTAACTTATTTTTTATCTTGTACAATTTCATTCCAATCCAATGAAATTTCCTGAAAACCAAACTTCTTATATATATATTGTGCCGAATGATTGCCGTTTGTGACAACTAAATATAATTCTTTATAGCCCTTTTTATAAAGTGAATTCATACTATGAGACAAAACCTGAGAGAAAAACCCTTTGCATTTATGCTCTGGCAATGTTACTGCATACATTAATATAGGAATATTTTGAAATAAGGTAATTAAAGAGGCGGACAGCACTTTTTCTTTTCTGATTAAAAGATAGGAACTATCAAATAAAAAAGGACCATAAAGTCCCTTAATTAAAGCTTTTATCTCCTTTTCATACGTATTGAGCGTTTCTCCTTGATAATCTATGCTTCCTTTATATCCATAATAAAAAAGGGTACTTAAAGCAGCTAAATCACTTTCTTGTACTGTTCGAATGGTTGTAGACTCTTTTAATGATTGAAAAAAGGCAGCGGAAGACAACTGCACTTTCATTTTCGTCCTCTTTGCTTTATTCATGATGTCCCTTTCTTGCTGTTTCCCCATTTATCTGCCCATGCAGCAATAGAATGTATTACGTTTTCTAGTTCTTGACCTCTTTTTGTTAATACATATTCAATTCTTACTGGCACTTCTGGATAAACTCTTCGTTCGACAATCTCTAATTCTTCTAATTCTTTTAATCTCTCAGAAAGCAGCCTCCCGCTAATCGGCAATGAATTTTCTATATCAGAAAATCTTTTTTTTCCTGTTAATAATTGTGATACGACCAAACCTACCCATCTTTTTCCAATCAAAGTCATAGCCGCCTCAAATTTAGGACAAAGATCGTTCGTATGTTTATCTTTTTTTTGCTGTGTATTTTCCACGAAAACACCTCTTTATTTAAAGTACTGTATTTACATTATATGGAATGATTAATCATAATCTTGAAAAGAATGGTAGATGTAAGTCGTTTTAATCCAAGTAGCCTTCAAGAGACCATTCTTTCATATAAAAATATTTTATCTTTCTTTATGTTGGAAAGGATTTTTCCATTCCATTAAAACCGCATGATTCAGCGACTCCTTATCTTCTAGATAATTTTTTAATAGACAGACTGGAGTTCTTCCACACTTTAATAAAAATGAAATAACAGGATCATTTAATTCTCCGAGAAGAACTTTTTCTAAATAGTGTTCTGGTGTAAGCTTATTTGCGTGTTTTCGGTAGCCCGGTATTCTTCCTCCACCTAACAGACGATCAAGCTTTTGTTCAACTACAATTTGATACATGCTTTGCATCATGATTTTTCCGATTCCAAATGTTCGATATTTTGGACGAACACTTATATCGACAATATACAATGCATTACCATTTGGATTATGTGTAGTTATATACCCATTATCTGTTACTTCTTCCCATGTATGTTCTGGATGCTGAGGGTCATACGCAATACATAAACTCGTAAGTGATCCAGCTAGTTCTCCATTTATTTCTACACAAAGAGCACCTTTTGGAAATAACGAAATATGATTTTTCAACTGCTCTTTATTCCACCATAACTCAGATGGAAAAGGAGGAGGGAAGCATTCGGCTTGTAACGAAATTAATTCATCAAAATCATGTTGATTATAATTACGTACAACACCTATTTTCGGGATTTGTTTATCATAAAAATAAAATTTATGAAAATACATCAAGATTGCCCCTCTATTGATGAATTCCAATCAGTATATAAATCCGTCCGCCTATCTCTCCATGTAGTAACAGAACCATTTTCTCGAACATTATATAATAGTGCTAAATCTAAATCAGCAGTGACAACCATATCATCATTTAATTCCCCTTCTGCCATTATTCCTCTTGGCGGAAAAGGGATATCATTTGGTGTGATCACAGCTGCTTGCCCGAAATTTGCCCGCATAAAGTCAACATTTGTTAAGGAACCAACTGTGCCTGTAACAACAACGTACACTTGATTTTCAATTGCTCTCGCATGACATGTATAGCGGACGCGATGAAATCCGTGGCGGTCATCTGTACATGAAGGACAAAAGATGACGTCAGCTCCTTGCGCTTTTGCTATGCGGACAATTTCCGGAAATTCAATATCATAACAAGTTAGGATAGCAATTTTTCCTTTATTGGTATCAAAAATGCGGAATGACTCTCCTTTATTCATATTCCATTCATTACTTTCAGTTGGCGTAATATGGAGCTTTGCCTGTTCTTCTATTCTACCGTCTGGGTAAAAAAAATGTGCAATGTTCATTAATTTTTCGTCTCTGCGAATAATATGAGTTCCACCGATTATATGCATACCTGTTTGAACAGCAAATGATTGGAAAAGATTTCGATATTGATCAGTAAATCCTGGCAATTCATTTATTGTTAATGGATTTTGTCCATCGCCCATTGAAAGTAGCTGCGTTGTAAAAAATTCCGGAAATAGAACAAACTCTGAACCATATTCTTGAGCTGTTCTTATATAATGCTCACATTGTCTAGCAAACTCTTCAAAGGACTTTATGTTTTGCAGTTTATACTGCACGGCAGAAACTCGTATTTTCATTTTCCATCTCCCTTTAGTGAATAATTTTTATTCATTCAATTAATTTATGATTATCCGTCATTTTATGCAACTTTTCAATACTTTTACATTTTTTTCAGACACCCAAGATTTCCCACATGATTATTCTAATTTCTTTTATATAGTAGAAATCAATAATATGTACTTCCTATCGCCTTTAATACATATATTACAATACGCGTTTTAACTAAAAAAAAAAGAGGAATAAAAAAAAGAACAATTATGTTAAAGGGAAGAAAGGGGCAAATACAATGGTATTCTTATACGGGTTTTTGCTTTTAATAATGATAGAAGAATTGACAGTATTAATCGTCGATCATGTGGTAAATGGTCCCTTTAAATGGGAAACTACCATAAAAAAATGGGTAGACATCCATGCTAATAAAATTCGCACCATGGCACATGAAAAATAAGCAGTATCCCTATTTTTTAGCGATGAGCGGCCGACATACACGAAGACTCCTATGGGATTAGCGTGACAGCCGAGACCCCATAGGAGCCATGCTCCGGAGAGGCTCGGCGCCCGCCCCATGGAAAGCGAAGTAAATGCCGGCTGCGGACTGCTCACAAGAACATCATACTTTTCAGGGTAGTCCTTTGTAAAAATAAACTTAAAAAGGAAGAGAATTCTGCTTAATAGCATATGAAAAGAGAGGGACTATGCTAATGTATAGTCCCTGAGTGTAGAAAAAGGAAGTTTGCAAAATTTCAAGCTCAAATGCTTCCTACTATTCGAAGCTATTTATGGAATGAATCGCTAGCTGCTGAATGGTGATATCGTCCATTGGCGGATTATGTAAACCTGCTCGTACATCTCGATAATAGCGTTGTAATGGACTTTTTGCAGATAAACTTTGGGCGCCTACTATTCTCATTGCAAGATCAACGACTTCTATTGCCATATTTGTCACAGCTAATTTTACTGCATTCAATTCTGGCTGCAGCAATTCTTTATCCTTTTCATTTGCTTCATCCCATTTTTTACTAACGGAATATAGAAAATGTTTAGCTTGCATCATTTTTAATTCCATTTCTCCAATTTTCATGCGCACATTTGGCAAGTCACTAATTGTTCCATTAATGCTGTTAGGAGAATAATTTTTTGCAAATAAAACCGCCTCTTTTTGAGCTGCACCTGCAATTCCAAGATAACAAGCAGGAATATGTAATAACCATGCATATACTTTGTTATTTTTCTTTACTTCCTCTACATAACAAAATTCATCAATTTGCACATTTTCAAAATATACATGATGGCTGCCTGTTCCTTTTAATGCAATACTATCCCAGGTTTCATCAATTCTTATTCCTTTCTTTTCTTTCGAAATAAGGAAGTTTCCTACATCATCCGAATTTTTTATTGCGGCTGAAACAATAAAATAGTCTAAGACTGGGGACATAGTGGTAAAGGATTTAAGTCCATTTACAACCCACATACCCCTAACCTTTTCTGCATTTGTTTGCGGTTTTCCTCCTCTTGTTGGACTTCCTGTCTGCGGCTCTGATGCTGCAGCATTAATAAGGGCACCCTCTTGAAGTTTCTTATACAATTCTATTAATATTTCTTCTTTCCAGCTGCGTTCTTCCATATATCGTGCAGTGCCCATATGCCAGCCAATTGATAACGCCGTTGCACCATCTCCTTGTGCGATTACTTCTTGAAATCGCACAAGTTCATAGAGTGAAATTTCTTGTCCTCCATATTTTTTTGGAATCGTTAATGCAGTATAGCCTGATTCTTGGAGCTCGGCAATATTTTCGTATACAAACAGACCCTTTTCATCAATTTCTGCTGCTCTTTCTTTAAATCGTTCGGATAAACTTGCTAGAGCTTCCAGCCTTTGCTCGAATGTTGACAATTCTACTAAATTTACAATCAATTTTTTCATCTGCCTTTCTTTTTTGTGAAATCATTTGAATCATTATAGAGACTACAATGTTCAGCAACTTGCATATGTTCTCAAACTTCATTCCTTTATGCAATATTTTATCCCACTCTTAACGGGCAACCTCAAGATGCTGAGAAATCGAGGAAGCTAGGTGGGGGATAACTGCCCGTAATGATCTGATAGAGGTACACAAACTAAGTTCGCCACGTCCTTATGTCTTCGTTTGTGTGATCCACATCCTGTGGAACACAACTAACCACCAGTGGGGGATGAAGAAAACCCCCACTGATGGAAAGGTTCACTTTATTACCTTCCATTGTAACATTAATTACTTTTCTTTTTTAGATATTTAATACGTTGTAAACCAAAGCAGTCTTTGCAGGCGATAGAGTATATATCGAAAAACAGGGGTATTGTCTCCGCTTTCATATTCTCTTGTAAACTCTCCTCCGATATTACTCCATAAGGTTAGAAAGTATCGATTTACCTACTTTATTATTGGCGACTCGTTAGCAGCTGTGATTTGAATATCTGTTTCTAAATTAAGATCATATAAATTTCTGCGTGTAAAATTAGCCGATCCACTTATAATCGTAGATATTTTTTTGCCCTAAACCATCATCATTTTTGTAAGAAATTGTTCTTCACCTGTGTTGTACCATTTAATTTTCAAATGGGAATTATGTAATCTCATTAATTCGGCAGCAACAGGTATATTAGGTAAACCTGCTTTTTTATTTCCGAATGAATTTTGATTTGGATCTAAAATAATACGAATATTAACCTTTCGTTCTGCTGCAAATTTTAAAGCATCAACTACTTTTCGATCGGCAAGATATAACATGCCAATCCAAATGGTATCATCTTTTTTCGAATTATTTATACTGGCTAATACACTTTTCGGAATTTTACCTTCCGTTAATAAATGCACTTATTGATCAGACTTTTTTTCCTTTGTTTCGGTATAGGCAGGAAATTCAATATTATAAAAATGGATTGAATCAAAAAGCGGCATTATAGAATTTAAAATAAAATAGGATATTAAGGGTATGTGAAAATTAGGAAAACATACCCCGGGCATCTTATTGCCTTTTTTAAGATCCTAATTATTGGATCCCCCTATTAAAAGAAATACCCATTTGTTTGGAGAGGTGTCCGCTCGACTCCTACGGGAATAGCGAGACAGACGAGACCCCACAGGAGCAAAGCGACGAGGAGGCTCGGCGCTCGCCCCGTGGAAAGCGAGCGGTAAGCCTCGGAGAACAGAACGAAAATCCTTACTTCCTATTTAGTTGCTAATTTTCCTTTTTTTTTGAAGTTTCGCTTGATGACATTGGGTCTTACTGCCCGTTAAGAGTAGGATAAAAATAGCAAAAAAGCAAGCAGCTCCAAATAAATAGGAGCTGCTCACTTTGTCATTATATTAATTGATATTTTTTTAAAAACTTCTCTGCCCGTCCTCCTGATTCGCCAAATTTTTGGCGCCCAGTATAAAACGGATGTGTATCTGAGCTTACTTCCACCTTTATGACTGGATACACTTTTCCATCATTCCACTCCCTTGTTTCATTCGAACTTTTTGTCGATCCACTTAGGAAGGTATAACCGCTGACGGTATCTAAAAATAGAACTTGCTGGTAATCTGCATGGATATTTTGTTTCATTTTTATCACCTCACACTTAATATTAAACGAAATGATTACGGTTTTCAAATAATGTGATTTTATTTCAGAAAAAATGCGGAGATTTTACAAATACATGTTACAATAAACTTGCATAATACATAGAACGAAGGAGAGTTTGTTTTGATTACTGGATTATTATTTGTATTAGCCTATTTAATTGGGTCAATTCCTTCTGGGTTAATAATAGGGAAAGTATTTTACGGCATCGATATAAGGGAACACGGCAGCGGAAACTTAGGCGGTACCAATACTTTCCGTACACTTGGAAAAAAAGCAGGATTTGCTGTTACCTTTTCTGATATTTTAAAAGGTACGTTAGCAACACTATTGCCACTTTTATTTTCACTCGATACATCAGTTAACCCATTGGTATTTGGTGTTTTTGCTGTTATAGGACATATGTATCCAATTTTTGCAGGCTTTAAAGGTGGAAAAGCAGTTGCCACTTCTGCTGGTATTTTGTTAGGCCACGAACCATTACTGTTTTTATTTATTATTTTTGTATTTTTTATTACTTTATATCTTTCAAAATACGTGTCCTTGTCATCAATGACAGCAGGTGCAGCTGGATTGATTTATTCCCTGATTTTATGGGATGATAAACTTTTAATCACTATTTTAGCCATTTTGACTATTTTTGTTATTTATAGACATCGGGCAAATGTTGCTCGCATTGTCAATAAAACGGAACCAAAAATAAAATGGCTGTAAGAAGGGAAAACGAAACCAGAGAAAGTATGAAAGTCGTTTGGCAAAAATACACTAACTAAGCAGCCAGCGCATCTATAGATACCGAGCTGAATAATGTCAAACATTACTATTTTATGCTTTTTTGCCTTCTAAAAAGGGGTTGTCCCAAACAGCGTTGGGACAACCCCTTTTTTATAGATCTATTTAAAATTCATTAAAAAAAAGGAATTTTCATATAAACACTCTTTTTAAAAAATAACTGTATAAATATTACTAGGTAAATAAAAGGAAAATATTGAAATAAGAGTGGAATATTTTGTATGATAAATTTATTAATTGCCGATTATTTTATCACATAGATACAAATTAAAAATTCTTTCTTTTTAAATCAGCAAATTTTTAAGAAATTTGACATATCATGATTTATTTCGTCATAAACTTTAATGATTAAATGGTCATTGTATTGAAAACAAAATGGCAGGTAAAATAGAGGTTTGATAAGGGAAGAATTGAAGCTCTAACAAAAATCAATCGTCTCATTTCAACTATTGATTTTACTGCGTTTTTCCTGACAAGTTTCTTCCCGCCTTTATTCTTTCTACTTCTAATCCCTCATGCATAGAGATAAAGGGGTTACTGCCCATTAATAGAGGGATAGACTGTTAAATGCTGAAACTTTTTTCGAAAATACTTTACTAACAGATACACATAAAAATGCAGTCTCTAAAAGCGGGCACGGAACATGCGAAAAGCGGAGCAACGAAATAAGCGGGCATTTGTAGACAGCCTGTTGTAAAACTTATCTTTTTAAAGGATGGTATCTTTTATGAACTTATTAACAAATACAGTAGAAAAGCTTCCTTTTCCATACTTTTTAATCAATCAAGATCTGGAAATCATTCATACATCTATTTCTAACTCCCTTCCATTAAATTCATTAAGCTTTGCTGATTATCTGTGTACAGATATAGACGAATTTTCTTGTTTTTTAGAAAGCGATAATAATGAAATAGAATTATTCGTTCAGCTACCTGTTAATCAATATGAATCCTACTATCGCATCTATAAACAAAAAGAGGAACATTTATACCATTTGTTTTGCTTCCCCTTAAAGAAACAAGATCAAGATGTGGAAAAATTATCCGACCAAATTAAGAATCAACTACTTGAATTCCATCATCATATGAACGAACAAAAGAATTTTTTCCGTCAAACGATTAACACGTTTCGAGAACTGGCTCTCTCTAATGATTACAGTAAAAACATCGGGAAATTAGCAGCAGGCATTGCCCATGAAATTCGTAATCCATTAACAACTGTTAAAGGATTTATACAATTGATTAAACCACATCTGATAGAAATTAAAAAAGAGCGATATGCGGAGATTGCTTTGGAAGAGATAGACAGGGCCAACGACATTATTTTTGATTTTTTAAATGCCTCTAAACCAAAAGAAAACAACTGGGAGCATATTTCTATTAACATGCTTATTAATGACATTTGTACATTATTTGAAAGTGAATCTGCCATGAAAAATATCACGATTATAAGAGACTTAACAGATAAGTCACCATATGTTTATTTTAATGAAAAACAATTAAAACAGGTTTTAGTTAATATTATAAAAAATGCTTTTGAAGCTATTGAAGAAAGTCTCCACCAAAAAGCTGGAAAAATACATGCAACTACAATCTTAACGAATACTAATGTGATCATTATGGTGGAAGATAACGGCTGTGGAATTAGTGAGCAAGGTTTAGAAAAACTGTTTAATCCTTTTTTTACGACAAAAGGAACAGGAACGGGAATCGGATTAAGTGTTTGCAAAAAGATTGTGGAAGATTTCGGGGGTAGACTATACGCTGAAAGTGAAGTAAATAGCGGCACAACCTTTTATGTAGAACTTCCCCATTCTATGAAGCTATCATAATATTTATATACACAAGCTGTAATCAAATCGGAATTATACTCTTTATTTTTATCATAACAGGTTAACTGTAAAACCTAAATTAAGCATGTAAAAATTTATCGGCAAGGTTTTATTTACTTTATTTTGTATAAAACCTTGCTTATCTTTTACTAAAAAAATTTCGATTATTTGAACTTCCTGCTCTTCACTGTTACTCTAGCCAAACACTTATTAAAAGTTGTTTGCACGTTCATTTAGCAATTTTGCAGATTCTGTCACTTTGATGGTAGAGACATCAATTTCTTCCATAGCCTTTCCTACATGCTCCATTTTTTCTTCAACAATTGCAACCCCTTTTGTACTCTCTTGTACAGAAGATATGATTTTATTAAAAGTATTAAAAGTAGTTTTTGAAACTTCCTCCCCATCCTGCACTACCTCTTTTACTTTTTCAATACTTTGTGAAACATCCTTCATCGATTCATTTAATGTCATAACGAGACCGTTAATTTCTTTGATAGATTCTTTTGTTTGCTCCGCTAATTTACGAACTTCATTTGCAACAACTGCAAATCCCCTGCCATGTTCGCCAGCCCGAGCAGCTTCAATTGCCGAATTTAATGATAATAAATTGGTTTGATCAGCAATATTATGCACTTTTCGCACAAACAATGTAATCTTACTTAAGGAAGAGGAAAATGATTGTATTTTTTCTTCGACATGTTTCGTATGCATGGATATTTGCTGAATACTAGTATTGAGCGAACTCATTTCTTTTTGACCAACATTAGCATAATCCTTTGACTGTAAAATTTGTTCATTGCTTGAAGCCATCAACATCCTTGCCTGTTCACTATTCGAGAGTAAAGAAATAACAGCTATTTTTGTTTCTTCACTAAGTAATAATAATTCATCACTAGTGATAAGAATTTGTGCTTTTAATTCTTCCTTCATTTTTTTATGGATGATTTCTTTTTCCTGTAAATTCTTCTCTTCATAGGCTTCAATAACTAGCTGCTGTTCAAAATTGATAATTTTTAGAACAGCCTGAATGATGCAGTTTCTTTCTTGTTCATTTTGAATTTTTTCATAAAGGATATTTATAATTGCATTTTGGACATTTTGAAAAGCGGATAAATAAAATCGAGGCTGCAGCCCAATCATAAAATGCATGTTAGCAACTTTAAGCCTTACTTCAATAAAAGCATCATCAATTATTCCTTCAAATAAATCGATAATATGCTTTTTTAACGTTTTTTGCAGATTCTCTACTCTACTATGTTTATTAATAATAGTATTTAATTCGTCCACACTTAAAATGGTGTTATAAAAGGTGTTCACTATTCGATCAATTTCATTTTTAACAATTGGTTGAAATGCTTTTAAAATTCCCAAATCATTTTCGGTAAGATTAATCAATGCTAATTGCTGAACAATTTGTGGATTCATACTATGTATCTTGCCTGCATGGTCCTTTTCATTAAAAAAAAATGCAAATTTCGTTGTGCCTTTTCCAGTCCATAATTTCAATTAATTTCCTCTTCTCTTAAAAAAACTATTCTAGTTATAAATTGACAGATTATACTAAACATACTCAAAATTCGACATATATCGTTTTTATCGAAATATTCTGCGAATTATATGTAGATTGTTGCTATTGTCATATTTATTAGAATAAGTTCCGATAATTATTTTGTCAACATAATTTTTATCAATTAATAGCTAGTTATATCCTTAGTTTGCAAGAGTTTTTTTCTTGCATCTTTTTTATATTTTTTCCTTCTATCTTTTTATAAACCCAAAATAAGAGATAAGCTAGCTTTTTCTTTTTGCTAACAAAAATAAGGGATATTGCGGAAAAAGTCGAATTAAGCACTGTTTTTTGTTATTCTATTAATTGAAACTCCAACAGTGAAAAAAATACTGCCGGTAATGTTCATAAAGTAAGAAGCTGAATTTTCTTGTAAGTTTAAGAAAATGAAGTTTACATATATAGGTTTTCCAAATTTCGCATATGAAAAATACTTGTTTATTAGGAGAAAATAATGAAAAAAAAGTTACTCTTCTTTGCTGGTTTTAGTATTGCTATCTTATTATTTATATTGTTTAAAAATAACTTTTTCTCACATGAAAACATTAATATCAATCAACCAACAAAACAAATTGGTATTACTCCTAAAAAATATGAGCAATCTATTTCAATAGCTGCAGTAGGTGATATTCTTATTCATGACCGTGTTTACAAGGATGCACGAAATAATCATCATAAGTATGACTTTAAACCAATGCTAAAAAACGTAAAAGACCAATTGCATCAGCCTGATTTATTAATGGCAAATCAAGAAACAATTGTTGCCGGAGAAAGTATTGGTTTATCCAGCTATCCTTCTTTTAATAGCCCACATGAAATTGCTGATGCCATAAAAGATGCTGGAGTAAACATCGTGACTACAGCAAATAATCATGCTTTGGATCGAGGAGCAGATGCGCAGTTTAAATCGTTGACTTATTTAAGAAAAATAAAATTACCCTATGTTGGCACCTTTTTAAACAAAAAAGATCAGCAAACAATAAGAGTTTTAGAAAGAAATGGCGTGAAGGTTGCTTTTTTATCCTACACTTATGGTACAAATGGAATTCCCATTCCGGAGAACAAAAAGTTTATGATCAACATAATTGATAAACAGAAAATGAAAAAGGAAATTTCAACTGCCAAACAAAAAGCGGATATTATCGTAATGGGGATTCACTGGGGAATTGAATACCAACGATTTCCATCAAAGGAACAAGAGGACTTAGCACAATTTTTAGTGGATCAAGGGGTCAATATTGTATTTGGTGGGCATCCACATGTATTACAGCCAATGAAATGGCTGTATAATAAGCAAGGTGAAAAAGCGCTGGTTGTTTATTCTTTGGGCAATTTTTTATCAGGACAAGATGAAGCTTATCGTAATATAGGTGGCATGGCATCTGTAAAAGTTAAAAAATCGATTGAAAATGGAAAAACGAATATTCAATTAGAAAATCCTAGCTTTTATCCTACTTATGCATTTAGCCATCAAGATAAAGATTACAAACTCTTCCCTTTAAAGGAGGCAGAACAAGCGGGGCTAAAGAACGCACATAACGTTTATAAAGAAACAATGGATCATATGCTTGGAAAATTAAAATAGCCGATGTTTTTTAGGCTTGTAGAAATAATTCAATTCATATAGTCGCATAAAAAAAAGGTTTGTTTTATAATAAATATATGGCTACTCTTCATCCCATTACGGAATAAAAATAAATATTTTGTTTGCAATGTAAACCCTATTTAAGACGCAGCCAAATACACGAAAGAAAACGAGGTGAGCACTGCATGAAGATTTTTATTAGCGATAAAGCAGCATCTTGGTATAAAGATGAAATGTTGTTAAAGGACGGAGACTATGTTCGATTTTTTGCTCGTTATGGCGGATGCAGTACTGTTCAACAAGGTTTTTCCCTTGGCATTTCCAATGAGGAACCGATAAATATAGGTGTAAGTACAAATAAAAATGGAATTCAGTATTATATTGAAGAAAAAGATTTATGGTATTTTGATGGTAATGATTTATATGCAGAATTTAACGCTGATGCAAATGAGCCGGAATATCAATATACGGAAAAATAACTATAAAAAGAAACAGCAACGTAGGGATTTCTTTCCACTCTGTAGTAATGTTTTGGTTCCCTAAATCGGTTATTAATATGAAAACTACTAATGCCCTCCATTCTGATAATGGAGGGCATTAGTAGTTATAGTTTTATTATAATTCCTTCTTTATTTAAAATTTCTTTTTGTATGTTTCCAAGTAAGTCAAAATGAGAATAGCCATCTTTTCTTTTATGAATCCATTCTTTTTTTAGTCCGTAGTTTTGCCCCCATTTGATTAATTTTTCCATGTCTGAACAGCCAACCTTTGTGACGGTTTTACTTTCTGGAAATCGATCATCTAGCCAATAATGAGTTAAGAAGGCAATCTCTCCATTATCAATTTGCTTTTTCCATGCCAGCAGTTCTTTCTTTTTTATTCCAAAAGCCATTTTTTACTCTCCCTTGTGTTTTTTGCACCATAAATCTTCATTAAACAAAAAGTTTAGAATAATCAAGAGAGATCCAACTATTTAACAGGGGATTTTTTTATTTCTTCATATTTATGAAACCATTCAGGAAAGCATCTCTTAAAAGATTTTGGTTTAAAGCTCTCTTTTCCTACAATAATATGAGTAGAAGTACCTTCCACACATACGTCTCCTCCTTCTTTTTCCACTCTATATCCGTATGTTGTTTTTAAACCATCATTTCGTTCCACCCATGTATTTACAAATGCTTTATCTCCGTACCGCAAAGGTTTTTTATAGGTTGCTTGTATATCATATACAGGGGCAAAATATCCTTTTTTTTCCATTTCGACATAACTAAAACCAAGGTCTTCTATTAGTCCTCCTCTACCCAATTCAAAAAATTTCAGATAGTTGGCATGATAGATAACACCCATCATATCTGTATCCGCATAATACAATTGTATTTCTCTTGTTGAAACAAACTCATTATTCATTTACTTTTGAACCTCCATTATTAAGTGTACAAAGGAAGAGCACCAAATTATTTATTTGTGAAAAGAGAGATTGCATTACGCAAGTCTGTTTCCGAAAGTACGTTGTATAAACCTTCTTTTTCTTCCTTTTCCTCAATTATACGTAATGCCTGCAATTGCACCGCTTCATCGATTAAATTAGTCGCAAACCGTCCATTACCACCGGTAGAAATCGTATTTAGCTCTTTCACTAAATAGGCAATACCTTCTTCGGATATTATATAGTCATAAATAGTAGCATACGTTTTCATTATGTCAATTAATTCTAGCGACGTGTAATCTTCGAAATGAATATATTTTTTAAAACGAGATTTTAAACCAGGATTGCTTTTTAATAATTCTTCCGTTTCATTTGGGTAGCCTGCTAAAATTACTACTAAATTTTCATTATGCTTTGTCATTTCCATTACTAAAGTATCTATTACTTCTTTGCCAAAGTCTTGATTAGATCCATTTATTAAGGAATATGCTTCATCAATAAATAAAACTCCGCCAAGAGCTTCTTTGATCTTCTTTTTTGTTTTCATTGCTGATTGACCTACATAACCTGCTACTAGATCAGCTCTGCTTGTTATGATCAAATGTCCTCTTTTTAACATGCCGCAATCCTTTAAAAATTGAGCATATAGTTTAGCCACTGTTGTTTTTCCTGTTCCCGGGTTTCCAGTAAACACTGCGTGCAACTGAATAGGCAGGATCGTTTGTCCCTTTTCGCGTCTTAAATTCTGCATTTTCAAAAAGGCAATCATTTTTTTGATTTCTGCTTTTACTGCTGTTAACCCAATCAAACCTTCTAATTCTTCTGCAGGATTCTCCGATTCTTCCATTTCTTTAAGTTCAAAATCTTCTTTATCTAAAAGAGTATACATTAAAATATGATCGGAATTGGTGCTTTGAGAGCCTTTTTTGAATATAGCATCAAGCACTATATTTTTAACTGCTCGAGCATTGCCGAAGCTTTCGTCAACCTCTTCTTTCTCCAATCTTTTTATCAGTTCTTGTTTACCTCTTTCTGTAATAACATAATCGTTGTCCCTTGCAATTTTTTCACCGATTTCCAATAACTCTTCTTTTGAATAATTAGGAAGATCGATCAAATTAGAAGTCGGGAATCGGCTTCTTAATCCGTGATTGCTATCTAAAAATTGTCTCATTTCTTCAGGATAGCCAGCTAATATTACAGCAAATTTTCCGCCGAACTCAGATCCAGTCATTAAAGACACTAATGTATCAATTGCTGCTTGTCCATAATCATTTCCTGATTGGCCGTCTCTTTTTAAACTGTATGCTTCATCAATAAAAAGCACTCCACCTAATGCTTGTTTTACAATGGAACGTACATTTTCTTCTGTTTGCCCCATAAAACCGCCAATTAATTGGGAACGATCCACCTCTACCACTTCGCTGCTTGGCAGTACTCCTAACTCAAAATAAATATTAGCTAACAACCGGGCTAATGTTGTTTTTCCCGTGCCAGGATTTCCTGTAAAAATCATATTTAAGCTTAATTCATCTTGAATCGTAAATCCTAAATTTTTTCGCGAATTTTGATATTTTAAAAAACGGTAAAAATCTTTTACTCTTTTTTTAACCTTTTTTAATCCGATCATTTGCTGTAATTCTTCTAAGGAAGATTGGAGTTTCTCTTCATTTGCATCTTCGATAAATAGCTGATTCCATTCTTGCTTGTAAGCATTTAGTTCTTCTAATATTTTTTTTACACTTTCATAATAAACAGAAGTATGGAAAACTCCACTGATTGATTCTTCATATTCTTCAGCAGATTTTAATAACTCGGATGTTTTAATAATTATTTTTTTTAAAAGTGCAATGATTTCTTGATATCTACTAATAGAAGATAGATTGCTAAATCCTTTTGCAGCTGTAAATTGTGACTCCAGCTTTTCCATATCCTCTTCTCTATCGTTTAGAAACTTTCTGCATATGGTTATATATTGTTCTGCTACTTTTCGTTTTGCTGTTCGATTATCGGTTTCTCTTATAGAAGGAAACGCCAAATCTTGAAGAAGATTACGGTAATTCTGCCAATCATGCTGAGATAAATAATTTGCCGCTTTTTTGTTGCCTGGATTTAATTGCTGTGCCTTATTCAACCATGCAACGGCAACGGTATCTTGATCTTTTTTTTCCATTCTTGCCAAAGCAGCAACTGTTAATAACGCGGATATCTCTTTTCCGTTATTTATTTCATCTAAAGTAGAAATTATCTGCAATAATTTTTCTTCTTTTATCTTTATTCCTTTTTCAAAATAATCTATTTCAATTTGTTGGATTTCTGAATCCAAACTTTGATTTTTTTTGTTTTCTATATTCATATCGTTCACATCACTCTATCCATATTCTTATGTATTAGCATTCACCTTATACTACCATATTCCTATTCGTTCGTTAATTAATATGAAAGATATTAAAGATCATAAAAAGCTCTCGTTTCTATTTCAAACGAGAGCTTTTTTTCATTCGCCTTTTGTTTGGATAACTTGAGGATGTTGACCAGATTTATCTTGCATTTGTTTCCCCTTATTTCCACCAAAACCTTTAGATTGCGTTCCAATATGACTAGGAACAAAATGTTTGCTGTCTTTTTTAGGATTGCCCATCATATCATCTCCTTCCTTCTTATTGTACGCAAAGAATAAAAGATAATAGATGGAAATAACTTACTTACAGTGTAGATTATTTTCTCAAACATCCGATTGATAGAAAACGTTTGCATTTTTCAGATCTTGAAGTCTTCTAAGCGGCGAAATTATTCATATAAGTAAATGAGCATCCTAATAGGCATTCAATAGAGCACAGCCTAAACAGCTTACTATCGAACCTCTTTTAATAATTTTTTACCAAGTCTTTCTTCTAGTCTTTCTTCTAACTTTTCAATTGCTTCCCTATCTCTTAATAGTTGAAGTTTGTTTTCTGCAACCAATTCTTGAAATGAACGTTTACGTGGTTTTCTCATTAATTTTACTCCTTCTAATAGGTTATTGTTTATCTTTTCCAATAACTCTTTTAATTATTACAATTTTTCGAAAAATTTATCTTCTAATTATTTTTTAGAACTATAAGCTAATTCAGAAAATTAAGATAACTAAATATAAACTACTATCACTTCTGTTTTATTATAACTTATTTCAATTAAATTAGCAAACGCTTTCATTGTTTTTTTGTAAATTCTTTCATTATTTCCAACGGCATTGCCGAATAAAATTTATGCTGTATAATTCCCTTCTCATCAATAAAAAAAGTAGTGGGTATAGTGATTATCTTATACAATTCATTTACCTTATCTTTATCATCTAATAAAATGGGGAATGTTAATTGCATATTCTGAACAAAATCAAATACATCTTCCTTCCCATCTATATTTACTGCTAAAATAACAACATCTTCATGTTTTTCTTTATTAAACTGCTGAATAATAGGCATTTCTTTTTTACAAGGAGGACACCATGTGGCCCAAAAATTCAACATGACTATTTTCCCTTGAAAATCAGATAATCTAATAGTTTTACCCGCAAGATTATTTAATGTAAAATCAGGAGCCTTATCGCCAACTTCTATTTCTTTTGCATCATTTTGGGCTGCTTTTACATTATGACCCATTAACAATATACTGAATATACTTAAGCACATCATTTTTTTTATCATCATTTCGTTCCTTTCAAATTGTTCTTCCATAATATAATAACCAATTGACTTTATCTTTACTTGATTTTTTTTAATCTATTTTCGTTTGGATGCGTAAAATTACATTTAAAAAGCAACAGCTGCTACACTGTTGCCTTCGTTTTAATCTATATAAATGATTTTACCTGTTTCTGCTGATATTTCCATGCCCACATTTTTCCCATTTTTTTGAATTACTTCAAGGTCATAAAAATATAAACCAGCTTCTTCATCCAGTTCAATTTCTTCTATTGTTCCTGCTGCCTTCTTTAAGGCTATTTGTTTTGCTTGTTCCACTGTAATTTTTATATTTTCTTTCATTGCTTTTTTTGTAGTTATCTTGCCTGTATCGGCATTTATATAAACTTCATCGTCCTTATCTTGATTAATAACATTATCTTGAAATTCCACTTGGTATATTTTTTCACCATTTGGATTTACTTCTAAATCAACTTCTTCTATGTTCTTATTTGTACTTTCTTGAGCTAATTTTTTAGCTTCCGCAACCGAAATTGTGGTTGGATTTACGAAAGAATTTTCTGAGAGTGGACTTGAAGATTCCTTTCCTATATAAAATGCAGCTACGCTAATCATAACAATAGCAGCAATTCCTATGCTAATTTTCCTCCAATTATTTTTCATATTTTATTCCTCCTTTTTTCTATACCATTATCTTACCTTTGAAAAATGAGATGAAAGAAGTAGAAAAATGAGAAATTGCTGAGAATTTGAGAACACTTTGCATAGAAAAAAGAGGATTTATACTAATCCTCTTCAGAGTGTCGAAAAAGTAAGGCTGCAAAAATTCAGGCTGATTGAAAACGTTTATCTATCAAAGAACGACCCTTTTCGAGGAGCAGCGGGCAACAGGATGTTGGTCAGAACGACGTTTTCACAGGCTCGCAGGATGCGAGTCAATCGATGTTGCAACAGACTAGCAGGACGTTAGTCAATCGACGAAGACATAAGGACGTGGCGAAATTAGTCGATTTTCCTTAAATACGTACTTAGTCGTTCATCCTCTGTTACCCAGTAATGAGCACCGCAGAAAACGGGGAGTGACGAAGAGAGCGAACGTTTTTCGGGCAGCCTGAGGGATTTACGCTAATCCTCTTCCCAATTGATGGATACAACTTGGCCACTATATGCATTAATATATATTTTAACTTCTTTTTCTTGCCTCGTTTTTATATCTATTTCGTAAACTAATTGATTATCTTCCTCTTCCAAATCTATATCGGTTATCGTACCAGATACTTCTTTAAGGGCCGTTTCTTTTGCTGTTTCTTCCTTAATCGTTCCAATTTCTTCTTTATTTTTTATACGTAGTTCTGCAGTTTGCTTATTTACTAAAAATGACTTTTCTGTTCCATTATTTTCTAACATTATGTGAAAATAATCTATTCCGTTTTCTGTTACTTGATCAACTGAAATAACATTTCCTTCATATTTTAACAGTAGTTGTTTTACCGCTTCTTCGCTTGTTAATCGTTTTTGAGTTTTGCTGATTTTTTTTGATAAGACAGTGATATTTGAAATGTTTCCAGTCACAGCATGAATAGTAATCAAATATTCGCCTTTCGTATTATCTAATTTTGCTTCGTAACTATCAATCGCATTTTGTTTTTTTTCTCGTATAAAAGAAATCTTTCCTTCGTATTTACTTGCTACTATCTTTTTTACTTGCTCCTTGGTTAAACTATCCTGTTTATTAAAAAATACGAAGGAGATAACAAGGAATATTGCTACAACCAGAATAATAAACACTAATTGCAGCCATTTTCGTTTTTTCATTCGTTTTTCATCTCTCCTTTGTGAGTATTATTCACAGGAAACTGACAGATAATTTTTGTACCTTTACCAATATCACTTTTTACTTCAATCGTACCTTTATGCGATTCCATTATTTTTTTTGCAATAGCTAAACCTAACCCTGTTCCGCCCATTTCTCTATTTCTTGCTTTATCCACACGATAAAAACGTTCAAAAATAAGATCCTGTTCTTCCAGATTTATTCCAATCCCTTTATCCGCCACTTCTACTAATACGGAGGTATTCGATTTCTTCACATTTAGATTTATGATATCAGAACTGTATTTAATTGCATTATCTAATAAAATAAATAATACTTGTTTTATTTGCTTCTCATCTCCATACATCCATATGTTCTCTTCATCATTTTTCACTAGAATTTTTCTATTATAAGTCATTTCCATTTTCCGAGCACTTTGTTGACAGATAGTAAGAAGATTAAGATGGTTCCTATCCCCTTTCCATCCCCCATCGTCCTTTGCCAATTCGAGCATCTGATTGGTCATCTCTTTCATTCGGATTGACTCAGAGTGAATAGCTTCTACAGCCTCTTGAAGCACATCTTCTCTTTTCATTCCCCATCTTTTTAACATATTTGCATAACTTTCTATCACGGTTAAAGGTGTTTTTAATTCATGGGATGCATCTGAAACAAATTGCTTTTGTTGATTGAACTGCCGCTTTAATATGGAAATCATATTGTTAAATGTTGTTCCTAATTGATATATTTCATCCTTTTTAGTTTCTTTAAGAACAATGTTTTTTAATTCGCCATTTTCTCTTATTTCCTCCATAGTGATAATCAATGATTGGATAGGATTCAAAATAATATTTGCTAATAATCTTCCAGCAAAAAAGGTAGGAATTATAATGATAATCGATGCAGTAACTAAAATGAACCTTAGAATTTGTAAAATTGCGAATGTACTTTGAATATTTTCTGTAAGTTCCAACGTAACAACATCTCCAGTATGCCAAATAACAGGAATTGTTGTAACAGCAAAATACGTTTTATTCTTATTGACTATTCGCTCTGTCTGGTTATTAGTAAATTGAGTCTTTATCTCTGCATATTCTGCATTTTTAGTGGAAGTAAATATTATTGAATTATTGTTATTTATAATTCGAATCATTCCATCTGTAGGTACATACGCACGGAGAAAACTATCTGTATTGGCAGAACTAGAAAGCGGGCGCAGACTTTCAACAATTTGCTCCATCTGACTGGTTGTTTTATGAATATTATCGGTAACCATCAGCTTTTGAAATAAAAAGTAAATAAGCATATTCACTATTAGCAAAGCAAGGCACAGAAAAAAAGTAGAAAAAAGCTGAATTTTTGATCTTATTTTCAAAACGTATCACCCTTTACCATATAACCGACACCACGAACTGTATGAATAATAGGAAACGAAAAATGATAATCGATTTTTTTTCGAACATACCGAATATACACATCTACGATATTCGTGTCTCCCATATAGTCATATCCCCAAACATTACTTAAAATTTGTTCTCTTGTAAGCACAATATTTTTATTTTCAAGTAAATATACTAATAATTCAAATTCTCTCGGCGTTAAGTCTATTTCTTCATTTGCTCTTATAACACGATACGATTTAACAAATACTTTCAAATCAAAAACCTCTAAAACTTTTTCCTGTTCTTGTTTATGCAGATGCTGGCTGATTCGAAGAGCACTTCGGATTCTTGCTAGCAGTTCCTCTATTTGAAAAGGCTTTGTTACATAATCATTTGCCCCTAAATCAAGTCCCACTACTTTATCAGGGATTGAATCCCTTGCAGTCAAAAGGATAACAGGGACATTGTTATTGCTATTTCTAATTCGTCTTAATACCTCTAAACCACTTAATTCTGGCAGCATTACATCTAGTAAAACGAGATTCCAATCCTCATTCATCACTCTTTCTAAACCTTTTGCTCCTGTAAATTCAGCTTCCACATCGTATCCTTCATATTCTAATTCCATTGAAATGACTCTTGCTATTTTTCTCTCATCTTCCACGATAAGAATTTTATCTCTTTTCAAAAATAATCTCCTCTTTTTCTAATTTTTGTCTAACATTTTTATTAACAAGGGATTCTTCATTCATTGATCCCACTCTTAACGGGCAGTAAAACCTCCACCTCAAGATGCTGAGAAATCGAGGAAGCTAGGTGTTGAAACTCGCCCGTAAAGATCCGAGGGAGGTACACAAACGAAGGTCGCCACTTCCTTATGTCTTCGTTTGTGTGATCCACATCCTGTGGACCTCAAGCTTTCCATCAGTGGAGGATGAACAAAACCCCCACTGATGAAAGGTTCACTTTATAAAGTATATATTATTGTATACTTCCTAAATTATCTGTTAAGATTACTGAAAATAATACCATACGCAAAAAAAAATACCCTAAAAGATTATTCTTTTAGGGCAAACATAAACAAATTGCTTCTATTCAAAAGCAATAACATTATAGTTTGTTAAATGATTCAGTTAGCACAGGAACAATTTGCTTTTTACGTGAGACAACACCTTTTAATAATGCAGTATTGTTTTCTAAAGATACTTTAAATGCACTTTCCACTACTTCTGCTTTATCTCCTAATGCCAATGCAACAGAATCATTATTTAAAATATCTGTTACAACCAATAAAAATAAATCTAGGTTTTTAGCAGAGATGGTGTTATTTAATGCCGATTCTAATTCTGCTTGTTTTACTAGCACGTCATTTGTATCGACTGCATTCACTTGTGCCACTTCCACTTTATATGTACCCATTGGAAACTCTTTTGCATCAAGGGAGATTAATTGTTCAACTGTTTTATCACTTAAGTCTGCTCCAGCTTTTAGCATTTCTAATCCATATTCTTCTGCATTTACACCAGCAATTTCAGCCAACTCTTGCGCAGCAGCTACATCCTGTTCTGTACATGTTGGAGATTTAAATAATAAAGAATCAGAGATAATAGCAGAAAGCATAAGTCCAGCTATTTCTTTTTTAATTTCTACTGCATTTTCTTTATAAAGTTTATTTAAAATGGTTGCCGTACAACCCACTGGCTCACAACGGTAATATAATGGGTCACTAGTTTCAAAATTCGCAATACGATGGTGATCAATTACTTCTAAAACGGTTACGTCTTTAATATCTTCAACACTTTGTTGAAACTCATTATGATCAACTAAAATGACAGATTTCGTTTCAGCTGATGCTTTTTCAATAAACCTTGGTGCATCCGTTTTAAAGTAATTTAATGCAAATTGAGTTTCCCCATTTACTTCACCAAGACGAACTGGCTCAGCATCTACTCCTAAGCTTTTTTTTAACTCTGCATAAGCAATTGCTGAACAAATTGTATCCGTATCTGGATTTTTATGACCAAAAATAAACACTTTTTCCATAAATGAATTCTCCTTATGACAATAATATTAATGGTAAATAAGGAAATACCTTTAAAATTCACCTATCTTTTATTTTAACACAACACAATAAAATTAAAAGAACTGAACAAAAAAATCTACTATTCATATACTAGAACTTTATTTTATTTTTTTCAAAAAGGCTCCCCTGAAAAGGGTGGTGTTCTTGTGAGTAGTCCGCAGCCGGCATACACTTCGCTTTCCATGGGGCGGGCGTCGAACCTTCTCGCTCGTACCCGGTCCTGCGGGGTGTTGCCAGCCCGTTTTTTTAGCAAGAGTCTCGCAAAATCCTTTCCCAAAAACAACATAATCGTTTACCAGCGCCTTCAAAAAAAAAGAGAAAGGATAATCCCTTTCTCTTTCGGCAGCCGATGGTCGACTGTTTTTATTCTTTTTGCTATAAATTAGAATTTGAATTTATAGTTTTCAATTTCCCAAGAATGAATTGTAGTACGATAGTTGTCCCACTCTTCTTTTTTCGCAGCAATATATTCATTGAATACATGCTCTCCAAGAGTTTTAAGACCAATTTCGCCAGCTTCTAATTCAGCAATCGCTGCTTCTAATCCACCTGGTAAGCTGTCAATTCCAAGCTCTTCACGACGAGCATCTGTCATATGGAAGATATCTTCGTTAATTGGAGCTGGTGCTTTTAATCCTTTTTCTACTCCATCTAAACCTGCAGAAGCAATTACTGCAAAAGTTAAATATGGGTTAGCAGATGGATCTGGACAACGAAGCTCAACACGTGTAGCAAGTCCGCGTTTTGCAGGAATACGGATTAGTGCAGAACGGTTTGATGCAGACCAAGCAAGGTAGCAAGGAGCTTCATAACCTGGAACTAAACGTTTGTAAGAGTTTACTAAAGGATTTGTAACCGCAACAAAACTCTTAACATTTTCTAATACTCCAGCAATGAATGAATATGCTTCTGTTGAAAGCTGTAATTCATCAGACTCATCAAAGAAAAGATTTTCTCCATCTTTAAAGAATGACATGTTAACATGCATACCTGAACCATTAATTCCAAAAACTGGTTTTGGCATAAACGTAGCGTGTAATCCATATTGAGCAGCAATTGTTTTTACAACCCATTTATATGTAGTAGATAAGTCAGCTGCGCCTAGTGCATCAGCATACTTAAAGTTAATTTCATGTTGACCTTCTGCCACTTCATGGTGTAGTGCTTCAATTGTAAAGCCCATTGCTTTTAAAGTTTTGAAAATTTCAACACGTACTTTTTCTCCTAAATCTTTAGGAGATGGCTCAAAATATCCGCCTAGATCGCCTAATTCTTCTGTAGGATAGCCTTTTCCATCTGTTTCAAATAAGAAGAACTCTAATTCTGGTCCAACTGAAATTGTGTAGCCTTTTTCAGCTGCACGTGCAACTGTTTTCTTAAGAACATTACGAGTATCACCTTCAAATAACGTTCCATCTGGATTTGTAACAGAACAAAGGAAACGTGCTTCTGCATATCCTTCTGTTTCAGTCCAAGGCATTACTACAAACGTATTTAAATCTGGTGCTAAGTATGAATCAGATTTATTGATAGGTGAAAAACCTTTAATAGATGAACCATCAATCATAATTTTACCTTCAACAGCATCATCAAGTTGTGCTGCAGTGATTGTGATATTTTTTAAAATTCCTTCAATGTCAACAAATTGTAGATGTAATAATTCTACGTTTTTTTCTTTAATTGTACTTTGAATTTGTTCTAATGTAATCTGTGCCATGTCACTTTACCTCACAATTCATGTTCTATTAACTAACTTATGTTAATTATAAGTAATCTTTTATTTTTAC
This sequence comes from Niallia sp. 03133, assembly GCF_052663225.1. Lineage (NCBI taxonomy): Bacteria > Bacillati > Bacillota > Bacilli > Caryophanales > Bacillaceae > Niallia > Niallia sp. 03133. Next base: position 215,731 of record NZ_JBQTCY010000002.1, read on the forward strand.
ACAATGCTTTTTTAAAAAGTTTTTCAGTATTTTTTAAATATTTTACTAGATAGCGCTTTCTTTATTATTACTTAGCTGTTTGAAATTTTTTGTTAATTTTTTGAACTTTTAAAACAGGATTTTCATTGAAGTCAGCATGCTGTTTATTACCTTTATTAAAAACTCCGTTTATATGATTTTTTTATTTCCACATTCGAAATAAATAGCATATAGTAGCATTATTATGATATTATATTTTGCATTTTTCTAACTTGAATGGATTCGATTAAACAGCTATGTTCATGTTGAATCTATTACAAGGTGCCAAAAACGCTAGCTTTTTTTGAAGTACTATTATAGACAACTACTGTATTTTTTATGAAAGGCAAAAGTTTTTACTATTATTTCCTGGTTCCTTTCTTATCATGCATTCTATTTTTATTAATTTTTTAGTTTTGTTCCAATTGATATTGATGGTCAATACCGAAATATACATGATGAAATGGATATTAATTAGAATAGCAATGCTTGCAAGCTAATTAAGTTCTACTGAAAATATTCAAAGCGTTTAATTATGAATAATCACAACGATCTTCTCATTTATTCAATCTTTTTATTATTACTCTCTTTTCTTTGTGTAATTAAAAAAGAATCGCGATTCAAAAGGTTTTTCAACATAACACTATTTTTTATATAAATATAATGGATAAATTTTTAGAATAGTGTTAAATTTGCAAATAAGGATTAATTTAACTAAATTTTAGGAAGGTGTTTCATAGATGAATGCATTAAATCAATTTACTTTTAGCAAAAGATTTCCTGATATGCCGATTATAGGTTCTTCCTTTAGCGGAAGTTTAGATCATGTTATCCCCTTATCTTTTGGATTTCCAGCACCAGAATCATTTCCGCTTGAAACGATGGTTACAGCAACTGACACCGCAATGAAAACACAGGGAACAGGTGCACTTTCCTATACTGGCGGGCAAGGACCAAACAATATTGTCAAATGGATAAAATCCCGTTCCGTACTGCGCAAAGTTCATGCATCGGAGGAGCAAATACTCGTTACTTGCGGAAGCATGCAAGCAATAGACCTTGTTACAAGAACACTAACAGATCCAGGCGATGATTTATGGATAGAAGCACCATGCTTTTTTGGCGCTATCCGCTCTTTTAATCTAGCAGAAGTAAAACTAACCTCCTTTCCTATTGATGAAAATGGGCTAAGAGTAGATTTGGTAGAACAAGCATTAATGGCAGCAAAAGCAAACAATAAACCGATGCCTAAAATACTTTATGTGATGCCAAATTACCATAATCCAGGCGGTGTCAACCTTTCATTAGAACGAAGAAAAAAACTAGCAGAGTTAGCATATGAATATAATTTTTTTATTATAGAAGATGATGCTTATGTTGAACTTTCCTTTGATGGAACCTATTTGCCTTCTATTTATTCTTTCGGACCTGAAAGAGTCATCTATTTAAGTACTTTTTCAAAAGTTGTTGCACCGGGTATTCGTATGGGCTGGGCAATTGGCAATAAACAAGTAATTGATAAAATGCGTATTTTAAAAACGGATGGTTTAACCAGCGTTTATATACAAGAAGTGGTTTATAATGTTCTTCAACAGCTGGATATTGAAAAACATATTAGCTATTTAAGCACCACTTATAAATCTAGAAAGGAATCAATGGTATCTGCTCTTGCACAATATTTCGGAGATGATGTATCATTTGTGGCGCCTGACGGAGGATTTTTCCTTTGGTTAACCTTTCCTCTAGGTGTTAACACAAGTGCATTTGTTGATGATGCAATGCAAGCCGGCGTTTCTTATTTAGATGGCCGTCATTTTTATTTAAATGACGAGGGCTTTAATACAATGAGACTGTGCTTTACTTATTGCAATGAGAAAAAAATAAACGAAGGAATAAAGCGTCTTGCTGATACTTATTATGCTTATGTAAAAAGACTTCCGGTTGAGGAAGCAAACTAATGAGTATGACACTTCAAAAGGATTTAGTTATTTACATCCGTAATAAAATACCAGAAAAATATATAACGTATTTAAATGAACTTGGCGCAACCGTTATGTTTGAGCCTTGGACATATGGAGAAGGAGAACCAGAAGTTCAGCATGATTTATCTTTATGCAATATTGTCTTAACCTTGGGATTAAATGATTCTTTAAATATTATTAAAAAAGCACCTCATATAAAATGGGTTCAGTCTCTTAGTGTTGGGTTGGACAGCATTCTTAACGAACAAACAATTTCCAGTGACATTATTATTACGAATACAAAAGGCTGCACATCCGTTCCAATTGCCGAACACACTATTGCTATGATTTCTAGTTTTGCTCGAGGGATTCCTACCATGCTGCAAAATAAACAAAATAGATTATGGCAAAACACATCTATTACTGATTTAGAAGGAGCAACTGTTGGCATTATCGGTTATGGAGAAATCGGAAAAGAAATAGCCAAACGCTGTAAGGCGCTTGAAATGAATGTTATTGGCTGCCGAAAAAGACCTGCTCGTACAGGAGAATATGATCCAGCAGATAAAGTGGTTGGGTTAGAAGAAATGGATTTGGTGCTAAAAGAATCTGATTTCCTTGTTTTAGCACTTCCATCTACACCGGAAACCTATCATTCTATTAATAAAGAAAAATTAAATTTAATGAAGCCTACTAGCTTTCTAATAAATGTAGGCAGGGGAAATACAGTTGCTGAGCAAGATCTATTAGAAATATTGCAATCAAAAAGAATTGCCGGTGCTGCTTTAGATGTTTTTGATGTAGAACCATTGCCAAAGGATCACCCTTTTTGGCAGATGGATAATATTGTTATTTCTCCACATAATGCTTATTTTTCACCTAGAAGTATGGAACGTTATATGAATATATTTATGAAAAATATCCAACGATTTCAAAACGGGCAGGAACTACTAAATGTGGTAGATAAGAAGTTGGGTTATTAACTTAAACTATTAATCAATAATAGAAAACAATCCATGCTAATGGAAAAAAGCGTGAATTCTGAAGAGATTCACGCTTTTTAATTTATCTACTTAAATCTTTGGAATCCAAAGTATAAAGCTATTTTCCAGCATTAAACTGTTTCAAATCCTTCATCTTTCCATGCTGTTGTTCCACCTTCGATAAAAGCAACATCTGTAAATCCCATTTTCTTTAACAAATAAGCACCTAATGCTGCTTGGCCGCCTAAACCGCATGTAACTAGAATTGGTCGGCTGCGGTCCGCTAATTCTGGATTGCGGAAATCTTCTGGAAGTTCTAAATCTGCACGGATTGGCAGCATGCCCAATGATATATTGACACTGCTTGGAATTAAGCCACATGCTCCAGCATCATCTGCATCCTGGACATCGATAATATATGTATTAGGAGATTCTTCTATCTTTTTTTTCGCTTCTATAGATGAAATGCCAGGTACATTATTTCGAGCTTCTTCTACTAATTTCCCAAACGTTAAAGCCATATTTAATTCCTCCCTATTAATAATGTTCACACATATCTTAACAAATTAAGTTTAAAATGCCTATTAACTTGCTTTTGGATACATTTAATGGAAAACAGCAAAAAGGGATGTGTTATATATCCCCTTCCCAACGTGTTCAAACACTTTATTGAAGAACATGTTGGGAAATGGTTCATACACTTAAACATCCCTGGTTCACTCATCTATTAATTTTTTAATTTATCTCTTAATACCATTGGCAAAATACCGCCATGGCGATAGTAGTCAATTTCAACTTCAGAATCAAATCGAACTAATGCTTCAAAAGTAGTCTTTTTGCCGTCTTCATCTGTTGCTGTTATTTCAACAAAATCACGTGGTTTAACTGTTTCGTCAATATAAACATTAAACGTTTCTTTTCCTGTTAACCCTAAGTTTTCAGCATTTTCGCCATCTTTAAACTGAAGCGGCAACACACCCATTAACACAAGGTTGGAGCGGTGAATACGTTCAAAGCTTTCTGCAATAACTGTTTTGATGCCTAAAAGGTTTGTACCTTTTGCAGCCCAGTCTCGAGAAGAGCCCATTCCATAATCTTTTCCGGCAATTACCATAAGACCTGTTCCATCTTGTTTATATTGCATACAAGCATCATAAATAGATGTCACTTCGCCTGTTGGCCAGTACGTAGTATATCCGCCTTCTGTACCCGGTGCAATGTGGTTGCGGATGCGGATATTGGCAAATGTTCCTCTCATCATAACTTCATGATTGCCTCGACGAGATCCATATGAGTTAAAATCACGCGGTTCTACACCATTGTCTTTTAAATATTTTCCTGCTGGTGTATTAACACCAATTGCTCCTGCAGGAGAAATGTGATCGGTAGTAACAGAATCGCCAAATTTACCTACTATTTTCAGCCCTTTTAATGGCAATACTTGTTCTGGATCTGGTTTTAAGCCTTCAAAGAAAGGCGGATTTTGAATATAAGTGGAAGTTTCATCAAATGTATATAATGAATCATTATTTGTTTGAATTTCATTCCAGCGTTTATTATCATCAAAAACCCGATCATATTCTTTCTTAAATAATTCAGGTGTTACTGTACGATTAACTACATCGTTTACTTCTTCTGTTGATGGCCAAATATCTTGGAAAAATACATCATTGCCATCTTTATCTTTTCCGATTGCTTCATTTTGCAAATCGATATTAACTGTACCTGCAAGAGCATATGCCACAACTAACGGCGGAGAAGCAAGATAATTCGCTTTTACAAGTGGATGTATGCGTCCTTCAAAGTTGCGATTTCCTGATAGTACACTTGTTACAAGCAAATCAGAATCTGCCACTGCCATTTCAATTTCTTCACGCAGCGGACCAGAGTTTCCAATACATGTTGTACAGCCATATCCAACAAGGTTAAAACCGATTTGTTCTAAATATGGAAGAAGTCCAGAATCTCTTAAGTAGCCAGTTACTACTTTCGAACCTGGTGCTAATGATGTTTTTACAAATTTAGGAACTTCCATTCCTAGTTCAACTGCTTTCTTTGCAACTAAACCAGCACCTACTAATACATATGGATTGGATGTATTTGTACAGCTTGTAATGGCAGCAATGGCAACAGCTCCAGTTTTCATGGTAGTAGAATCGCCATTTGCAAAATCAACCACCACTTCTTTATCGAATTCATCTTTTTTTAAGCCAAAGCCTTGGTTCCCTTCTGGTGCAGTGACAGAATCTACAAACGCTTGCTGCATTTTAGATAAAGGAATCAGGTCTTGAGGTCTTTTCGGACCAGATAGATTTGCTTCAATTTCTGAAAGATTGATTTCTACTATATCTGTGTATACAGGTTCAAATGATGGATCAAAGAATAATCCATTCTCTTTGCAATATGCCTCTACTATTTTAATCTGTTCTTCAGAACGGCCTGTTAAGCGCATATAGGCAAGGGATTCATCATCAATTGGGAAAAATCCACAAGTTGCTCCATATTCTGGCGCCATATTTGCAATGGTTGCACGATCAGCTAAAGGAAGCTGTGGCACTCCAGGACCAAAAAATTCTACAAATTTTCCAACTACTCCTTTGCCTCTCAGCACTTGCGTTACTTTTAATGCTAGATCTGTTGCAGTAGATCCATTTGGCATATCCCCTGTCAGCTTCACGCCTACTACTTCTGGAACTGGAAAATAAGAAGGCTGTCCAAGCATTCCTGCTTCTGCCTCAATTCCACCGACACCCCATCCAAGTACTCCGATTCCATTAATCATCGTAGTATGGGAATCTGTTCCTACTAAAGTATCAGGGAATGTTTCAAATTCACCAGATTCATTTTCATTAACATGAACGACATTTGCTAAATATTCCAAGTTAACTTGATGCACTATACCGGTTGCAGGCGGAACAGCACGATAGTTGTCAAATGCTTTTTTCGCCCAGCTTAAAAATTGGTAGCGTTCTGCGTTGCGTTCAAATTCAAGATCCATATTTGCTTTTAACGCATCAGGTGTTCCAAATTTATCAACTTGTACACTATGGTCAATAACTAAATCAACTGGTTTTTCAGGATTAATTTTATCTGGATTCCCACCAAGATCTGCCATTGCTTTTCTTAATGATGCTAAATCAACAACTGCAGGAACTCCAGTGAAATCTTGTAAAATTACTCGTGATGGCTTAAATGGAACATCTATTTCTTGTATGTCCTCTGTTCCCCATTTTGCTAAGTTTTCAACATGCTCTTCTTTAATTACAAAACCATCCATTTGTCTTAAAACGGATTCTAATAAAACTTTAATAGAATACGGTAATTTGGATACTTTACCGATTCCAGCCTTTTCTAAAGCAGCTAATTGATAATAATGATAACGCTTCCCGTCCAATTCAAATGATTGACGAGCATTATATATATCTTTTGCCATATGTATTACCCCCTCATTGTAATCATATACCAAGAATAGAATAATAGTCGAATTATTCGCACTTCCATCCGTCCTATTCCCTATTTACCGTTATTAATTTTAATACAATCTTATTCATAAGTAAATAATAAGAAAGTTATCAATTATCATAAGATAATCTTATAATAATTGATTTTTATATTGAAAATAACTTGCTAACATTCATCAATTGATACCATAGTTCGCCTACAGAAAGCAAATAACAATTAACTGAAGAACAAAAGCGCAAGCGCCTAGATCATCGCCGTACAAACTGGAAGGGCTTCGACTGAGATAAGACGAACCTTCTATCAGGGCGATTTTCCCCTGATGGTTAGTTGAGTCGATCAGGTTTTTACGGGCAGTTTTTTCACCTACTTCACAATTCTTAGGCGATACCTTACTGCCCGTTATAACGTGATAAAGGAAACACGATGAGCGCAAGCGTAGATGTTGACTTATCGTAGGGAGATGACCTGAAGTTTGATAGGCGATAGGCGCTGGCCGATTAAGTACGCAAAAGAGGAAAATCGACTAAATACGCAACGTCCTGTTGCAACGTCGATTGACCCGCATCCTGCGAGCCTGTTGCAACATCGGCACTAGTACATCCTGTACGTCGGAGCTGGACGTGGACCAAACTGCTAAGTTATCCACAACTCTAATTCGTTTATAATTTCCTAGACAACGAAAAATCAGACAAATTTTTTCTTGATAGAATAAAATTTGTCTGACTTATGGAGCTCCTCTTTATATATCGTTCACTTCATCCACTATGCTTTTTAAATCTTTTTGAAAATTTTCCAATTGTTCTCTTTGATGTTCAGAAGCAACCTCCAACGCATTTTCTATTTGTTCATACGTTTCATTAATTTCTTGTTTTAAATGTTTTAATTGGTGTCCGTAGCTTGCAGAATCTTTCACAATATCTTCATATAATGTTTGTGTTTCTATTAACCCTCGCTGAGCAGCCTGAAAAGCTTCTTGTTTATTTTTATGATATAACATGGCTTTGCCTCCTATATAGTATAAATATGAACAGAATATCGACAAACACTTGTTTTTGTATTTCTAGTTAATTAACCTTGCTCACATACTCGAGTACAACGCTGCTACTCTAAGGCCTCAAGCCTAGAAGTACAAACGTTTTTCATCCAGCTTAAAATTTTTGCAGACAAACCTCTTTACTCTGTTATAAATTCTCCATTTTATCCCACACTCAACTGGCAGTAAAACCCCCACCTCAAGATGCTGAGAAATCGAGGAAGCTAGGTGTTGAAACTCGCCCGTAAAGATCCGATAAGTTCAACTAACCATCATTTGGGGATGAACAAAACCCCCAATGATGGAAGGTTCACTTTATGAAAGAAGACTTCTTCTTATCCAAAAACTCTACCATTAAATTGTGCAATAGGACAAAAAAATATTCGGTATAAAGTAGCGATATTTCTCCATTCTAATAAAGTGTAACTATTAAAGTCGAGGTTTCTTACATCCCCCACATTTGGTAGCTTGAACCAAATAAGTTTTTATGGCAGTTTCATCCCTTCGCTTCTTAGTAGCTTATTAAGATACAGTTGAAGGTCTTACTGCCCGTTATTATGTATAATAAATTAGGAGGAAAGCTAAATGAATAAAAACGACGGTAAAGATATGCGTAAAAATGCGCCAAAAGGGCACCAAACTGGACAACCTGAACCATTAAGCGGCAGTAAAAAGGTTAAAAACAGAAATCACAGCCGCCAAAAGCACAACAGCAGTCATGATATGTAAAATAAGGAAGGAGAAGGGTTTTCTTCTCCTTCCTAATGACAAAAACGCTCATATTTCTAGTTTCAAGGAACAAAAGCACAAGCGCCTTGATCATCGCCGTACAAACTGGCCGATTAACTACGCCACGGCCTTATGTCTTCGTCGATTGACTCGCATCCTTCGAGGCTGTTGCAACATCGGTACTAGTACATCCTGTACGTCGGAGCTGGACGCGGACCATACTGCTAAGTTATCCACCACTCTATTTCGTTTATCATTTCCTAGACGATAACAAATGCGATCCGCCTCTTTTAATAGAAGTAAACCTACTATGTTTCACATCTTAAAAATAATGGAATAAGATGTATAATTAAGGAGGATTTACGATGAACAACAATAAAAAAGAGGATTTTCAATGGAATGGACAAATAGAAGAATGGTTAAAAGATTTTTTCCTGGACCCTCTTACCACTTACCTCGATGAAACCGAATTTAGAATGGATGTATTCGAAACGGAAAACGACTATATTGTTGAGGCTTTGCTGCCACATTACACAAAAAACAATATTGCTGTTACAGTAAACAATGATTTCTTAACCATTCTTGCTACCTCATCATTGAATTCCGAAGTGGTTGAAAAAAAACGGACTATTTATTTTCCCTTTTCTATCAATAAAAAAGAGATTACCGCTGTTTTCCATCATGATATACTCGAAATTTTTGTCAGCAAAAATTCTCAATGTGAAAATACAGGAAAATATATTACCATTCAATAAATGCTGCTTATCGTTTATATTTTCTTTCGTAGTACTTTTTCAATTGATAGTACGCCATTCCTCTTGATGTGTTAATCGCAAGTTTTGCATGCATTTTTGCTTTGGCCTTTTGACCTAAAAGACCTGCTTGTTCAGCCAAAAGCACTTCTTTCATCCAATTCCTTTTTATTTTTAAAAGCTGCTCATCGGTTAAAATATTTCCATCTTTTTTCAATTTATATAGAATTTGATAATACAACCGTATTTGCGCAGACTTTATTTTATATATCTCATCCTCCACGCCCTTCCAGTTTTCAAAATATAAAGAAAAAAGCACTGTAAAATATGGATATTTTTGTTTGTATCTTTTCATTGTGACGAGTTTCCTATAAGATTCTACTACTCCCTTATCATCTTGGTTTGCCATCGAGTAAATAAATCGACTATATGGATTCCACTGTCTTTTCTTTAACCATTTATGGATATTCTTTTCCTTTTTACTGATATAGATGTTGATTATCGAATTGCCAATGATCACCAAAAGAACCATAAGAAATAGGATCGTTTGCAGCATGCAGTGTGCACACACTGCAAAATAAACAATAATTGAAGCAAATACGACAATCATCGATGCATCTTTATATGTAAACAAAGAATCTCCTCCCTCTGGCTATTCATTTATACGAATATCAAACCAAACATTTGCCATTAATCGAATGCCTTCTTCGATTTCTTTTTTGCTTAATCCACCAAAGCCAAGCATAATCGGATACGAAGCTTCTCTATTTTTTGTCCAATAATACTTTTCAGCAGAATAAACGTTAATTTTACATATTTTAGCTTTTTCACAAAGTGTTTCTGTGTCTTCCCCCTTAATGACAAGTAATAAATGCAAACCTGCATTTTCACCTATCATTTCAACCCTATTGCCCATATACCTTTTAATGCTTTGAACTAATATTGTCCTTTTTTCTTGATAAATCTTTCTCATTTTCCGAAGATGCCGGTCAAATTCCCCTTTTTGCATAAACAAATAAAGCGCTTTTTGTATGATCGGAGAAGCTGCTTGCGTTTCAAACAAATCTGTGTGCACACTTTCTGCTAGTTTTTCTGGCAATACTATATAGCTTACTCTTGCTGCAGGCAAAAAAGATTTAGAAAAAGTCCCTAAATAAATAACTCGATCATTCGTATCTAACCCTTTTAAGCTTTGGATAGGCGAACCTTCATATCGAAACTCACTATCATAATCATCTTCCATTATATAGGCATTATTTTCATTAGCCCATTGCAGCAACTGGATCCGCTTTGCAATCGGCATAATCGATCCAAGTGGAAACTGATGAGAAGGAGTTACATATGCCAAGTGACAATGGCTGTCTTTTAAATCCTCGATGGGATAACCTTTCGAAAGACATACGTTTATATCTTTTAAGACACAGCCTTTTTTTCGAAGCACCTTTTCTACTCCATCATATCCTGGATTTTCCATTGCCACATGTGTAGTGTATGGCAGAAATAATGTTAGAATTTGTTTAACAGCATATTGTGTCCCTGCTGTTATTACGATTTGATTGGGACTGCATAATATTCCTCTTGCATAATATAAATATCTGCTTATTTCTTCTCTTAGTGGGAAGTATCCCATTTTATCTCCATAAAGCATCACTTCTTTTTGCATTGAATCCATCGCTTCTATCACATTTTTTTTCCAAGCTTTTATGGGAAAATGAGAGAGATTAATATCGCCATATTGAAAATCAATGATTTTTTCTTCTGCTTTCTGCCCGCTTAAGGGATAGGACATCTGCTTCCAGCTGCTTTTAGGCAAATCCAGCGAGTTCTCTAATTTTACTGTCCAAAAGCCTTTTTTCTGCTTGCTTTCTATATATCCTTCTGCCAATAATTGCTGATACGCTTCATTTATTGTATTTTTACTTACTTTTAATGTATCCGTGAGCTGTCTGATAGACGGAAGTTTTGTGCCCTCTTTTATGTTCCCTGTTAAAATTTCTTTTCGGAAATATTCATATATTTGCATATATAGCGGTTTTTTTGATTCTTTTTGAATAAACATTTCCCTCTCCTAATCTGTACCTATAAAAAAATTATTTTCTGTCACTTTTTATTAAGACACTATTTTTTTACAATTAGTGTAACATAAATAGAGAGGAAGAAAAATAAATGGATAAAATGAGACTATCTACTAGGGAAGTAACAAACCAAACAGCAATACAAGTTTTCTTGCAGACTATGCAAACTGGCTACTTAGGATTAGTAGACGGACTAGAACCATATGTTATACCTTTAAACTATATCTGGCATAATGAGAATATTTATTTTCATGGAGCAAGCTCTGGCAGAAAAGTAGAAATACTTAAAAAAAATAATCTTGCTTGTTTTACTGTCAGTGAGGATTTAGGAACGTTGTGCAATCCAATTCCAGCTAAAACTGATACTGCCTATATGAGTGTCATTCTATCTGGAAACGTAAAACAGGTCGAAGATATATCGGAATGCACAGATATAATGCAGCAAATGCTGAATAAGTATGTACCCGGTTATTATTCAAATCCTTTATCTTCTACTCATTTAGAAAAATATCGATCCTCTTTAGGAAGTAAAACCATTGTGTTTAAACTGATCCCTGAAAAAATAACTGGTAAAGAAAACAAGCTGAACGAAAAGATGAAATTCACCCCCGGCAGAACAATCAAGATGGATTTATAACAAAAGAGAAATTTTAGGATGTATGTTATCTTATAGAACACCTCCTTCTTCTATTAAGATAACTTCTTATGAAAATAATAGAAAAATAGAATCCAGTCTAGTTTTCTCCTCCTACTTCTAGTATGATGAAATTGATGTATTACTTTTTGAATAAAGCGAGGATCATAATAGATGAGTTTATTGAATGTAGAAAATTTAAGTCATACATTTGGCGATCGAACATTATTTAAGGATGTTTCTTTCCGCCTTTTAGCTGAAGATCATATTGGACTAGTAGGAGCGAACGGTGTCGGCAAATCGACATTGATGAATATTATTACTGGACAGCTTATCCATGATACCGGAAAAGTAGAGTGGATTCCAAGTGTCCATTATGGATATTTAGATCAGCATACCGTTCTGACATCAGGGAAAACGATTAGAGACGTATTAAAAGATGCCTTCCTTCCTCTTTTTAAAGAAGAAGAGAAGTTAAATGAAGTCACAGCCAAAATGGGTGATGCCACTCCTGAGGAATTAGAAGCATTATTAGAAGAAATGGGCACAATCCAAGATAAATTAGATGCTGGCGGATTTTATACACTGGATATCAAAATTGAAGAAGCATCCCGCGGTCTAGGATTGGATGCCATTGGATTGGATCGAGATGTTTCCGCCCTAAGCGGTGGACAACGAACAAAAGTACTGCTTGCTAAACTGTTGTTAGAGCAGCCGCAGGTTTTATTATTGGATGAGCCAACCAACTATTTAGATGTGGAGCATATTAAATGGTTAACTTCCTATTTAAAAGAATATCCGTATGCTTTTCTTCTAATCTCACATGATACGGAATTTATGAACCAAGTATCTAATGTTATTTTCCATTTGGAATTTTCAAAACTTACAAGATATACTGCGAGTTACGATAAGTTTTTAGAGCTTGCAGAAATTAATAAAAATCAACATATCAATGCTTATGAAAAACAGCAGGAGTTTATAAAAAAACAAGAAGATTTTATCAGTAAAAACAAGGCACGCTATTCTACCACCGGCCGTGCAAAAAGCAGACAAAAACAATTGGATCGAATGGATCGCATCGATCGCCCAGAAACTGCTGTTAAACCGACCTTTGAATTTAAGGAGTCCCGAGGCAGCAGCCGTTATGTTTTTGAAGGCAAAGACTTTGAAATTGGCTACACCCATGCACTTCTTCCGAAAATGTCTATTACCATTGAAAGAGGCGAGAAAATTGCGGTTGTGGGCTGCAATGGGGTTGGAAAATCTACCTTATTAAAAACAATGCTAGGAAAAATCGAACCTATCAATGGTAAGGTTGAACGTGGCGATTTCCTCTCTCCTTCTTATTTTGAGCAGGAAGTAAAAGCAGGGAATATTACGCCAATAGAGGATGTATGGAACGCTTTCCCGATAATGGATCAGCATCAAGTCCGTGCTGCACTTGCACGCTGCGGATTAAAAAATGAACATATATCCAGACCACTTAATCAATTAAGCGGTGGCGAACAAGCAAAGGTCCGTTTATGCAAACTTTTAATGGAAGAAAGCAACTGGCTTTTATTTGATGAACCTACTAACCATTTAGATGTGGTTGCAAAAGAAGAGCTAAAAAGGGCATTAAAGGCATATAAAGGTACAATCGTTCTCGTTTGTCATGAACCTGATTTTTATGAAGATTGGGTAACGAAAGTTTGGGATGTAGAAGCTTGGTCCAATCAAAATAATTAATATAGCGAAAAAAATAAACAAGGTGCAGTTGATTAGGCTATTTGGCAATCGCTGCAACTTGTTTATTTTTTTATACGAGACTGCCGACAACCTTTCCATTTCTTTGATGTTTGCTTAATTCGGCTGCTCACTAGCTTGATCTCCTTCTATGCCTAAGCCTTCTCGTCTCGAATAATAAAGTGAACCTTTCCATCAGTGGGGATTTCCTTCATCCCCAACAGATGGAAAGCTTGAGTTCCACAGGATGTGGATCACACAAACGAAGACATAAGGACGTGGCGACCTTAGTTTGTGTACCTCTATCGGACCTTTACGGGCAAGTTTCAACACTTAGCTTCTTCGATTCCTCAGCATTCCCGAGGGAGGGGTCTTACTGCCCGATAAGAGTGGGATAAACTTTTTTAATCACCAGACAGTTTGTGTAAATACTCTTTGTCTACATTCTGAATAAAATTTCGTATTTTTTTCATTTATTAACAAACACTACCAATATCTATATATCATTTGGGGGTTCTTTTATATGAAAAAAATGATTATTCTGCTGGTTTTAACTATTTATTTTAGTCTTTCTTCATCTCTTTCTGCTTTTGCAGCACCATCTGAAACAGACGTTGCAGCACTTGCAGATTCATTAGGCTGGACAACAAAAGACTTAACGGACTATCTATTGACAAAAGATAGTAAAGTCGACGATTTTGATACAATAAAGGATTTAAAGGAATATTTGGGTACACCAATAACTCCCGATTCCCTCGATCAGCTTTTACAAGCATACAATATGACGAGAGAAGAGCTGGATATTTTATTAGCTGGATTTAATGAAAAAGTACAGGACTTCTGGTTTATAGAAGATTTAGATGTTGCCATTGATTTTTACCAAAACCATGAAAATACGATGGCAAATCTTGAACAATTTCTATTGAGCCATGGAATTACCGAAAAAGAAAAAAACCAATTATACAATCATTTCAAAAAATTAGATGCGCAAGTGCTCCATACAAAAGTGTATAAGTGGAAAGAGACATTAGCAAACTTAGATGCTTTGGATAAAGAAGAGCAATTGACAAATACACAAAAATCAGAATTAATATCCCTTTGGAAAGATATGACGCAAACTCTTGCATTACAGCCTCTCTTTTATGCGGTTGATGATAACGGAAAACGGACAAAGCTATCTTTTCGACAGTTTGCAACTAATATAAAATTGGATACAGTAGCGATGGAACTGGAAGATCAGAATAATCATATCATTATGGATACGGTTATTTCTCCTGAAAAATTATCTGGACAGTTTGCTGTAGATGCCGCGGATAAAGTAATTCATCTTACAGAGCTTAGCGGAGAATTATCATCCTTGTATCAATCTCAATTGCCAAATACAGCTTCTCTTCATCCATTATTGCTTTTCCTAGGCTACCTTTGTATTTTACTGGGAGTTTTATTTCTATATTGGAGAAGGAATAAAAAAATTCATGATAAATAAATCATTTCTTAAAAAGAACTGGATAATCTATCCTTTATTCCTTTTAGGATTTTTCCTTATCGTTTATCATGGCAGATTGCTTATTCATCGTCCTATACAAACAACTATTCCATACAAAGAATATACAAACAACAAGCATGCACCCTTGCGAACAAGTACCATGCTTAAAGAAGGGGACTTGATAGGAAATATTATTTTGCCAACTCTTCACAAATCAATGAACATATATCAAGGAACAAATCAAAAAATTTTAGATAAAGGAATTGGACATTATTTAGAAAGTTCTATGCCTGGAGATCACAATAACACTGTTCTATCCGGACATAGAGATACTTTCTTCCGCGCTTTAAAGGATATAAAACCAAAGGATTTTATTCTAATCAAAACGAATAAGGGAACATTTTATTATAAAGTGAGAAAAATTGATATTGTTACTTCTAACAATCACCAAGTATTAACCGTAAAATCAAGGCCAATATTAACATTAACTACATGCTATCCCTTCTATTATATTGGGAATGCACCAAAACGGTATATTGTAACATCAGATCTTATCAAAAGTGAAACCAATTAATACCACTTCACTAAGCCGCTCCATTTTTGGCTTATTCTCCTATTAATCCATGGGCAATACATCCTAACTTCCTTTGGAGCTGCAAGTTAGGATTTTTTCTTTGTTATTGCCATTTAGATAAATTATTTTTTATCTTACTTTTCCAATCTACAAACTTCAACATGATTTTTTCACCGTTTTTTTGTTTTTGCCATTCATAATAGCTCGCAATAACAATCAACAAGCTTCCGGCTATAAGAAGGTATGCCCACCATGGGAAATTCCCCCAGAAAGGTCTTGTTTGCAGCAGAACGTTTAAAAGAAGCACGATTATTCCAATAAAGAAGTAGGATTTATATTTAAAATAGAATCCACAAACTACAGATAATAACGATAAACTTCCTAATATGATCGCATCAAAGATCGTGGCTGTTTGCAAAGCATCTACTATCAATAACATAGAAGCAATAATTAAAACGACCCATTCAGCTCGATTTACCATTTTAGAAGGAATACCTTTTACGATTTTTTTACTGATGATGATCAGAATAACCCAAGGGAGTACAATTGTTTCTTCTGAAAGATAATATGGGATCGGCAGCAACTTTAACAGTGCATAATATGGCTGCAGCAAATAAAGGACCGCTGACATAACAGGAATCCACCCTATGTTTTTTGGCATCCTTCCTTTTTGAATGAATAAAGAACCAGCAATAAGCAAACCCGGTAAAATAGTCGCCCATGAATCGTATCCATTTATCTTGTATAACAACAAAAAGAAAATAATGCCTGTCACGCTGTAAAAATCAATATAATTTCCTTTCTTCTCTCCAAAACAATAGAGTGTTTTATAAGCATAAGATCCAATAAAGATAAGCATAATGCCTAAAATACTATATAAAAGAAATTGATCAAACGGAATCAATTTTTGGCTATAATGAAATCTTTCCGTACAAGCTAACAGTAAAATGAGCCCCGCTCCCTGAAAGTAATGCCTTTTCGAAAGATACGTATAAATTAAATAAAGTGCAATATAACATAATCCCACCGTATAAGTGTGAGCAGTATAATTGGAAGCAGCTATCCAAGAGCCTATTCCTATAATAGATAACGGATAGAAAAAATACACTACTGCAGTCTTTTTTCCCTTATGGATTAGCATATTGACGAAAAAAACTAAGATACTAGTTAATATAAATGCCTGCGATAAAGGACTGCCTCCAGCAAATCCCTTATTGATACTTGATGCAAAATACAATAAAAAGCAGCAATAACAAGCATAATGAAATAAACTATTCACTATATTATGTTTAATCATAAACGCACTAATCATATAAGCAAGTAATGCTATTAAAAAATGCATATGTATACTGTTCCCATTTACTAGGTAATCAGCAGAAATAGAAATCAATAAATACATATGTGCAATAATAAAAAACGAACGTTTAAATGGTGTTTTGTTTACCATCCATTGCAAAACAAAAAACAGTATCCAACCATAGGTATTCCATTTTATTTGCATCGTTAAAGACACATGAAAAAGATCTCGAATGAATGATAAATAAGTTATTGGCACCATAATACTCACTAACCAGATGATCATCCAATCTTTTTTTGCTTTATAAAAAGCTAAAAAGACGAGTAAGCCAGCTGTATAGATACATGTTCTTATCCATATGACCTGAGGCGGTTCTGAAGCTGTTAGCAAAATAGCTAACAAATACATTCCTTGCCCAATAAAAAAACTTATTCGATTTATCAATAGATCTTTATTCGAAAAAATTGCTTTCGTTGCCAATAATGTGACACTTGAACATGCAATGACGAATGCTGTCCCCTTCATTTCCAACATAGGAATTGCCTCAAAAAAAGCAAGATACGCTGCAGCAAAACAACATGGTATGAAATATGGCAAAGTAGGCAAATAACAAACTGGCCATTTCTCTTTTTTCACCAGCATTAAGATGAATCCTAAAAGAAGAAACAAACAGCATGCATACCACTCTCCTAGATAAAACATACCTGTAAAACACGCAAATGAAAGCATGAGCGATAAGCCAATTACTGCAGAACTATACTTAATTTTTTCAAAAAATTTTGTTCGATTAAGGAATCCCAACAGGCCAAAGAGTACAAACCCAATACTGTACAAAACAATAAATAAAGCTGGCAACGAAGTGATCAGGTTCATTTTTAATGCAATTTGAAATAAGGAAAGTCCGCTAAATGCAGCTGGCGTATATTCAAAAAATCTATAGGGCAATTTATTTGCCAAAAAAGTAAATTGACCAGCAATCATCAAATAAGTTATTGCTAAGATTATGGAACCTTTAAAATCAAAATCCATGTAAAAAAACTGGCAATAAACAAAGAGCATGCAAATAACAATTGCACTAGAAATCTCCCAAGTTTTTCCCCAGTTAATAGACCCTCCTTTTAATATAAATCCAATCAGCATAATAAACAAAGCTACTATAGCGAAAAACATTGGACTCCAAACATACATCAGATCAATTGTCATAATGCGGTAACAGCCAATAACGATCATTAACGTCACAAAAATATGGTAGTGCTTATATTTTGTTTCATATAATATCCCCATATACAAAACACCTAACAATATAAAGTTAATCCCTTGAAATACTGCACTATTATATAGAAAGGCTAAACAAATTGTTGTTAGCAAAAGATGAACCTGTGTATAAATCGGCAGCTCTTTTGCCATTTTTGTTACCCACATATTTTCTTTATATTTAGAAAGAAGCAAAATCATGCAGCTATTAAAGCCAATAAAAAAGAAGAAAAATAGATCCTTTGAAGGATGAAAGCTTAGTAGTAAAAATGCAATCATCGTTGAAAATGCTGCTAATGTTACGATACGAAAAAAAGCAGACTGTAGAAAATTAGCTAAATAAAAGTAAAGAGGAATTAATAATCCAGTGCCGATAACACCCAGAATATAGTTTCCTTCCCCTCTTAATGAAAGAAAATGCCCTAACAATTCAAACCAGCTGACTGATATCATGCCAATTGGCAAAAAGAAACTTCCTAAGACAAAAAATGCAAAAGCCGTTTTTTCTATTTTAACTATATTTTTTGCAAAAACTGCAAAACTGTAGAATACAATGGAAACCAAAAAGATAGAGCCTGCTTTCATCCATCCTTCCATGCTGTCCCAATTGCTTGTAGCAACAAACATTCCCCCAAGCAAAAGAAAAAAAACGCCAATGTACAACAAAAATCCAATATTTTTTTCCCTAAGTTCTTCTTTAGTGTGAATTTTTTTCTCTTTTATTTTTTGGGGCTTCTCCTCCGCTTTCTGTACTGTTTGTGTTTTTAATGAAACCTCTGCTTCTATTTTTATTTTTTTCTCTTCGTAAAAATGATGATATGCATGTAATACAAGGTCATATACGCTTGTCGTTATGTATTGATTATTAAGCAGTGTTTTTAATTCCGTTGTAAAAATATCCTTTTTGTTTTGTTCCATTAAAACCATTCCCCCTTTTCTATAAAAAACTAAAACAACTTTTTATACTTTAAGTGTAATATTACATTAATTGTAACTATTATTCAACTGTTTTATCCTCTAAAAGAAAGGATTTACCCTCTCTTTTATCGAATTTTATTTTGATAGTCTAAATTAGGAGGGATAAAATGGACAAAGAAATCATGGCTTATTTATCCAAAAACCGAAAAGCACATTTAAATGAATTATTTCAGTTCTTATCAAAAGAAAGCATTAGTGCACTTCCTGATTACAAACAAAAGGTGCAAGAAACAGCACAATGGACAGCTGAAGCTTTAAAGAACGCAGGAATGGAAAATGTAAAAGTTTATGCAACAGAAGGTCACCCTGTAGTTTATGGCGACTATCTTCATGCAGAAGGGAAACCGACGGTGCTTGTGTATGGTCATTATGATGTTCAGCCTGTTGATCCGCTTCATTTATGGCAGAGTCCCCCTTTTTCTCCAGAAATCCGCAGTGACAAAATTTTCGCACGAGGTGCGAGTGATGATAAAGGTCAAGTATTTATGCATATAAAAGCTGTTGAGGCTATTTTAAAAACCATGGAAGAGCTTCCTGTAAATATGAAGTTTTGCATAGAAGGAGAAGAAGAAATCGGCAGTCCTAATCTTCCAGTATTTGTGAAAAATAATACTGATTTGCTGCAGGCGGATGTCATCGTAATCTCTGACACTAGCATGATGGAAAAAGGCAAACCTACAATCTGTTATGGACTGCGCGGACTATGTGGATTGCAAATTAATGTTAAAGGGCCTAAAGGAGATCTGCATTCAGGACTTTTTGGAGGAGCGGTTCAAAATCCAATAACTGCATTAGTTTCTATTTTATCTTCCTTTCATAATGAAAATGGAGAAATTACAGTTGAAGGCTTTTACGATAAAGTGGAATCGTTGACAATGGATGAAAAAAATGCTTACGAGGCATTAGACTTAAAAGATGATATATTTATCAAACAAACTGGTGTTCCTTCCCTTTTTGGCGAGAAAGGTTATAGTACATTGGAAAGAATGTGGGTTCGTCCAACATTAGAGATTAATGGTATAAATGGCGGTTTTCAAGGCGAAGGAATCAAAACAGTCATTCCTTCTGAAGCAAGTGCAAAAATTACGTGTCGGCTTGTGCCGAATCAAGATCCTGATGAGATTATTTCCTTATTACAGGCCCATATTCAAAAACAAATACCTGTTGGAGTAGACGTCTCCATCCAGTTATTTGATAAAGGCGCCCCATTTGTCACTCCATTTGATCA
The DNA here is from genome assembly GCF_052663225.1 of Niallia sp. 03133. Taxonomy (NCBI): domain Bacteria; kingdom Bacillati; phylum Bacillota; class Bacilli; order Caryophanales; family Bacillaceae; genus Niallia; species Niallia sp. 03133. The sequence goes on from NZ_JBQTCY010000002.1 coordinate 235,920, forward strand.
TCCGGCCATACAGGCTGCTGGAAGATCATATGAAAAGGTATATCACGTGCCTACTTCCTATACAAGAGGCGGTGGCTCCGTTCCGATTGTAGCTGTTTTTGATCAATTTCTTGAATTGCCTATTGTTTTGATGGGGTTTGGTCTGCCAGATGAAAATTTTCATGCACCCAACGAACATTTTCATTTAGAAAATTACGATAAAGGATTGCAAACAATTTGTACATATTGGTATGAACTGGCTCATACTTTATCATAATATTGAAAATCAGAGGCTAGTTATTGACTAAAGTATGTAATTCAACAAAATATATTTCCGTTTGATCAGCGACCCATTGTTATCTTATAAATGACAAGTTGGAAACGAAAGACCTCTACTTTTTAGACTCTAGTAGAGGTCTTTTTAATCAAAAAATTTGTTCGTCCGCTTCAACGATATGATACGTATTTTTATTGATATTTTTCAGAAAGGAATTTCTCTTTCCACTTTCAGAAAAAAGGACCAGCTCATGCATTGCTCTGGTACATGCAGTATAAAATAATTCTTTCTCTAGATGATTTGTGTATAAGGAACTATTATAGATAATGACTCCATCAAATTCGATTCCTTTCGCCAAGTAGGCTGGTATAATGGAAATACCTTTTTCATAAGAGACCGTGCCTTTTTCAATTAACCGGACATCTATATGTTTTTTTAACCAGCCATATACACGTTCACTTTCTTTTTTTGTTTTACATATAACAGCACTTGTTTCATAGCCTTTATTCTTTAGCTGCCGCAATTCTCTTAAAACTTCCTTTTTAAACAATTCCACATTTGCCACTTCACGAACTACTGGTTTTTCACCATTCCGATTAAAAGGCTCGATCATCTCCCCTTTTTCAGCCAAACCCTTTGTAAATTCTACTATCTCCCTAGTTGATCGATAACTTTTTGTCAATACAATCTGTTCTATTTCTTTACTGTTTTCACTCTGCATCCATTCATTATTTTCATGGGCATAGATGGCTTGGTTTACATCCCCTAATAAAGTCAATTTGCTGTATGGAAACAATTCTTTTATATATTCCATTTGAAATGGTGAATAATCTTGTGCTTCATCAATAAAAACATGCTTCATGCTTGTGCTGGATTTTTTTCCTTCCATTTTATCTTTAAAATAAGCGAATGCTGTACCATCTTCATTCCAAAGCTGTTTATTTTTAATTGCATTCAATGTATTCGCTTGAATGAGCATCCATTCTTGTTCTGTTAGGATGCTTGGTGCATCATGTTGAAAAGCTTCCTGGTACATTGCACCATAATCAACAAAACGCAAGGTTTTTATCCGCTTGTATATTTTTTTGAATCGTTTATTTACGATTAATTTCCGTAGAATTTGTTCTTCTTCATTAAAATAGGAAAACTCATCCGACTTTTTTTGCGATGCCCTATATGCTTCTAAAAACTCCTCTTTATCTAAAAGCTGCATCTCTTCCTCTACCCAGCTTTGCTTTCTTTCTTGCTTTGCATGTACTTTCATTTCTTTTTGAACCCATTCTTTTAATAATTGCAATCTGTTTGCCAAGGGTAAAGAAGTATCCCATTCATAAAATTTACGTGTTAGTTCTTCTTTCGAAAAAAGCACTTTATTCCGAAAAGCAATATTTTTAAAAAGAATTCCCTTTGATGCCAATTGTGCTAAATGTGTATCTAGATTCTTTTTAAATGCAAGACTGCTTTTATATTGAATGCTTTTAAGTCTCATTTTTTGCAATGATTGATTTTCTTCTGACAAAAGAACCTCTAATTGAGAGAAAGGATCTTCCACCGCCCAGCTAGAACCAATTCTGCTTACTATATACTCCTGAAAAGTAGACTGCTGCATATTTTCTTCCCCAAGCTCTGGAAGTACGGTGGAAACATAACTATTAAATAATGGGTTCGGAGAAAATAACATGATATTATCAGACGTTAATGTTTGTCTATGCCGGTACATTAAATAAGCAACTCTTTGCAATGCAGCAGAGGTTTTTCCGCTTCCAGCTACTCCTTGAACTATTAATACTTTGCTTGAGTCATTTCTAATAATTTTATTTTGTTCTTTTTGAATGGTAGCAACAATGCTTTTCATTAAAGCAGTGGCATTATTCCCCAAAACTTCTAATAATAATTCATCTCCTATCGTGACACCTGTATCAAATAAACTAATAATTTTGCCTTCGCGAATGATAAACTGCCTTTTTAATAAGAGTTCTCCTTCGATTTTGCCTTCTGGTGTTTGATAGTTTGCTGGACCTGGCGAATAATCATAATAAACACTAGAAATAGGTGCACGCCAATCATATATATAAAAATTTTGTTCTTCTTTATCCATTAATGAAGCTATGCCAATATATATTTCTTCTTGCTCTTCATCACGTTCTTTAAAATCAATCCGTCCAAAATAAGGGGAATTTTTTAACTTTGTTAATGTATTCATTTGGTTATGTAATTGTCCGTAGCTTCTTTCTCGTTCACCTAATAGCTCGGCTTGTTGTTTGATGCTCGCATAAGTTTCTGCGATATCATCTGATTCATCAAAATTCACCGTAACATCTTCCCAAAATGTTCTGCGCAATTGACTGGCATCCACTCCAATTAATTTGCTTGCTTTGATATACTTTTTGATCTTTTCATCTATTTCTTTGATTACTTTTTGTACTCTGCTCTCTTCTAGAATGATTTCTTCTTTTTTTTGCTCTGACATTTCAACCACTCCTTCAATCTTGTTTCTTGACACACAAGATTTTTTATGGTAATCTTATATTGGGTATTTATATACATATAAATTTTATATACTACATCAATTTAGTTTAGCATATTTTACTTTTTAATTCCATCAAAAGACATATCCCATGCTCATAATAAAGAGCATGGGATTTATTATTCTGTCACAACTTTTGACTGGAACAATGCTAGAACACGACTATCAATCGAAAACGAGCGACTAAGCGCTTTTTTATTACAGAATTGGGAACGGTTTTCGCCGCCTAAATTTTGTGCAATATGGATTCGTTCTCCCTTTTACATAACGGTAACGGAAGACGAATCAACACGTTGCTTTTGTACAAAGTTTTGTTTTCTTTTTAAGTATATGTAAAATAGAAAAAAACATACACCACTTAATGCTCTAAATACTGATGAAATATACATGGCTGCTACAATGTTGGTCATTTCTAATATATATACACCAAACTGCGGAGCCACAAAAGCAATCAAAGCTAAAAGAATATTATAATTTGCGATACATTGGCTTCGAATTTTTTCTTCTGTCGATTCTAAAAGCAGGTTGAATAACAATAATACCGTTCCAGAAACAAATAAACCTGCGAAAATATTCACCAATACAATATAGACTAAGTTGGTTGACAGTACCGTTAAAAAAGGCGCACTCGCCATTCCAATCGAAACATATATTAACATCTTTGTATTGGTGTATTTATCTGCCATTTTCCCCCACCATTTAAAGCTGACTACTTGACCGATGGAATTGGCAACAGCAAATAAACTGATCCACAAACCAGTCGCACCTGCATATTTAATTTGATAAATACTGAAGAGCGACCAGCACATTTGCCATCCAAAATTAAAAAATAAGCTGCATAAAAGAAAATAAAAAAAAGGTTTATGTTTAAATACAGAAATATCAAAAAGTGGCTTTTTCTCCAATTTCTGCAGAATAGGCTGCTTTTTTTCTTTGTGTTTTTTTAAATAAAAAATTTCCAACAAACCACATATAAAGGCTGCTATATAAAGAAATTGATAGGGAGCAGCATTGGTTTTATCAAATAGCTGCAGAAAAAAACCGATGATAAATGTAGAGATCATCCCTATAAATGTCATTACTCGATTTCGATTACTAAAAAAGGCATTCCTGCGCTTTTCTGAAATAATATCTGCAATTAGTGCCTGCCATCCTAAAGTCGCAAAAGAAAAAGGAAAATTCATCAAACTAACCAAAAGAATAAAAGTCATGCTTTGATATTGTTTTGGAAGAAAGAATACAAATGCCATTGCGATTAAAAATAGTCTTGCTGCAAAAAAAGAATAAACAGTAAACATCTTTTTCTCTTTCAGCCTGCTGATAATAATAGAACCAATAACCATTGCAAACATCCCTATAAACTGCGGCAAAGAACTCATCAATCCAACTTCATAGTTAGATGCTCCTAACACACTTATCGCAAAAAGAGGAAAATAATTAGTTGAAATATTTAATATAACAGTCGTAAATACCCCATTTCGAATACTCCATTTTTCATTTTCACTATTTATTTGCTCACTGTCGCTCATATATCATTCATCCTTCTATAAATAAAATAAACTATCTCTAATATTTCGGTTTATGAATTAAAACCATAGCTATCATACTCCCTTATGTGCATCACTGCAAGAGATTTTTACACATTCTACTCATTATTTTGGATTAAAATAATATTAGGATCTCATTTTCCTAGATAAAGTAAACTTCCATCAGTGGGGGTTTTCCTCATCCCCCACTGATGGTTAGTTGCACTTATCGGATCTTTACGGGCGAGTTTCAACGTCTATCTTCCTCGATTTCTCGGCATCTTGAGGCGGGGGGTCTTACTGCCCGTTAAGAGTGGGATAAACGAAAAAACCTCTTATCCAAAATAATGGATAAGAGGTTTTCACTTAGTTACTTGCTTGTCGTTGTATCAGCATCTTTAATATAATTGTAGTCTTCGCGATTTATCGGCGTATACCCTTCTGGTGTATAAAAGCGCAATAAATCTTTGTTTACAATACTATCTGAAGCTTTTAGCTCTGCTGCTGCTCCGTCCGTTTGTTTCTGATAATCCTTCCCATCCAATAATTCTCCGGTTTTGGAATTATAGTAGCTATCGCCTACTTTTGTAACAGTCGGTGATACAAAATCCCCATTTCTAAATGGAATTGTTTCACGATGATTTTTGGACAATAAATCAGAACCTATTTGCAAGTAGTCTTTTGTATTAACACCTAGTAAATGCAAAACAGTCGGCATGACATCAACATCTCCGCCATATTTGCTGACAATTTTCCCTTCCACTCCCGGGACATGAATAAACAATGGAACTCGTTGTAATTGAGCATTCATTAATGGAGTAATTTCATCCACTCCCATTATATCCTTCATAGCGGTATTATGATTTTCAGAAATACCATAATGATCACCGTACATAACAACCATTGTGTGATCATATAATCCAGATGCTTTTAATTCGTCAAAAAATAATTTTATCGATTGATCCAGATAATGAGCGGACCTGAAGTAGTCATTCACCACTTTATCCTTAGTCGTTGCAGCAGGAAAATCTGTATCCCCCTCATCCATTTCAAATGGGTAGTGGTTGGACAATGTAATAAATTTTGAATAAAACGGTTCTTTTAAACCTGTCAATAATGGCATGCTCTCTTTAAAGAAAGGAATATCCTTCATGCCATAATTCTTTGTTTTCTCTTCTGACATGTCATAATACTCTGCATCAAAAAACTTATCATAGCCAATGGATTTATACATTTCATTTCGATTCCAGAAAGTTTTATAGTTTCCATGAAAAACAGCAGAAGTATAGCCTTTTCCTTTTAATATTGCTGGAGCCGATTGCAGTGTATTTTGTGCTTTATTTACAAACACAGATCCTTGCGACATTCCATATAGAGAATTGTCCATCATAAATTCAGCATCGGACGTTTTCCCTTGACCAGTCTGATGGTAGAAGTTTTTAAAATAAAGTGTATTTTGATCTTTTGTTAAAGAATTTAAAAATGGTGTTACTTCCTGTCCATCTAATTTATAGTCTATTACAAAGGATTGCAGCGATTCTAGAGATATGTAGACTACATTCATACCTTCCGCTTTTTTATAATACACAGAATTAGGTTCGGAGAAATTTGCATTGATATAGTTCTGAACTTCTGTAATATCACTGCTGTCTGCTAAAGCTCTTTGGCTTTCAGAACGAGCATTTTGTACAATATCATAAATCGTGAAATTATAGGCGCCTAAATATTTCACTAAATAGTTTCGGTCAAATGAGCGGCTCAATAGTTCCGGTCGATCTACTTCCGCTAAACCTAAATTAACAATAAATGTCAATATAGCCAAAGCAAAAATCGATTTTGCTTTTCTTCTGTTTTTTTGCATAGTTGGTTTATATTTCTTCGTAGCCAGCAATACTATAAGTATAATCACGTCTAAGAAATATAAAACATCATACCCTTTTAGCAAAGAAAAAATACTGTCATTTAATTGTCCACCATTTACTTTCACTTGCATAACAACTGGAACTGTTATGAAATCCGTAAAAAAGCGATAATAAACAATATTTGCATATAGCAGCGAAGACATTAGGGAGGTCATAATAATAATCATGATCGGCTGTGCCTTCCCCTTAATGAATAATGCGAGTCCTATAAAGAATAAAGCAGAGCTGATAGGATTAATAACTAATAGAAATTGTTGAAAAGCCCCAGTTACCCCTAAATTAAATTCTACTTTATAAGCTACGTATGTTTTAATCCAAAATAAAATAATAGCGATTAAAAAGAAAGAAGAATGTTTCGTAATAAACTTATTAAATAATTCTACTGTACCTTTCAATCTTGTTCACCTCAATTCAAAATGTTACAAATGATACTGTTCGTCTTTTTATTGAAATCAACAAAAACGATTTCCTTTTTTTCTTTTTTTAAGTTTAATCCCTATTTCTGTGTTTTAATCTTCCTTACAAAAAACAAAAAAATTTACATGATATTTACAAAACAACGTAATCCATTATATCATATGCATTTAAAAATCCAAATAATTAAATATGCCTGTTTTCCCATTATTTTCTAACAAGTCATTATCATAAGATTTTTAAACTATTGAAATCAAAATTTATCTTACATTAATTTTTTATAAATTTCTAGTAAAAACATATTGATGTTAATTAATAATAATATTCAGCAAAGTCAATTATGTTCTTTTTCTCATTTTTTTCTTCCAGTTCCTTCTCCTTTGTTATGATTGGATACTGCTTCCAGCACCTTTTTCAAGTATAATGAAAAGTAAAGAATAAAGGAGGTTTCATCATGATAAATTTGAATCAACAAGAATACATAACTATATTAGAAAAACTGCTTTCTATAAACAGCCCTTCCGGCAATACAGGGAAAATTATTGATTTTATCGAAGGTTTTTTGCACGATCTTCAGATTGATACAAAAAGAAACAATAAAGGCGGTATCATTGCAATATTTAAAGGTGAATCAAATACAAAACAAAGAATGATTACGGCACATGTTGATACTTTGGGGGCGATGGTAAAAGAAATAAAGAATAACGGAAGATTACGCCTTGATTTAATTGGCGGCTTCACTTATAACAGCATTGAAGGTGAAAACTGTTTAATTGAAACAACAAACGGCAAAACATACACCGGCACCATTCTACTGCATCAAGCTTCAGTTCATGTATACAAAGATGCATCAAAAACGGAGCGGAATCAAGCGAATATGGAAGTCAGAATCGATGAAAAAGTAACAAATGCCGAAGAAGTCCGAAATTTAGGGATTTCTGTAGGTGATTTTGTTTCTTTTTATCCAAGAGTAAAAGTAACCCCATCAGGTTTTATAAAATCAAGACACCTTGATGACAAAGCAAGTGTAGCCATTCTTCTACTCCTGCTTAAGCAGTTGAAACAGGATAAAGCTACACTTCCTTATACCACGAATTTTCTTATTTCGAATAATGAAGAAATCGGCTATGGGGGTAATTCTAATATACCTTCAGAAACAATTGAGTATTTAGCCGTTGATATGGGGCCGATGGGAGACGGCCAATCCACAGACGAATATACTGTATCTATTTGTGTAAAAGACGCAAGCGGTCCTTATCATTATGAGTTAAGAAAAAAACTTGTTCAACTTGCAGCAGAACATGACATTCCATATCAGCTGGATATTTATCCTTATTATGGATCTGATGCATCAGCAGCTATACGTGCAGGGCATGATATAAGACACGGATTAATTGGACCAGGCATTGATTCTTCCCATGCTTATGAACGTACACATTTTTCTTCTGTCAAATCAACTGGTCTGCTTATTTATTATTATTTAATGTCTTCCATGTAATAATAATCAAAAGCTTATTGCAGAGTGTAGACAAAGTAATTATTCCCAGAAACTTCAGGCTGATCGATTCTTAAAAGCTGCAAGTCAATCAACGAAGATGTTAGGACGTAGAGAAGTTAGTCAATTTTCATGATATCTTACATAGTGTTCATCCTCTTTTCCAATAATGAGCATGCAAAGTAAAGTGGACAACGAAGAAACGAGCGTTTTTCGACAGTCTAAAATATGCAATGATTATTACTGTGTTGCCTTATTATGATGTAAATTAAAAAAAGCTGTCCTCTAGTCATAATATCGACTTAGCGGACAGCACTTTTTGCTTTTTTAAGTTCTTGTATGGATACTCCAAAGTTCATTTCCAAGTGAGGATAATCCTTAAAAGAAACCCAATCTCCACCCCACTCAAAGCCGATTGATTTAGCTAATTCCACTACTTCCATCCAGTCGCTTTTCCCATTGCCATTGCCATCATAATCCATATCCCAAATTATTTCACCATTTTTGTTTTTAAGAGCAAAATCGATTGCCAGTCCATAATTATGGTAGGATTCTCCCGCTTTTGCATTTGTTACAATATTGCCTTTAGCTGTTCTTCCCTTCGCAAAGAGAGCATTTTGTTCTTTCTTGCTGCGAAAACCCTCTGTAATAACAACTTGGATGCCTTTTTCAGCTGATTTTCCAAGAAGGACATCTCTTTTGTCCGCAACTTCTTCGTTTAATCTTAAAGCTGTCGAGAATTCAGCTATTTTTGAGTTTCGTTCTGCTTTCCAGAATGAAGCCCAAATAATTAGCAACATAACAAAGAAAATAAAAAACAAAAAAAGCCGTTTTTTTCTTTTTCTTTTTCTTTGCAAATTTATCTCTATCATAAACCTTACTTCATTTCCATTCGATTGGACTGAACAAGTTTCTTTGCTTCAAAATATAGTACTTGAATGAACTTTTTTGTGTGTATTTTAACATGTTTTGAATGCCCAGTTTTTTCATTTTTCAGCTCTGTCATTTTGCTTCTTACAATGGAAAAGTCAAAAAATTTCAAAGCATAGTTTTCAAATTTAGGATTGGAAAAATCGGTTAATCCAATGCTTGCCAAATGCGTGATGGACTGATTGATAGCCCTTCTTACGCGCTGTTCACTCGCCTTCGTTTCTCTTAATAGCTCCATTGTAGAAACGTTGTCGCCTGCACGCATTCTTGCAACTCCTTCAAAAAGCTCTTTCATGGACGGAAAATTCATTTCAAATGTATCGTTTTCTTCATGTTCGTACAAATATTGCAGAATTTCCATTAAGTCCTTGCTGCCGTTTTCACCAATTATGCCTAGATCAGACAAAAGAAATTCTCCAGCCTCTGTTATACTATAATTTTTTACAGCTGGTTCCTTTTTTCTTTCATTATTAGTTATTTCTAAAACACCATTTAATGTTCTTCTAATTTCTCCAACCGTTCTTTCTAATAAAATTGTTTGTATAACTTTATTCGTTATGGAAACAAACTCGTTGCTGTTAATAGGTTTTGTTACGTAATATTCTATTCCGAGAGAATAGGCTTCCCCTATCAATTCTTTTGATTCAACTTGAGAAAGCATGATCGTTTTCCCTTTATATTCACCGTTCCAAGAACGAATGGTTTCAATTCCATCTCGAATAGGCATCAATAAATCAACAATCACAATATCTACCTTTTTAAAATTTAATAATTGACTCGTTACGTTCTCGCCATTTTCTGCTTCCCCGACAACCTCGCCAATATCCTCATCTTCAATAATATGTGTAAGCAATGAACGAATTACTTCATCATCATCAACTAGAAAAAAACGCATAATTAGCTACTCCTTTATTAATCGTGCTTTTGGTAGTTCCACCATAAATTTCGTTCCCTTTTCTGGAAGCGCCTCGTGTGTAATGGAACCACCATAGTTTGTAATTATTTCTTTGCTGTAGGAAAGTCCAATTCCTGTAGAAGAAATTCCTACACCATCAAATTTAAGTGAAAAACCAGGCATATATATAAGCTTGTCATATTTTTGATCAACGCCAATTCCTGTATCAATTACTTCAATATACAGCCTTTCCTCTTTTTCATAAGCATTAATTGATATAGAACCACTTTTTTTAATGGCCTCAATGCTATTGGATACAAGATTATTTATTATCGATAATAATAAATATACTTCATATTGAGCATTGGAAACAGATAAATTTGTCGAAAAACTAATCTTTTTACCAAGCGATTGTGCATATTTACCATTGCTTTTCACAATTATTTCAAGCAGATCCTTGACTTGCATATATTCCGAAAAATTTTCACAGGCAATTAACTTTGAAATTCCCGCATAAATTCTTTGGTTGTCTTTTTTAATATCATGAATATCTCCTGCAATTTTTAATGCCTCTTGGCTTAATCTTTGTGTTTCGACAATTGTTAAATCTTTACTTTTTAATTTGCGGTATAACTCATATGACTCTTTTGTAATAATCTCCACATTTTTTAAGGTTTTTTTCACATGGATACTTTCTTCATATAAACTAGATAGCAGCAATAATAAATGTTCATTTTTGCTGGTTATTTCCTCTTCTCTTATTTTTGCTTCATATATAACAATCATACTATAAAAGGAAACAACAAAAAAACTGCGAAAAACGGCAATTGTACCGATTTGATAGGAATCATCTAAATTCATTTGCAAGCCGATTAGATACGATTGAATAGTCAGCTCAACCATTTGAGAAATCAACTCGAGTATAATGCCGAATACGCCAATTTTCCATACTTCATTTTGAATGTTTTTCACTTTTAATAAAGAAAAAAAGAGAGCATAGCTTATGTAATAAAAACAAGCAGGTAATCTCATTAAAAAAGAGTGGGAAAAAGTATAAGAATCTAAAATGAAAAAATCTACTCCCGTACGGAAAAGACCGACAGCCGCTCCAGTTATAATACCAGCAGCTATAATCTTCCTTTGTGGCAAAAACAAGAGTAAAAAGAAAAAAACTGTTGGTGCAATGCTAACACGAAACTGATCATTTAATGGAAAAAACTTAAACTCGCCTGCAATAGGAACCATAATGATCATCATAAAAATAATAGCAGAATCCGATTTCAGCAATTGATGTATTTTCATTTTTACCTCACCTTTCAATGCTGATAAGTATATCTTTTGTTGATATACAATTCAATTGCGAATAAAGTTTTTAAAATCAAGGCTCTATTAAATTTCATTGTTGATTTATAAAGTGAACCTTCCATCAGTGGGTGTTTTCCCCATCCCCACTGATGGTTAGTAGAACTTATCGGACCTTTACGGGCAGTCATCCCCCACCTACCTTCCTCGATTTCTCAGCATCCCCGAGGTGGGGATCTTACTGCCCGTTATGAGTGGGATAAATGGTCAGGAAATCCACTCGCTTTCCGCGGACGAACTGGCGAGTCTCCTCGCTCGTACCTCGAGGCCACTGAAAAAGTGAATGCTATAAAATATAGATTGTGACAATCCAAACAACGCAGAGGTTTTCGTTAGGTTTTTCGAGGCTTACCACACGCTTTCTGCGGGTCGAGCGCCGAGCCGCTTCGTCGCTACTTTCCAGCAGCAGGGTCTCGCCTGTCTCTCGCTAATCCCACAGGCGTCTCGCAAATTTCCTTCCAAAATCGACATTATCGTTTTACAGAGCCTAAATCAAAAAAGAAAAAGGGTTGTCCCAAAAGTGTTTTACTTTTGGGACAGTCCCTTTTTATGCTTTAAGCAGCATTAGACTTTTTCACTTCTGAAATATACTCATTTGATTTTTGTTGATCAAACTCGCCTTCCCATTTACTCATGATAATAGTAGCCAATGCATTTCCAACCACATTAACAACCGTGCGCAGCATATCCATAATTCGGTCAACCCCTAAAATTACAGCAATGCCTTCTACAGGAATATTCATAGAGCTTAGCGTTGAAACGATAACAACAAAGGAAGCACCAGGAATCCCTGCAATTCCTTTAGATGTCAACATTAATACCAACACCAATGTTAACTGTTGTGCAATGGACATTTCTATCCCTGCCATTTGGGCAATAAATAAACACGCAATACTTTGATAAATAGTGGAGCCATCCAAATTAAAGGTGTAGCCTGTTGGAATTACAAAAGATGTAATGGATTTTGGACACCCGAATTTTTCCATCTTATCCATCAATCTCGGCAAAACAGCTTCCGAACTTGCAGTACTATACGCTAAGATCAATTCATCTTTTAATACCTTAAGCAGCGTAAATATATTTATTTTTACTAGTTTTGCGATAATCCCTAAAACAACAATAACAAAAAATACCATAGTTCCATATACTAATAAAACTAGTTTCGCTAAAGGAAATAATGTTTCAAGCCCAAATTTAGATACGGTAATGCCAATCATTGCAAAAACACCAAATGGAGCAAACTTCATTACTAAGTTAGTGACCCAAAACATACTTTCTAAAACGCCTTCGGTAACAGATAACACTGGTTTCCCTTTTTCACCAATTGCCGCAACACCTAATCCAAATAAAACACTGAAGAAAATAATTGGCAATAAATCACCATTCGCCATGCTTCCAACTACATTTGTCGGCACCATGTGAACAAGAATATCCCCGATACCATGACTATCCTTTGTCGCCTCTGAAGATTGCTCATATTGAGAAATATCTGTCTTTTCCAACCCATCTTGATTAACGCCAAGTCCTGGTTGAAACACATTTGCAACAAGCAATCCAAAAAGAATAGCTACTGTTGTAACAATTTCAAAATATAGAATTGTTTTTCCACCAAGTTTGCCCAATTTTTTTATATCGCCAACCCCAGCAATCGAAACAATCAGTGCCGCTACTACGATTGGAACAACAATCATTTTAATTAGATGAAGAAAAATATCTCCAATTGGGGTTAATATACTTATCAATACATTATTCTGATGGAAAATTGCGCCTACAATAACTCCTAAAACAAGTGCAATTAAAATTTGTATGGCTAATCCATATTTTTTCATTCATTTTCCTCCCTTTCCATGATAACTTTTATGACAATGAATATACATAGTAGTAACTATATAACAACACCTACATTAAATAACTCAATTCGACAATAAGTATTATTTTCATCTAATTCTCCTATTAAAAAAGCTAAAATTTATATAAAAAAAAGCATGTTTTGACTATTTCTCCAAACATGCTTTTTTTGATAAGAACTATTTGTTTAAGAAAAAATCTTGGTAGGACAGATAAAACACTTGATAAGAAGGAAGTTGTCTTGAACAATTACATCTGGATCTTATTAATGCAGCGTTCGAAATGCGGTTTTACTGCCTGTTTGTCCAGCAATTACTTCCAAATGCATCTCCATTCTTTCCTTTATTTCTGGAACGTGTGAAATAATTCCAACAAGCCTCCCTGAACTTTGAATATCCATTAAGGTCTCAATTGCTTGGTCTAATGATTCCGGGTCAAGTGTTCCGAACCCTTCGTCAATAAACATTGTTTCTAAGGAAACACCTCCAGCATATTGCTGAACAACATCAGCCAGACCAAGTGCCAACGATAATGCCGCTTTAAAACTCTCTCCTCCTGATAGAGTTTTCACATGTCTTTCTTGCCCAGTATATTGATCATATACTAAAAGTTCTAATCCACTTTGCACATTTCCTTTGGATCGATCCGTTTTCCTTAATAGTTGATAGCGTCCACTTGTCATTTTTATTAGACGCATATTTGCCGCTTGTAAAATTTCATCCAAAAAAGATGCCAGAACATATCTTTCAAATGTAATCCGGTATGTATTTTGCCCTCTAGTTATATCGTATAAATGACCAAGCAATTTATATTCTTCTTCTAATTGCTTTATTTCTTTATTGATTGCAAGCACCTGATTCCTAACGTCTTCATTATCGCGTTTCTTTACCATTAAATTCGTATATTCCTGCTGAACTTGTGAGATGCTTTTCTCTATATCTTCTACTTTCTTTTTGAGCAGAACAATGTCTGGTTTTTTCACATTTTTTAGACTGTCTAGCAAATCTTGATAACGATCGCAGACGGATCGATATTCTTCATGATATAGCCGAATATTTTTCATTCGCTTATCTGACTCCTCTTCCGGGAGTTTAGCCTGTGTATAGGCGGAATAATTAGCAAAACCTTGTGTTCTCATACTTTCAAGAAAAATGGCACGCTCTGATTTCATATTCTCTTCTAATCTAGTTATACTCGCCACAGTTCCTTCTCGTTTTATTGTTGCTTTTTGCAGAGAATCTTTTGTTTCCTGTAATGCATCTTGAGCTTTTTTATAGGATTCTTCTAATCTTTTCAACTTTACTTTAGCATGATCCTTCTCTTTTATATATTGAGCAACATCCCGCAAGTAATCAGGAATCATACTTTTCATACTGTCTAAGGTCGTTTTTTGCTCTGCCAATCGGATTGAGTTTTCCTGTATTTCTAAAGAATTTTTATCAGCTTCTTCTTGAATAGCAGATAAGCGCTGCTCTATTTTCCTAATTTCTTCTTCTGTTTTTATCACCTTTTTTTCTGCTTCCATTAACTGTATTTGTTCTTTTTTTAATGCTTCTACTTCTGATTCCAATTTTCTGTTCATGGTTTCTGAATTTAACGCTGAGTAGTCTGGTAAATTTTTTCTAATCTCTTCCATCGAAGCATTTTGGTCTTCCTGTAAGAAAGTTTGCTGTGTTTGCAATGTCATCAAAATAGATTCTGCTTCACTCTTCTCCTTTTCAAGTTGCAAAAGATCAGCTCTAGCACTCTTTACATCTTCATCATTTGTAATGTGAACAACCGCACTATTAGCCATCCGCGGATGATCGGTACTTCCACAAACTGGACATGGCTCGTCCTTTTGCAGTTTTTCAGCTAATAAATAAGATTGTGCAGCCAACCATTCAGATTCCATTGTTTCTAATAGTACTTTTCCATCATTAAAACGGCTTCTTATCTTTTCTACAATAATTTGCTTCTCTGCTATTTGTGTATGCAAGGAAGAATATTTTTTTGCTAATCCCTTATATTTTTCCGTTTTTTCCAAAATATAATGGAGCGTCATTAGCTTCTCTTTATTTTCTAAGTAGGTTATTTTATTTGCTTCGAACTGTCTTTTTTCCTCGTTGAGTACTAAGAATAAAGCTTCATTTTCTTTCTTACTTCCTTGTAATTGTCTTTTTTTCGCTTCTGCATTTTTTAATATTAAAGCTAGTTGCTTCACTTTTGTTTCTTTTTCGGAAAAAAGCTGGACATCTTTTTCAATACTCTTTAAATAAGAAATATGGTCGGTTAATTTTTTACGTTCCTCTTCTTTTTTTTCTTCGATTTTGAATTGTTTTTCAGCTCCAAGCCAATTTGCTTTTTCTTTTTCTATTAAGTCATTTAAATGATATTTTTCTTTTTCACTTGCATCTATCTGCTTTTTT
Source organism: Niallia sp. 03133 (assembly GCF_052663225.1). NCBI lineage: Bacteria > Bacillati > Bacillota > Bacilli > Caryophanales > Bacillaceae > Niallia > Niallia sp. 03133. Next base: position 251,503 of record NZ_JBQTCY010000002.1, read on the forward strand.
AAATGATGACATATTTCTTCTTGTTTCGTTAAAAGGTCTGCTTTTTGTGCAAGCTGAACGGAGTCCTCCAATTTTTGATAAAAATCCTGTTTTTCGAATAGCTCCTGTTTTTTTTCTCCAAGAGAATCACGCAATTGCAATTGTTTTAAAATAGATTCTGCTTCAAATAGTTGCTGTCTTACGTTATCTCTCCTTTTATTTTTATCATCCAATGTTTTTTGAAGTTCTTCTAGTTTCTTTTCCATCGCATTTATTTCTTTTTCTAATAATGGTAGGAGAATAACATCATTCTCTCCATTATCGAGTAAATGAGTTTGCAAATCTTCTATATAAAGAGAAGTTATACTCTGCAATGCAGTATTTCGCCTAAATAATTGCAGCTCAACTGATTTTTTCAACTTAGATGAATGCACCTTCAGCTTTTCTTCAATCCGTTTATACATTTCAGTGCGAAAAAGCTTCTGTAGAATCATCTCTTTTTCTTTGCTGTCAGATGTTAATAGCTTGCGAAACTCCCCTTGAGGAATCATAAGAATTTGCCTAAATTGATTACTATCAATCTGCATGATTTCTTTTACTTTTTCATCGACTTCTCGTATCGAAGAAGCAATAACCTTCTGTTCACCATCTTCATCATAAATAAATAATTCAGCTTTTGCACCTATAGTCGTAAATCCGTCGCCACGGTCCTTCTTTTTTTCTTGTTGAGGAGACCGGATAATTAAATACCTTTCGTTTCTTAGTTTAAACTCTAGGCTAACTTCCGTAAGAAGAGAATTTGGTGCAAATTGACTTCTTAATTCAGGTCCATTTCGGTCTTCTCCACTCGCCTTTCCATAAATTGCATAACTAATGCCATCAAATATTGTGGTTTTCCCTGAACCTGTTTTTCCAGAAATAACAAACATTGTACGATTTCCCAACACATTAAAATCTATTGTTTCGCTTCCTGCATATGGTCCAAATCCCTGCATTGTTAATTTTAAGGGCCTCACTTTGTTGTTTCCTCCTTTAGGCATTCATCGATCAATTTCCCCATTAATTGACGCTTTTCTGCTGAAAAGGAAGAAGTCGTCATTTCCTCATAAAACGAGGAAAATAAATCTAATTCTGTTTTTCTTTGTTCTTTATTTACAGTAAAGGAAGTCTTTTTCTTTTGATCGATATTTTCTATTTTTCTTTCTAAATGTAAAACATTTGGATATACTTGTCTTAATTTATTTATTGGGTCTAAAATAGCTCCCTCATCTAATAGCGTAATTTTTAAATAATCGTCTATCTTTTGTTTCTTATAATAGCCTGGATCCAATAACTCCTCTAAATATCCCTCTAACTCTCTCATATCTTTTTTTGGGGTAAACGTATGAAACTTTTCTGTCATGCACCCATTTTCCTGTATTTCAATAATCGATACAGATTTTTTTTGATTCGCTTCGGAAAATGAATACTTCATTAAGGAACCGGCATATTTTACTGTATCATGCGATAATGCATCTGGACTGTGCAAATGCCCTAAGGCAGTATAGGTAAAGGAAGAAAACAACTCGGCACCAACACAGCCAGTACCACCAACTGATAGAACTCGTTCAGAGTCTGTTGTTTTCCCACCCAGAACAAAACTATGTCCAACTAATATATTTGGCTCCTCATGATTTAACTGTTCTTCTATCTTTTTAATAATAGCTTGCATTGCATGATGATGGTTCATAATCTTATCATCTTCCATTAATTGTCTGACAATTACGGGTTCGCAATATGGCACTAAATAAAAATTAACCCCTTTTATATGTACTGGTTTAAAACTTTTTTCAACTTTTCCGTTTAAATAAAACCGATTTTGCTGATACCATGAACTGCCAAACGATAATCGCTCTGCACTATCATGATTTCCAGAAATAGCAAGTACCGGCGTTTTTAATTCCACATTAATTGTATACAGCACTTCATCCAATAAATTCACCGCTTCTGTTGGAGGTATAGAACGGTCATATAAATCACCTGCTATTACCACCGCATCCGGCTGTTCTTCTTTTACGAGTTCAATAAATTGATTTAATATATATCTCTGATCCTCTGTCATATAAAGACCATGCACTAGCTTTCCTAAGTGCCAATCTGCAGTATGTATAAACTTCACGTTTGTCACCCTATCCAATAAAAATTGATTTTTCATTATTATTTTTATTATAGCAAACAAACGATCTACAGGAGGAGGTATTAATTGTAAAAATCAACCTTGATGCATTCATTTTTTGAATACAAAAAAGCTGCCATTCTTTGAATAGCAGCTTTCATTAATATTTTAATTATTATCGTGTTGTTACATTGGCAGCTTGCGGTCCACGAGCACCTTCTACTACTTCAAACGCTACATCCTGACCTTCTTCTAATGATTTAAACCCTTCTACTTGGATTGCTGAATAGTGTACAAATACATCATTTCCATCTTCTGCTTCAATGAATCCAAATCCTTTTTCTGCATTAAACCATTTTACTTTACCGTTTTTCATGTAAAAAATCCTCCTAAACAAGCCATATGAGCTTCCCATAAATTTTACCATTTTCTGCGCAAAAAGCATTTTTTCTATCATTCTTTCAAACATTATTTTATTCGAAAAGTTGATTTACAAATACTTAATACGTTTTCATAACGGTTACTATAAATTTACCATTTTTACCGTATACAGTCAATAGAAAACCCTTACATTTTTATATTGTTTATATTATTCTTTTTAAGTTAATTTTTAATTCGATATTGTATCCAACTAAATAATTTAATAAATAGTTTTGAAATAATTATTCCTTCAAATGGGACAAGTTTTGAATAGATTGAATCATTATATCAAGCTTTGCCTCTATTCGATTTAATAAGTAAAAACTTACTACAATCGGAAACCCTACTTGGCTGATAAATGATATAAAATCATTCAATGCTGCCACACTCCTTTTGGAAGGACGGCAGACAACTTGTTGCTATTCTGCCATCCTGTATATTAATGATTAGATGTTAAAATCTGAAACATTTCGCTCGACTAGACGTACACCTTTAGCTGCAATAAATTCACCATTATCAGTTGCAAAGATATTTGCGGTAATAATGCTTTGCATGGCAGTTAATACTTGTGCAGTATTAATTGGTTCAATTGGTTCTTCCAAGGAAATTTTGCTTGTTTTTCCATTTGTAGTTAAAAAAGTCAATTCCAATGTTTTCGCCATCTAAATAGCCCCCTATCTTTTTCTTTTATTTTACTACGTCGAAATTAGCATTTTTCACTACTGCTTGAAGAGGTAAAGTGACAAGTGAAGCAACTGCATCTGCGACTTGCAGCAGTTCTTCTGGTGTTGCTGTTTCTTTCACATTGCGCAGTGATTTGGAGACAAAATTAGCTTCTCCATTTTCTTTTACACCATTTTGAAATATCAATTTTATAACAGATTCATTAAACAATGATTGAGCCATTTTATCACCTCCCCTCACTCACTATATAGAACGGTAAGTTAAAAAAAGACAGGGAAAAATGAATAAACCCAAATTAAGAGGAATAGATAAAGCGAATAATAATGTATGCGATTACATTAATAGGATCAACTTTATTAATTAATATAGTAAAACTAGTTAAACGACCAATCTATCCTGATTCAGATCCCATAAAATAAAACATCAATGAAAAAGGAGGGATTTTTCTATGGATTTGCTTAAAGACTATTTAAATGAGAACTACTATATATTAGTTCCAGTTTTATGGGTAATAGGCTATGCAGTAAAACAAACCCCAAAAATTCCAGACTGGCTCATTATTTGGATTTTACTGACTTTCTCTATACTACTAGGTACATTTGCGTATGGAATGACGTTTGAAGCCATTACCAATGGCATTTTAGCAGCAGGTGTCTCTGTACTTGGCCATCAAATCATCAAACAAACCCCTTTTAAACAAACACCAAAAAAATAATGGGACAAACTAAAATCAAATACTTGTGAATCAACGAAAAAGGCTGCCTAAAAAACGTTCGCTCTCTTCGTCATTCACCGTTTTTTATGGTGCTCATTACCTAAAACGGTAACTTTGCTCCTCAAAAAGGGGCGTTCCTTATAGAAAAACGTTTTTAATCTGCCTGAAATTTTGGAATTACTTTTCTAACGCTATAGGGCTGTCATATACAGCCCTTTTGTTTGTGGATATATAACCAACCATATATAAGATACATTCTACTAATTAATCAAGATTAGAATCTTGTTATGTTCGCAGCTGCTTAGCTAATTTCCGATAATGAATATACATAGTAATTCGCCATGGCACAATCATGCTAAAAGCCAATATCCAAAACATTCCACTCAATTGTCCTACATCAATAGAACTGCTTAAAATCAGTTTTGCAATAATTCTAATCGCAAGCAACCCAAATAATATAAAAACAAATGCACGTGATCTTTTTAAATAAACACTATTTTCCTTTATTTCAAAATGTGAAGTTTTAATTAAAAGAATAGAAAATAGCATTCCTACAATTACTGCTTCCAAGATTTCTTTGCCTGTAACAGCAAAATCAGGAAACAAAAACATCAAAGCCCCTGTGCTCATAAAAATGGGGGGTAGAATTATTTTTTTTGCTGAAACTGGTTTTTTTGCTGCTTTCATGCGAACAAACATAACAAAAACTCCCATAAAAACAGCAATCACTGATGAAAGAATGACAGGTGTCATTTTCATTTCCCCTTTATTGGTTACAATATTTTAACGATTTTATGTATCAAATCACCTTATCTAAATAGAAATTATATCATGTATTATTTCAGAAAAAAAACAAAAAAAAATAGGATGTTTTACAATCACATCCTCCTATTTTCTTCGTCAATTGACCTGCATCCTACGAGCCTGTTGAATGCCGACACTAGTATATCCTGTACATCGGCTAGACCACTCGTCAATTTTTATGTGCACCATACCTCAAAATACAACCGTTCCCGATCAGTCTGTAATTTCTGCAAATATACTTTTTCTACTCTTTAAGGATATGATTTATTGCTATCATATCCTTAAAGATGTTATTACCTTAATACTCTGTTAATTGCATCTATTACTCTATTTTCATCGAATGGTTTCACAATAAAGTCTTTTGCTCCCGCTTCGATTGCTTCGACTACCATTTTTTGCTGCCCCATTGCAGAACACATAATTACTTTAGCATCAGCAAACTCTTTTCTTATTTCCTTAACAGCTTCTAACCCACTCATTTCAGGCATTGTAATATCCATTGTGACTATATCAGGATCTAATTCACGATACAAACGTATTGCTTCTTTCCCATTCTCTCCTTCACCAACCACTTCATGATCAGCTTTTATTAAAATATTTGAGAGAGTCATTCTCATAAATTTAGCATCATCCACAATTAATATTCTTGCCATCGTTCTTTCCTCCTCAACCCACAACGGAAGTTCAAACTAATTCCATTTTACTATATAAATAATACATTATTCACTATAACGGAACTTAGGATGCATTTCAATTATTAATTTTATTCTATTATTCTTTCCATTGAAATACAACCTAAAATTATCCAAAAAAATAAATTTTAAAAACCTGTAAACCCTCTAAACACTGGATTTATTACACGTGTAATCAACTTCATACCATCAAAGTACAAAATCACTCCCATTCCGATCATTATTACTCCCCCCATTTTCATAAAAAAAAGGCTATGTAATTGTATAGATTTTATACTTCCAATAAAGAAAGACAGCAATAAAAAAGGAAGGGAAAAACCTACTATATAAGATCCCATATATAGTAAACTTGCACTAGGATTCATTCCGGCTAATGACAAGACTGCAGCGAATATTGGACCAGTACATGGAGTCCATCCAGCAGCAAAACTCATTCCAATAAGAACAGAACCAACGAAACCTGCAGGACGATTTTTAAATAGATAGCGATGTTCTTTCATAAAAAACGAAGGATGAAATACTCCGATTAAAATCAATCCAAATAGGACAATTACAATGGCTCCTAAACGTCTTATTAAGTCCTGATAGTCGTAAAAAAGACGGCCAATAAAAGAAGAACCATATCCAAGTGTAATAAAAATGATAGAAAAACCAAAGAGAAATAACAACGTATGCAATAAACTCTTTTTTTGAAGCAAAACTTTTTCTTGTTTAATCCTTCCAAGGGACATCCCGGTAATATAGGATAAAAAAGCAGGATACAGAGGGAGACAACATGGAGAAATGAAACTTAGAAAACCTGCTCCCAAAGCTAAAAACACGCTTATATCATTCATTATATCCTCCTCATCCTGTATTTTCTTTATACAATATATGTTATTTGCAAATAATTATGTAGACAACATATTTTTTGCATTTACTTCCAAATATAGTTATAATTTAAATATAGAAATTGTATTTTGAAAACGTATTATAAAAAATAAAAAAAATGATATTGTACATTGGAACCGGTATATTCAACTAATCTTGCAATTTTTTGTTTTCCGATTCCAACTTCGAATTACATGGTGATGGATCAATCATCTATCATTAATAACCATTCTATTTAGCTGGCCACTTATTCATTTTCATTATTCAAAATGAATACAATTAAATTCTTGCAGTAGCTGGAAAGGAACAACAACCATGTCAAATCAGCAATTACTTAACCTAATTGAAAAAAAAAGGGACGAGCTAGTAGAAATTGTGGTGAAGCATGGTTTTTCGTCTCCACTTGCTATTACATGCAGTCAAGAGCTTGATCTACTATTAAATCAGTATAATAAATATTCAATAAAAAAGACTGGTACCTTCTTTCGTACAAAAAACCATATCTCTTCCAAATAAAGTACAATCATATAAGAAAATCAATTATCTTCATAAATATTTGCTTTCTTCCTTTTTCAGTTCCATTTATATTGATCCTTATAACAGAATAAACGCTTCCGACAAAAAAGGTAAACAAAAAACCATTATCTTCCTATACAAATGTATATAAGATAATGGTTTTATCTTGTTAAAATAACGCAATTATAAAATCCAATCTATAGATGGTTTACATACCATAACGATAATGAGCATAATTGCAGCTAATCAAAATGCTTGTCCATTATTATTTTGTTTGTTTGTTCATTGCTGACATCATTTGATTAATTTTCTTCTGTGATGGTTTCATTCCCATTTGCATCATCATCATTTTTAACATTTGCTCATTAATTGGCGGATTTTTCTTTAAATAGCTCATCATATATTTACGAGCGATAAAAAATCCAATAGCAATACCAGCAAGTAATGCTACTACAATTAGCACAATTGAAAGCCAAGTAGTCATTTTTTTTCCTCCTTCATGTTGTCTACCACTTAGTGTACTAGACCAGATATTATTATACAATATCTGTACTCTAATTTCTCTTTTTCAAACGAAATTTCTTTCTTTAATTGGCTTTAACCATCCATATCTGCCATTTTGAGTGTCTATCGCTAAAAATGACGGTTCATTCTTACGAATCACTTCAAAAAAAACAGACTCAGCATCAAAATACCCTTCTGCTTCTATCACTAAACAATTAGGAAGAATAGTTAATTCCGCCTTGCTTAAATTTCCATTTTCTATATAAAACTTATCTTTTTTTTGTTGGAAGAATTTTTTCAACTGCAATTCACTATTAATAAGCTTCTGCAGTTTCCAAACAGGGATAGGAAGAGTTATGTAATCAATCTGCTTTTGTAGAATTTCTTTTAATTCTTTTTTTCTTACACTAGTATGCTCAAAAAATAAATTGTAAATCATTCTTTCTTTTCCATTATAATGCAAAGCAACACTTTCTTCTATCAAATACAATTCATATTTTCTCATACTGTTTTTCCACCTACCTGTCTTTACGTCTTTCTACCATTATAAAAAGATACTATTACAGGTTGTGTCTCAAGGTGTAAAAAAAACAGACTATTTTTGTCGAATGTATTAAAACTTATGTATTTTTCCAGTTTTTCTAAAAAAGTTTTTATATTCATTAAAAAAGAGCAGAATAATTCCGCTCTTTTTTATTTACTACTATTAGCTATAATGTTGCTATTTTTATTTTTCTAAAACTGCTTTTAAACGTGCTACCACATTTTCAACAGAAAAACCGTATTCTTCCATAATTTTATTGCCTGGAGCGGAAGCGCCAAATGTATCAATGCTTAATACATCTCCTTCATCACCAGCATATCTATGCCATCCTAAAGAGCTTCCCATTTCTAGAGCCAAACGTTTTTTTACCGTTTTCGGAATGACACTGTTTTTGTATTCATCCGATTGTTTTTCAAAACGATCCCATGAAGGCATGCTAATAACGGATGCATGAATTCCTTCAGACTCTAATGCTTTTTGTGCTTGTACAGCTAATCCTACCTCAGATCCCGCTGCAATTAAAAGTGCATCTGGTGTTTCTTGTGATGATGGAGAAATTACGTACCCACCTTTTGTTACACCGTCATAGGCATTTTTATCTGTGTCTTTAATTGTAGGTAAGTTTTGTCTAGTCAATACAAGAGCAGTCGGTTTATTCGTTGATTCAATCGCTAATCTCCATGCTGCAGCTGTTTCATTTCCATCAGCAGGTCGAATCACAGACAAGTTTGGCAATGCACGTAATGCTGCCAATTGTTCAACAGGTTCATGCGTTGGTCCGTCTTCCCCTACTGCAATACTATCATGTGTAAATACATATGTTACAGGCAATCCCATAATTGCAGCAAGGCGAATGGCTGGTTTTAAGTAGTCAGAGAATACAAAAAATGTACCGCCAAAGATTTTTAAACCGCCATGCAATGCTACCCCATTTAAGGCTGCCCCCATTGCAAATTCACGTACGCCGAACCAAATATTGCGTCCTTCATAGTCTTCAGGAGTAAAATCTTTGTCTCCTTTTATCATCGTATTGTTGCTTCCTGCTAAATCAGCTGAACCTCCAATTAACGATGGAAGATTTTTTGCAATTCCATTCAGTACTTCACCTGAAGATGCTCGGCTTGCTAAACTGCTTCCTTCTTCATACACAGGAATGTCTTTATCCCATCCTTCTGGAAGGCTATCTGAGATAGCTACTTTCAATTGTTTTGCCAAAGCAGGGAATTCCTCTTCATATTTAGCAAATATTTCTTCCCACTCTTGTTCCTTTTTTGCACCAGCATCAGCGATTTTTTGTTTAAAATGAGCATAAACTTCTTCTGGAACATAAAAATCTTCTTCAAAAGTCCATTTATATGCTTCCTTCGTTAATTTTAATTCATCTGCACCTAGTGGCGAGCCATGAGAAGCTGATTTTCCGGATTTGTTTGGTGAACCATAGCCAATAACAGTTTTTACTTCAATTAGCGTTGGTCTATTCTCGTCCTGCTTCGCTTCTTCTAATGCACTAGTCAAGGAAGCAATATCATTTCCATCTTCTACGCGGATATATTGCCATCCATAAGATTTAAATCTTTGTTCTACACTTTCAGAAAAAGATTTATCTAAATCTCCATCTAATGAAATATCATTAGAATCATACATTACAACAAGTCTTCCTAGCTTTAAATGTCCAGCTAATGATGCAGCCTCAGCAGAAACTCCCTCCATTAAGTCTCCGTCTCCACAAATTCCATATGTATAATGATCTACTACATTATATGAATCTCTGTTATAAACGGAAGCTAAATGACGTTCTGCTAATGCCATACCAACAGCCATTGCAATCCCTTGGCCAAGTGGACCAGTTGTTGCGTCAACACCTGCAGTATGTCCAAATTCAGGGTGCCCTGGAGTTTTGCTTCCCCATTGACGGAATTGTTTTAAATCATCAATAGACAAATCGTAGCCAGATAAATGCAACAAGCTATATAATAAAGCAGATCCATGTCCTGCCGATAATACAAAACGATCACGATTGAACCATTTAGGATTTTTAGGATTATGGTTCATTATAGAAGTCCACAATGTATAAGCCATCGGCGCCGCTCCCATTGGCATTCCTGGATGACCTGAATTTGCTTTTTCGATACTGTCAATTGATAAAGTACGAATCGAGTTAATCGATAAATTATCAATGTTTACTGTCATGTTAAACATCCTCTCATAAATATTCATTACAGTATTATATTAAATGCCCTCGCTCCATAAAACAACTAATTGTATTAATAAAAATAAAATTCTGTCTATAATAAGATGCATTCCTTGTTTTTTTACAAGCTCATCTTTATCTGCGGAATGGAAATTTACATTTTTTATTAATAATCCCCCGCTTTTATCGGGGTATTGATAGATGCTGCTTATCAGTCCATCTAGAAGCGTCTGTTGCTATGAAAATCATCCATTATTTTCTAAATTTGGCTGATTAATTAAAGCGCATGCAATAATGAATGCATGTTTCAGGCTGTCGACAAACGGTCGCTTTCTTCGTTGTTCGCCTTACTCGGCTCGGATGCTCATTACCCTACTACGGTAACTCCGCTCCTCCTCATGAGCTTCACGCCTCGAAATACAAAGGTTCGATCAGCCAGCGGTTTGTACAATTAATACTTTGTCTACACTCTGGAACATGAATAATTAATGCATATTTTTCTTTTTTTGTTTATCTTTTAATTTTTGCGGTGTCACATCATCACCATTTGGATCATATATAGTTACATTCTCTAATGTGTTTAACATGGTGGAACGAAATGATTTTAAATATTCAGCTCGTAATTTTGTCTGTTCTTTTGCTTCTTCTTCAGTCAAACCAATTTCTTTTTTCTTTTTGGCAAGTTCATTTATTCTTTCTAGTTTATGATTCGAAATCATTTTAATCTCCTTCTTTAAAGTAGTTTAAAAAGGTAGGTATATCAAAAAGTAAAAAAACTCAGAATAAACTGAGCTTCTAGCTGTTGACGGACGCGGGTTTACTTCATACACACTAATTCCCAATTATAACAGCAACCTACTCACAAGGCTTCGCTCTTCACAATCAAACGTATTGTGCTCAGCCTAAAAAAGCAATAGTGACTTTGTCTTCAGTCTAAAACTCAACTTTCCTGATTTTGCAAATTACTAAACAAGATTTTTGGGGGATTTATCACTAAAAATCTGATTTTATTAAGTGGTTATTATACCATATGCTTCATAATTTATCATATTATTATGCATTTGCAATTCATTAGAAGAACAAAATGTTATATATCAGCTTTTAAAAAAATACTTATACTAACTATCAAGTAAACCTACTATTTATTCTTTTATGGATTGTTCTTTAAATTCTTGATACCTTCTATGAACTGTTGCCTTTGAAACATTATAGCCAAACCCTCTTAAAGTCGAGGCAATTTCAGCAAAGGTCAATCCGCTGTCTTTTAATTTAACAATCTCTTCGATTGGAACCTCCAATCTGCTGCGTCCCGAATTCTCCCCTCGTTTTTTAAAATTGTGCTCTGGTTTATAGCCACTTTCCACTGCTTTTTTCATGCCTCTTTTTATTTTGATGTTGTGAATTTTTCTTTGGTATTCTTCTACAAGTGCAACAATTTTTAATACCATCGAATCAGCATCAGATAAAACTAGTTCGCCGGCATGGGAAATGCTGAATAATTTTACATCTTCTCTATATATACAGTGGAGAATAGCTATCTTTGCATTTCCTCTTCCTAATCTTGTTTCATCTTGTATTAAAACTGCTGAAATATTTTTATCTTTTATAAAAGTTAATAAATCCAAAATTCCATCTCGTTCTAAGTCATAGCCGCTAGCTTGCTCCTTAATGATATGAGAAATAGTAAAGTTGTTTTCCTCTGCAAGCTGGATTAGTTCTTCCTCCTGCCTTTTTAAAGAGGAGGCTTGTTCTTTTTTATCAGTACTTACTCTACAATAAATAATTGCATTCATATAAACCACCATTGTCATTTAATTTGATGCCATCAGTAAAATTCCTGAATTTTCATTTTTACCGGATAGACTTTATTCAGATGCTAATCTTATATTCTCTTCTTCCAATCGGACAGGTATTTTTATCTCCTCGCCTGCTGCCAGCTGATTTGCAGAAAGACTGTTGTGTTTCTCGACCCATTTAATAAATTCCTTTTTTGACATTTTGTACTTTCCTTCATATTGTTCAGAAATCTGCCAAATAGAATCCCCTTTTTCCACTTTGATGCTTATGTATTGATCATGATCATGTCCAGCACTTAAACCGATTATCAAACACGTAATAAAGCTGCAAAACACTAGAATAATAGAGTAAGAATAATTTGTCCATAATTTTCCCATCATTTTATATCACCCTTTTTCGAATATATGTTCGTTTTTGTTATTTTTATTTTATACGAACAAGTGTTTCGTGTCAACCAAAAATCAGAACTTATGTTTGTATGTGTTGGTAATACATGCTATAATTAGCAAAAGAAAATAAACTTGAGGTGCATATAATGCAAAAACTATCTAAAAGACAACTAGATATATTGGATTACATTAAAGAAGAAGTTAGATTAAAGGGCTATCCACCTTCTGTAAGAGAAATTGCCGAAGCGGTTGGACTTGCTTCAAGCTCAACTGTTCATGGCCACTTAGCAAGGTTAGAAACGAAAGGGTTAATTCGCAGAGATCCAACAAAACCTCGCGCTATTGAAATATTGGATCTGGAAGAAAGCACTGTGCCGAAATACAATGTAATTAATGTACCTGTTGTTGGGAAAGTTACTGCTGGTCTTCCAATAACCGCTATTGAAAATGTGGAAGAATACTTTCCACTACCAGAAAGGCTAGCTCCAAGCGATGAACAAGTGTTTATGCTGGAAATTATGGGAGAAAGTATGATTGAAGCGGGAATATTAGATGGCGACTATGTCATCGTAAGGCAGCAAAACGCTGCAAATAATGGAGATATTGTTGTGGCTATGACCGAAGATGACGAAGCCACTGTAAAGCGATTTTTCAAGGAAAAAGATTCTATTAGACTTCAACCGGAAAACAGTTCCATGGAACCGATTATACTAAGAAATGTAGCCATATTAGGAAAAGTTATTGGGGTATACCGCCACATTCAATAATAATTTTGAAACGCTTGTATACTCCAAGCGTTCAGTTTGTCGACAAAAGGGGTTCAGAATAGTCTTATTCTGAACCCCTTTTAAGATTAAGTTTCACCCAACTTCTAATTTCTGTAATTTTTTGAAAACTGAGTCTTAAAATAGCCTTTCTTATAGACTATTTTAGGATGGACTCAAGTCCTGTTCGCCAACTTCTTCAAAATCATGGAAGCTAAAACAAGCATCGCCTGCATGGACAGTTTTTTAAGCCCCCTTAAAAGTCGTCCAACGCATGCATTCTTTTCTTTTGCATCTGCGAAAACTCGTCAATAGAAGCAATTAATTTTCACTTCGAAGATACACACCCTCTTCCATTTTCCTAAATAGCTTAGCTATTCTGTCCTAATTGAATGGTTATTAAAATTCTGTGTCCCTTTTATATGATCATAATATTTTAATTGCAAATTTTGCTTTATACTGCTGCTAAAGCAGCTTAGTATTCGAAATAACAAGCAGTCCTGGATGAGCATTTTATCTTTATAGAAAGATCCACCAATTGTGCATGCAACATATAAAATCAACAAGTTTAGCCTGTTTTTTAAATGTACATGTTACCTGGCGTTTTTGCTTACTGTTTATATAAATATTACAATGGGTATAGAGAGGACTATAATCAAAAAACATAAGGTGATACTATGCATAAGGAATTGGAATATAAGTTGTTTCATATAGAATTGCAGCGATTAAAGGTTGACTACAACAACTGTAAAAATAAGTCTTTCCGCCAGTTAATTCTTTTAGATATTTTCTTATTAATTGCTGCCATACAAGCTTTATCATTAACTACTTGAAATTAGTTGTGACTCAGGATAAAAAGATAGTTTTTACACCAACTGTTTATTCCTATTTATTGAATAATTTGCTATTATAAAGGTTATATAGAAGGAACTACAACTGTTGAGTAGAGAATATGTTATCTATATACGAAAGCATATTTTTTTAATACATCCATCTTTTTATCTTTTCCAACTATTATCATATTACGAGAAAGGAAGAAAATAATGAAAAGTACTGGAATTGTAAGGAAAACAGACAAGCTTGGTAGAATTGTAGTACCTAAAGAATTAAGAAAAACCCTTAATATTAATTATGATGATCCTTTGGAAATTTTTACTGATGAAGATAAAATTGTCCTGCAAAAATATCAACGATACACTCACTGCATGATTACTGGTGAACTAATTGATGAACCGTTGACATTGGCTAATGGCAAAATTGAATTGAGTGAACAAGGATTACAGCTATTATATGATGAATTAGTACATTTAGTTGAAAAAGCGAATCGCTGACATCCAAAATATACTTACTTCTTATTGTTCTCGTTATCAAAAAGGTCTATGTTATGAAGGAATTATCCATCATAACATAGACCTTTTTGATTTGAAGTAAACATTACTGATTAATTATTCACTAAATAGAATACTCATTTAATGTCTCTCTAAATAATTCATCTAGATATAGTGTAAGATCTCTCTCCTTTAATTGCCTGCTCGGTATAGAGGATGACCTGATTCCCAGTCGTACTAGTTCAGTCTGTATGTACTCTTGTATGATAGCGACTTGCGGTTCATTTTGCGATTCATCACCTTGCATTTTTTTTTGTAGTAATTTTTTTATTTCCTTTTTCACGAAGTTTTCTGAAATTAATTCCTCTACTAAAAAGTGAAAATCATTGGATGGCATCGTAGCATATCTTTCAATCCAGCTGCATGCTAATATTGCTCTTAATACATAAAAATATTCTTTTATCTTAATTTCTTCTTTTTGAAAGCTATTCTTAAATAAATTGTTTGCCATGGTAAAATAATGATAAAAGCATCCTCTAGGATTAAAGGTCATTTGTATCATTTCTTTTAAATTGGATTTAAAAAAATCTGATTGTTCATATACAGTATTTGATTGCAGCCATTCTAATAAGGTTGGATTTGATTGACGAAACAATCGTAATGCTTTTGTTAGCTCCCATCCATTAATGTCTAAGTTTCCTTCGATTGGAAATTCTATAACATCTTTATTTTTATCTAATGTTAAATACCATTCTTTTTGATGAATATAAATAAATCGAACATCATAATCACTATTTATTGAAGGGAAGCCCCAGGATCTGCTCCCAGATTCACATGCATATAAAACTTTGACTTGATATTCTTTTTCAATATGATCTAAGTATTGCATGATATCTTCTTTCATTCACTTTCCCAGCCTTTGCAAACATCTATCCATCGTTTCCCATTTCCTATTGTAAATAACTCTTCTGGGGTTAATTCAATAGCTGAATTACTGCTTCCACATGCAGGAAACACAGTGGAAAAACGTTTTAGAGATATATCTAAAAATACGACTAAGTCTTCCTTTAAACCAAATGGGCAAACCCCGCCAACTGCGTGGCCCGTTTTTGCTAAAACTTCTTCTGCAGTTAGCATTCTTGGTTTTTCTCCAAATACTATACGAAACTTTTTATTATCTATCTTTGCATCTCCAGCTGCAGCAATTAATATGGCATCAGATTCGCCTTTTCGAAAAGACAGTGTTTTGGCGATTCTTTCTGGTTTCACCCCAATTGTATTGGCAGCTTCTAAAACAGTTGCACTTGAACTTTCAAATTCTTGAATATCCTGATCCTTCTCCCATTTTTTCAAATGGTTTTTAACATTTACTAATGACATGTAGTAAACTCCTCTAAATATTTTTACTATTAATAGTTTAAAATATACCATTAGCTTCCTTTTAACTCAAATCGTTTTTAGCCATAATAAAGTGTCTAATACATAAGAGTGCCATTTTCTAAAAAAAAGAAAAAGACAGATATATTATCCGTCCTCGATGTATTAAATATCCATTTATAAAAATCTTACTCGCTCACACATTGAATATGTCTTCTATTTATTTCAATTAAAAAGTATTATAAACATTTTGACAAGTTTCTGCTGTGGGTTCATAAAAACAATGTAGTTTAAACCGTCCTACATGCGGCTGATTATACCATGTGGGCGGACAATCTCCAGGCGGCCTAAAATACCATAAACTAAACTTAGAAGGCCATAAACGCTCTCCATTTACAACACGCCTCGCTAACCTTCTTTCCGTTTCTCTCGCTCTCTGATAAAAATAGCCTTTCGTTGTTGCTTCAAAGGCATGTGGCTGATAAACCATATCCGGCACTGTGCGAAGTCCTTTAAAATCAGAGCAATTTGCTCTCATTCTATTAACTCCTACATTTCCAACCATTAACATTCCTTGTTGTCCTTCCCCTTCTGCCTCTGCGCGAAGAAGTCTTGCCAATAAATCAATATCTGTATTGGATGCTTTTACTACTGCCATTCCTTCACCTCCTATTATTATCCTATTAAAAACATTCTTATCCCATGACAAATAAATCAATGCCAGCTTATCCGTTTTTCTTATAGGAACCCTTCTGCCATTTTAAAAAATACCAACAATATAGACCTTTTATTTTTATTTTTATTCTCCTATTTTGTTTTTTTGTGTATCTTTATCCTTTTGTGTTTTTCTTATACGATTATTATGAACCTTTTCTGAAAAGTTCATAATAATCGTATATTTGTCTATACTAAAAAAGTTAGGGACGAACTGTGAGCTTATTAACTGATGCTTTCGACTATTTCTTTAAAGCATTTTATGTTTATATTCAAAGTTTCGATCGATCGTTTCCTATATTTTACAACCTTAGAATGGTGATATATTATGGATGTAATTTTTTTGATTCAGGCTCCTGGCTATTTCGAACTAAATCAAGAAAAAAAGAAATTAATGAATCTTTTATATTCGCATTGGATACAAAATGATTTATATTCCTTCAATTGGTGGTTCCTTTTATTTGCAACTATTGTTCCTTATTTTCTTTGGTGGAAATTTGTAAAAAGAGACCGGTTTTTTGAAATTTTTTGTTATGGCTTACTTTGTTCGAGTATTTCCATGATATTAGATGTAATTGGAACCGAAACAATGTTATGGGAGTATCCTGATATGTTATTTCCTTGTATTCCTCTGCTTGTTCCAGCTGATTTCGTCGTAATTCCTATTACTGGAATGATCGTTTACCAATACTGTAATTCATGGATCTCATTCCTTCTTGCTAATATTTGCTGGGCAGTATTTTTTTCGTATATTATTGAACCACTTTTTGTTAAATTAAGATTATTCGAATTAGGTCTGCATTGGAGTCATACTTACTCTTTTTTCGGATTTTTTTTACTTGGTCTTTGCTTAAAGCTAATAATGGAATCGATAAAAAAGAATTTATTACAGTCTAACACCAAAACAAAATGCTAGTCTTCATAACTTTTTTCTATTCTACATGTATACTATGCCTTAAAAATCGTATGCTAAGATCGAGGTGATAAAAGGTGAAAAAAGATAATATTAGTAAAGATGTTTTCTTGCAGAAAAAAAAAGATATAGGTCTTGATAAGGAAGAACAAGAAATGAATGGTTTATATGGAATGGCGGAAACAGCAGAAGAAGACGAAGTACATGATAGCAATAATTCCTATTCTTCGTAGATAAGGCTGGAGCTAATCTTTTAGTTTTAGATAATTTTTCATATTGTTTAAAACATCGGAAAGATTTGTTAATTTCCGATGTTTTCTTCATCATTTCCTGGAAAGTAAAACTGTTGTTTAATAAGAAGGGCTATGTTTTTAAAGTAGCTTTCTTCACGAGGAACAAAGTCATCCTTATTTACAGGATGTTTACTCCCTAATAGAGTTTGGTCAAGGTGGATGGCTTCCACCATAATTTCTTCTCTTCCGTTTAGACAAAATTCATAAAAAAAAGATAAATCCGTTTTATAAATGCCCTCAACTTCCTCTTCCTGCAAAATAAATTTATCTCCTGGCTGTCCCAATTCTATGTAAACTTTCATCATAAATAGTTAGAATTTCTTGTGTCATTTTATTCTCACCCTATCATCGGTAGATATTCCGAATTTATTTTTTAACCATAACATGCTAAATGATACTTTAACGATTTTTCTGAGATTCAGCTGTTATTTGTATTTTAAATACAAATCATATAAACTTTTATATAGTAAATCGATTGGAGATGCAACAATGAAAAGATCAACAAAAAATGAACTATATGCTTGGATAAAATCTTTTTTCTTTGCAGTAATAATTATTGCAGTCTGCCGTCATTTTTTCTTCAGTCCCAGTATTGTATTAGGTAAATCCATGTCTCCTACTTTTGAAAGCGGCAATAAAATCATTGTTAGCAAAACGAGCAAAATTAATCACTTTGATATGATTGTCTTTCATGCACCTGATGAAGATGAAAATTATATTAAGCGAGTAATCGGTTTGCCAGGAGATAGCATTATAGTAAAAAACGATATATTATCTATTAATGGAAAAACGTATACAGAGCCTTATTTGAAAAAAAATAAACAACTAGCCCCATTTAATAAAATAACTGGTGATTTTACATTAAAAGACTTAACTGGAAAAACGAAGGTCCCAAAAGGATATTTATTCGTTATGGGAGATAATCGTTTATACAGCAAGGATAGTAGATCCTTCGGTTTTATTCGAAAAGATTCTGTAATTGGAGAAGCAATTTTCCGATTCTTTCCTTTAAATGAAATGGAATTTCTTCAATAAAAGGCTATTATTTTTTGCAAGAAATTAAGGACAACTTTTAAAGGTCCATTTTTATTTATAAAGTGAACCTTCCATCAGTGGGGGGTTTCTTCATCCCCCACTGATGGTTAGTTGAACTTATCGGACCTTTACGGGCGAGTTTCAACAGCTAGCTTCCTCGATTTCTCTGCATCCCCGAGCTGGGGGTCTTACTGTCCGTTAAGAGTGGGATAAAAAGTATATTAATCCAGCAAGCCCTAAAGAAATTAATCCAACAAAAACAGAATCCTGAAAATTGTTCAAAATCCATTTATTTGTGTGCTGTTAGGAATTTAATCCTCAAGTAGAAGAAAGTTACAAAGTGTACATCAATCATACCTGATGCCTGTGTAAAGAATACCCTTTAATCATACATCGAACAAAGTCCAACCATTTATGAGGAGGATGAGTACGACATTTAAAAATACGGTCACTTGCAGAAGAAGTGTTAAGTAATTTAGTGAAAAACTCTTTCAAGCGATGTATCTCTTTAATCAAATGACCGTATTTCATTTGATTATTCCAGCTTCTTCTGCAAAACGGATTTTATTGCTGCTTCTATTTCATTATAGCTCGTGCAGCGGCAAATATTGGAGGATAGCCACTCCCGTATCTGTTCCTCCTCAGCATATGGATGCAGTGTGCACAATGCATGACAATTCATAATGAATCCAGGGGTGCAGTAACCACACTGAAAAGCAAAATGTTCTATAAACGCCTGTTGAATCGGAGTGCTATTTAATCCCTCAATCGTAGTAATTTCATGATCAATTGCTTCTATTGCAAGCATTAAACATGATTTTATTGGCTGCTGATCAATTAGAACCGTGCATGCCCCGCAGTCTCCATTATAGCATCCTGGCTTTGCACCCGTTAGATACAATCTATCCCGCAATGTTGTCAACAGCGTCTGCGCTGGAGAAATGACGACTTCTTTCATTTCCCCATTTATCAATAGATTGACTGCAACTTTTTTGAAAGGGTTTGCCAATTTTTTTCACCTCCAATAAAGTGAACCTTTCTATCAGTGGGGGGTTTTCTTCATCCCCCACTGATTGTTAGTAGAACTTATCGGACCTTTATGGGCGAGTTTCAACACCTAGCTTCCTCGATTTCTCAGCATCCCCGAGGTGAGGGTCTTACTACCCGTTAAGAGTGGGATAAATCATCCACTATGTCATTCATTAGATTTTTTAATACAAACAAGCGATATTCTGCTGACCCTTCTATATCGTCTAATACAGGTGCTGGTATTTTATCCATAGCTGATTCAATTTTTCCTCTTTTACTTAAGTTTGGATTGTTTATTGCTATTTCCATCTCTTTTGATCGAAACGGATAGGGACATAACCCGCTGAAGGCAATACGTATTTCATTATTTATTTTTATAGCTGCTGCAGTAATTAGAGGATACCCAGTTTCCCATTGCTGTCTTTTTTTCACTGCTGCATATGGAACGGTTAAATACTGTTTCTCTATTAGCGCTTGAACGAATAACTCACCTTTTTTAATTTGTAAATTATCTTTATAAATAGATGAAATAGATGCTGTCTTTATTTTTTCGCCGCTTTTAATGACCAAAATACTATCGGTCAACAGCAGGGGCAGTATCATTTCACGATAAATAATCAAGCCTAATAGATTCCCGCCGAAGGTAATTTTATTTCGAGCTGTTCGATCCGCCACTTCTTTAGCAACAGCAGTTAACAATGGAAATAGGTTTTTTGACTCTATTTCAGTTAATGTTAATGCTGAACCAATTGCTAAATAATCACCTTCCAATTGATATGCTTGACATTCATTTATCTTTTTTATATCAATTACTGCCTTGGTCTGCACGATATTTAAACGGCCTAATGTTAAAATTTCCGTACCTCCGCCATAGAACATGGGGCTTTTTTTTTCTTTGGTCAGGGTTTGATACAATGTTGCTGCTTCCTCTAATTTCGTCGGCAGAAAATAATCAAAGTTCAACGTGAATTCCTCCTTTTTTCTTGCCAAATTGTCTCTGGTGTAAGAGGCAGGGAATTTAACGGAACGTTTGCAGCAAGTGATAAAGCATTTCCTAGTGCAGCAGGCATTCCAATAATTCCATGCTCACCAGCACCTCTCGCACCATATGGGGCTTCCAAGTGGGCTGTTTTTACAAAATCTACTATATAATTCGGATGCTCTCCATACCTAATGGGACGATATGTTCGCAGCTGCGGATTTCGCAGCCTTCCGTATTCATTAAAATGAAAGGCTTCTCTTCCTGCCCAAGCAAGCCCCATGCTCATTGCCCCTTTGACCTGTCCAACCGCACCACCATAATTAAGCACTTCCCCAATATCCATAACAGTTACTGCTTTTAAAAGCTTATAAGTTAGATTTTTTTTATCAAATTCAATTTCTACTCCTTGTGCCGCCACAGTCCATTCTGGGCCTGGATTCCCTTTTCCAGTTTCTGGATCTAAATTAGTTAAACCACGGAGTATATATGTCCCTCTTGCTATTATTTGTCCTCCAATAGCATTTCCGTTTGGATAAACGTACCCATAAACTATATCTTTAAAAGATAAAAATTGACTTGGATTATCAGAAACATATACCTTTTCATTTGCTACGTCTAGATCTTCAAACGGCACTCTCAGCACGATGGAAGCAATGTTCTTTAATTGTTTTATCGCATCCTCTGCTGCTGCCAAAACAGCTCTTCCTGCCATCAATGTTCCTCTGCTTGCGACTGTTTTCCAATGTTCCGGTTCTGTTTGTGTATCAACGGTCATCCGAACATGTATTTTTCCCACATCCATTTTCATTTTTTCAGCTAATATTTGAGCTAATATTGTTTTTGTTCCAGTTCCGATTTCCACTAAACCGGACATTAAATTAATGCTGCCATCTGAATTAAATGTCAATACTACCCCAGAACTAGCATCCGGTCCTATGGTCGAATTCTTCCAACAGCAGCTGATTCCTTTTACCCTCACCATATTGTTTCCTAATTCGGTTATTCTTCCTTTATCCCACTCCATCCATTTTCTTACACGATTTATACATGCATCTAGATTCCCAACAATGCTTCTATTTAACACAACTTGAGTAGCAGACGTATCTCCAGGGTGAATGGCATTTATTTGTCTAAAATCCAAAGGATCCATCTGGGCTTTTTGTGCTAAGATTTCCATCGCCCTTTCAAATGCAAAGTGAACTTCACCATGACTGAATCCTCGAAAAGGCGCTGCATAAGGATGGTTTGTATAAACACATAAAGAATCACACCAAATATTTTCTAATTTATAAGGACCGATACAATCAACTGCTCCAGCTGTACATAAATGGGGAGATTTATCCGCATATGCACCTCCATCAAATAGATATTCTATTAGAGCTGCCTTTAACTTTCCATCCTTTGAGCAGCCCAGCTTTATTTTTGCATTTAACCCAATATGTACGGGTGATACGGCTAAATCTTCCTCACGAGAATTAATCACCTTTACTCTTTTGCCATTTACAGCTTTCGAAGCAATATAAGCAAATATTTCTAGATGAACAGATGCTTTTCCACCATATCCACCACCAACAAGTGGTGTTTCCACTATTACATTTCCTGGTTCTATTTTGAAATCTCTGCTAATAATTTTCTTCACCATAAATGGAGCTTGTGAACTAGTAATAATATGCACCCTTTCATTCGGATGAATTTCACATATTGCTGCCCTCGTTTCCATGGCACTATGATCAGACAATGGAATAAAAAAAGACGACTCTATAACCATATCACTTTCTCTCCATCCGTTTTCTATGTCTCCTTTTCTTATTTTGACATGGTTAATAATGTTGGTTCCTTGTTGAGGATAAACCCCTGCATCTTTTTTGTATTCTTCTAAATTTTCATGGATTAGCGGAGCATTCGGTTTAATTGCTTCTTTTGCAGTTTGGACAACGGGCAGGGGTTCATACTGCACAAAAACATTATTTACAGCTTTTATTGCGATATCAAAAGAATCAGCCACAATCAATGCAATAACTTCCCCATAATATCGAACTTTATTAATAGCAATAGGCGGCCGATCCATTACTTCTTCTCCGATCAAAGGGAGATCCCCCCCTAATATAACAGCACGGACACCATTGATTTTCCTTGCCTTTGACACATCAATAGAAAGAATTTTAGCATGGGCATAAGTACTTTTTACCAATTCAACATGTAAAGCATCTGTTGTAATATAATCTGCTGTATAAGATGCTTTCCCAGTAACTTTGCTTAAAGCCTCTTTTCGAAAAATACTTTTTCCGATTACCTTCAATACATTCATCCCCTAACTGCTAATACTAAAAAAGGAACAAAACAGACAAGTAATAGTGAATACATTTATTCTTTATAATAGCTTCAGAGCTTCCTTCCTGCATCTTAATTAAAGATTTATACATGGTACATATTTAGCTGTGTATTACAGAATTATATGAAAAAAAGAAAAGAAAAAGTATTAAATTTCGAGGTAAAAACATCACCTGCAGAAAATTAGTATATTAAAAAAAGATTGATTTTTTTTAATCTTTAAACTAGTATAAATTAATGATTATTGTGTAAGATAATTTGACAAAATATTTTGGAGGTTTCTATATTTATGGGTGTCATCGAGAAAATCAGCAACTTTGCTGGAAAAACATTTACATTATGGGTATTAATCTTTGCTATCCTTGCATTTTATTTACCAGATCAATTTATTGGACTTGGAAAATATATCGTTCCTTTATTAGGAATTGTTATGTTTGGAATGGGTCTGACACTGGAAGCGTCGGATTTTAAAGAAGTATTAAAAAGACCAAAGGATGTTGCTCTTGGGGTTATCGGACACTTCATTATCATGCCTTTGCTTGCTTTTATACTGGCTGTAGGTTTAGATTTGCCGAAAGAAATTGCTGTTGGCGTCATTTTAGTAGGCTGCTGCCCAAGTGGTACGGCTTCCAACGTTATGGTATTTCTAGCAAGAGGAAATGTAGCGCTTGCTGTTGCAATTGCTTCTGTTTCTACCATTCTTGCACCCATTGTGACGCCACTGCTCATTCTTCTGTTTGCAAGCAAATGGGTTAATATCAGCTTTGCTTCTTTATTCCTTTCGATTATACAAGTTGTTATTATTCCATTAGTACTTGGCGCAATCATTAAAAAGTTCTTTGGAAAACAGGCAAATGCAGGTGCAAAAGCAATGCCGCTAGTTTCCGTTATTGCCATTGTATTAATCGTTTCAGCTGTTGTGGCTGGCAGTGCAGACAAAATTGCACAAACAGGTCTGCTTATTTTTGGAGTTGTTATACTGCATAACCTGCTAGGATTTTTGATTGGCTTTTTCTTTGCCCGTTTATGTGGAATGGATTTAGCAAAACAAAAGGCAGTTGCAATGGAAGTCGGCATGCAAAATTCCGGCTTGGGAGTAGCAATTGCTACGTCCCATTTCTCGCCTTTAGCTGCAGTACCAAGTGCCATTTTCAGCGTTTGGCATAATTTATCTGGTTCCCTTCTTGCAAATATTTTCAGCCGAATGAAAGATAAAAATCAAAAGGATTAAAGCATATTTTTATTCAACATGTACTAAGGAGTATGTCCCGTAAAACCACCTTGAATAAGGTGGTTTTTTTCATATTTCCCTGAAGTCGGAACCCTTATTTCGTTGATATTGATTTACATACTGGAAAGGATATTTTATTGACGTAATACTGTAATTCCTATATTATTTTTTGTATATGCTAAAATCTGTACAAAGAAGAGGTTCATAGCGACCCTCTATAAAAAACTATGGAAACATGACATTTAAAAGCATTACCATAATGGAAATGGCTTTTTTCTTTTATTCCATGACAAACTTTATATTGCTATGAAACTTACCTCTTTTTATGTACCTATATTATATTATTGGAGGTTATAGGATGTCTGGCAGAAAAACAGAAGAAGGTTTAGAAGATTTAACATTATTAGGAAATCAAGGAACAAAATATGTGTATGAATACAACCCAGAAATATTGGAATCGGTTGATAACTTGCATGTAAACCGTGATTATTTTGTTAAATTTAATTGTCCGGAATTTACCAGTCTGTGTCAATAAGGGCACACTTCAGTGGCAACACTGTCGATTAAACCTCGTGAATTCAGGGAAGGAATTCGTTCTAATCCTGAGCCAAGCTCCTTATTAGGAGAAGGTGCAGAGACTATCGAAATCATGCAAATAAGAAGCGATTTATGTATTGTTTGCAGAAGAAAGTAGAGTACATCCATTTGGATGGAAGCGCGAGGATTCTAATGTTTTATCGCAGAAACATTAGAATATGATATAGTCCACCTACTGATAAGAAAAGCGGAGACAGTGGTGCAGTTTCAAAAAAGCTATACTTCCTTATCTTATACAAGTAGTGCCAATCACTGGCCAACCTGATTTTGCAACCATGTATATCAGCTACATTCCGGGTGAAAAAATTGTAGAGAGTAAATCATTAAAATTATATTTATTTAGTTTTCGCAATCATGGTGATTTTCATGAGGATTGCGTGAACATCATTATGAACGATTTAATCAAGCTATTAGATCCACGTTATATAGAAGTCTGGGGAAAATTTACACCTCGTGGAGGATTATCAATTGACCCATACTGCAACTATGGAAAAGCTGGTACAAAATTTGAAGAGATTGCTGCACATCGATTAATGAATCATGATTTATATCCCGAAAAAATAGATAATCGTTGATGTTAGCAAAAAAAGATGCAGAATAACCCCTGCATCTTTTTTAATTATCTATTAAAAATCTGAATTACCAGCTATTTTTATTGCAAAGATTGGTTATATGGGCAAGATGATGTTTTCCATGCCATGCGTAGATGCCAATATTTTCTTTCACTTTCACTTCTCCTGAATCTGGATGAATAAATGTTTTGTTTAATTGCTCTTCATTTAAGCTTCTTAGCAATACTACTAAACGGTTATGCAATAATTTAATCATTTTTAAAGACACATCAACCGGCAGTTGGTAATCCGCGAGTTCCGCCCAAGCAGCTTCTTCATATGGTTTAATAACAGGATTTTCTTCTGTTAAGGCTAATTTAAAGCGTGTATATGCATTTAAGTGACTATCTGCTATATGGTGAACAACTTGACGAATAGTCCACCCTCCATCACGGTATGGTGTATCTAATTGCATATCGTTCAGCTTTTTTACTGTTTCATTTAACAACGAGGGCAGAACCTCTAACTCTTGAATCCAGCTTTCCGTCATGTTTTCCTTGTATGCAAATTTTCCAATTGGAAATCTTTCATCCATCATTATTCCCCCCTCGACCATTATATAAATTATTTTTATATAGGTATTTTAACTTCAATTGTTGTTCCAATATTTTCTTTACTGGCAATTGTAACGATGCCATTATGATTTTCGATAATTTTTTTACTGACCATAAACCCTAAACCAGTTCCTTTTTCTTTTGTGGTATAAAATGGTTGTCCTAATTTAGACAGAACATGATCTGGAATTCCACATCCTTCATCAATAAAACGGATTAATACATTTTTATTCTCTCTATTTTTTATTTGGATAATCAGCCTTCCTCCATCCGCCATTGCTTCAATAGCATTTTTGATAAAATTAATGGATACTTGTTTTATTTGATTTTTTTCACAGTTGATAAAAATATCAGTCGAGTCAAATTCCATTTCAATTTCTACATTGTTCATAATGGCTTCTGCTTCTAATAAAATCACAATATCTTGAATCAATTCATGTATGTTAGTCAGTTCATAATGAACAGCTTGCGGTTTGGAGAGCATGAGCAGCTCACTTAGAATTAATTCGATTCTTTCTATTTCTGCTTCCATGATTTCATAATAAACAGGATTAATACCATCATTGTGTTCCGTCAACTGCAAAAAACCTTTAATCGCTGTAACTGGGTTTCGAATTTCATGGGCTATTCCCGCTGCAAGCTCTCCTGCGATCGATAATTTTTCCGTTTTTATCACTAATTCTTGTGCTTGTTTCTTTTCTGTTATATCCCGAATAATAACAGCCCTTCCGTTTACTTTGTCCTTTTCATCTCTTAATGGAAAACAAGACAACATGACATAAAGCACTGTTCCTTCTTTTGTTATACGTATGGATTCATACTCCTCTACATTCTCACCTAATAGTGTTTTATCTTTATTATTATTCACTTCTTGCTTCTCGTTTTCCAATATATGAGGTAATTGCAAGGAGTGTTTTCCAACAATTTCGGAAGAGGTCCAACCAAAAATCTTTTCAAAGGCTTCATTTACAGTCAAAACAATATCTGCATTATTTAAAATCACAACAGGATCAAGATTTCGCATGATAAAGGATTCCAATTGAAAGCTTGTAGCCTTAATAATGCTTTCTAGCTCTTTTTTTTCTTTATATACAGTAAAAGAAGGATTATTCTGCGGCATATAAAATAAGGATTCGATGATTTGATGATCGGTCATAAAGTAGGGAAATGTGGTCATTATTTTATTTTGATAGGATGCAGAAACTATTTTTCCATCAACAACAGCAATCAAGTTAGTTCCTACCCTATCATTTTCATCTGTTAATATCTCTCCCAATTGATGCAAACTAATGATATTTCCGGCACTCTCCTTAACAGGAATATGCACCCAACTATTTACCTGTACACCATTAATATTCTTTTCATTATATATTTCAGTAAAATAACTCTGAATATCTTTAAAACTCAACCCTTCACAAAGCAGTAAAAAACTTTTATCTGTCATAAAATAAATAGTATCCAATTCATTAAGAGAAAAGAGGTTTGTTATGTTTTCGTAAACAGTCTCATAAACTTCCTTTTTTTCAATAATTAATAATTGATACCCTTGTTTTATGCCGTGTAAAATAAAATGAATAAGGTTTTCAATATATTTTTCTTCACTATCATACACATAGATTGTATGCCCTCTTCGTGCCTCATAATCAATGAGCTGTTTTTTGCTTGGATGAATTATATCTTTGCGCATAGAAACACCCCTCGAGTAATTCCTAATTTATAGAATAATTATACATGAAATGGATATTGCATTCTTATATTCCACTCAATAATTTTATCTTTTGCAAGGAAACATATCTTATGAGCTGTCAAATCTTCTTTGTTTAAAAACTATTCTAAAAACCCGCATGCAGCGGGTTTAAAAGATTGTTTCATTATTGTTATCTAAACTGCTTATTACGTCTGGTTCTCCGTTAAAAATATTTTAACAGTTGGTGGTTTGTATGTATAAAATTGGTCAAGCAGTGTAATCGGATCGGAAGCTACTAAAGCCATTTCTCGAAACTTTTCTTGCAAAAATCCAGCATCTGCCATATGGTGGATTAACCGTATGAGTGGTTCATAATAATGGTTTATATTAAAAATACCGCATGGCTTTTGATGTAAACCAAGCTGTGCCCATGTAAAAATTTCAAAAAACTCCTCTAGCGTACCAGCCCCACCAGGCAATGTAATAAAACCATCTGCTAATTCTGCCATTTTCGCTTTTCTTTCATGCATGGAATCAACTACGATCATATTAGTTATACCTTTATGTGCTATTTCTTTTTCTGCTAAAAAATGGGGTAGAACGCCAGTCGCTTTTCCTCCCTCATGAAGGACAGCATCAGCTACAGCGCCCATTAAACCAACACATGATCCTCCATATACAAGCTCTATCTCCCTTTTTGCCAATTCTTTTCCTAATGCCTTTGCACTTTCTAAATAGATTGGGGATGCTCCATTGCTTGAACCACAGAATACAGCTATTCTTTTCATCTTGATTCTCCTCCACTGGCTTGAATTTTAAATAAACAATAAATATAATTATTAATCTAGAATTTATTAATATACTGTAATCTTCTACTATCTTATGATTACTAATAGCTTTCCATTCTTGTAAAAGTTCAGATATACCGATTTTCCTAAACGACGAACCTTCAACCGTTTATTCCTCTTTTAATACACTTTTTAATTTCCCCTCTGTTGGAGTGCCTTCTACTGGTGTATAAACACTGCATCTTAAATCATGGTTGCCTTGAACTTGAAAGGATGTAAGATCAAACACTAATTTCCCCAGCTTTGCATGGCGAAATTCAATCAAAACTTCAGGTGCTGAGCTTATCTCACTTTCATTCCATAATGCACTGAAATTTTGATATTCCTGTTCCATTCTCTCAATAAAATCTGTATACCACTCATCTGCAACATATTGACCGTAATATGTTCGAAAAATAGCAATAAAGCCTTTGACAAAATGCTCCCAATTAACAGCAAGAGCCTTAAGTTCTTTTCTGGAAAAAAGCAGTTCAAGTAAATTCCTTTTCTCTAAAGGTATTTCGGCAAAATCCAAAAAAATGTGCGCTGCAGCATCATTCCAGCCAACTATATAACAACGTCGATCTGAAATAATCATAGGGCAATATTGAAGCTCTTCCATTATTTTTTTCAAGGACGGTGTAATAATTGGATTTTCCTCTTGAATGACAGGTTTATCCCCTTCTTCCATTGCTAATCCTTGTAAATATTTTCTTTCATCTTTATTTAATTGTAAAGCTTCTGCAATGTTCTCCAATACAGATGCAGATACTTTAATATCTCTTCCTTGTTCCAGCCATGTATACCAGGTGGTGCTGACTCCTGAAAGCTGCGCAACCTCTTCTCTTCTTAGCCCAGGTGTCCTTCTTCTTATTCCAACAGGCAAACCAACCATCTGTGGCGTGATTTTTGATCTTTTTGTTTTTAAAAATTCGGAAAGGGCATGCAATCTTCCTTCTTGATTCATAATTTTTCTCCTTTAATGCATAATCTATTACTCATTATACTAGGATAAACCATAACTTGTAATAGGATAAAAAATAGATGAAAATAAAATAAATACAAATCAATCGGAGGTAACAGGATGAATAGAGTTGTTATTACAGGAATGGGTATCATTTCTCCTTTAGGAAATGATGTTAATCGTTTTTGGGATGCCTTAGTTAAGGGTACATCAGGAATCAGAGAAATCCAATCATTTGATACCACATCATTAAAAACAAAAATAGCCGGAACGGTAGAAGCTTTCCATGCGTCAGAAATTTTTGGTGCAAAGGAAGCAAAGAAATTAGATCGTTTTACACAATTTGCTTTGGCTGCGGCAGAACAAGCATTAATCGATTCAAAATTACAACTGGAAGCAATCGATCCAGAACGTCTTGGTGTTTATGTCGGCTCCGGCATCGGAGGTCTAAATACCTTAATAACTAATGTGGAAACGCTGAACAGCAAGGGTCCTAACAGAGTAAGTCCAAACTTAGTTCCTATGATGATCTCAAATGCTGCCGCTGCACAAATCAGCATTCGATTGGGTGCACAAGGACCGTCTATGTCTCCAGTTACTGCATGCTCTATTGGGAATACCTCCATAGGAGAAGCTTTCCAAGCTATTCAAAATAATCATGCCGATGTCATTTTCTGTGGAGGAGCAGAAGCTGCAATTTCTCCCTTATCATTAGCTAGCTTTGGCAATGCAAAAGCTCTATCTACTAAAAATGATGCTCCTCAACATGCTAGCCGCCCTTTTGATAACGAAAGAGATGGCTTTGTGATGAGCGAGGGTTCAGGAATATTGGTAGTAGAATCTTTGGAGCATGCACAAAAAAGAAACGCACCGATCTATGGGGAAATTCTTGGTTATGGAGCCAGTTCAGATGCTTATCATATGGTAGCAACACATCCAGAAGGAAGAGGCGCCTACTTAGCGATGAAACATGCCATTAATAGTGCAGGCTTGTCTCTTGAAGAAATCGATGTAATAAGTGCACATGCAACAAGTACTCGCGTTGGAGATCGTTCTGAAACATTTGCGATAAAAAATTTATTTAAAGAAAAAGCTTATCAAATTCCAGTTACTGCAAACAAATCTATGTTTGGTCATATGCTTGGTGCTGCAGGAGGTGTCGAAGCAATTGCATTAATCAACTGCTTGCGTTATGGCATCATCCCTCCAACAATCAATTTGACTACACATGACAGTGAATGCGACCTAGACTATGTATCAGAAGGTGCACGCCCAATAAACAACTTAACTATTGGACTTTCTAATTCCTTTGGATTTGGCGGACATAATTCTTCCATTATTATAAAAAGATTTAATTGATTGATTGATTGGACCAACCCCGATATTGTTGCATTATATTCGCAAAATTTATTTTTACGAATAATGGGGATTTTTTTTCTGTGGCATTCAACTCTCCCTTGTTCCAACTATTACGAATGCCTATAAAGTGAACCTTTCCATAAGTGGAGGTTTTCTTCATCCCCCACTGACGGTTAGTTGAACTTATCGGACCTTTACGGGCGAGTTTCAACACCTAGCTTCCTCGATTCCTCAGCATCTCCGAGGTGGGGGTCTTACTGCCCGTTAAGAGTGGGATAAACATATATTTCTATATCTTTCTAAAAATACCTTTTTTTATGTGTTAACATATATTAATAAAAAATGAAGCAGGAAATATGAAATTACACTTCCTGCTTCATTTTCTATTATTCAATCTTCTTTATTTCAGCCTCTATTCCTTTTAATAAAACCCTTAAACCTACTAAAAAATTTTTTTCGTTATTGATTGCTCCCTTTTGTGATAGCATGTATCGATATACAAATGGAACTTCTTCTTTTGGAATTCCGCTAATAGATTCAATAAATTGCTGATGAATTCTTTCCTCTCCCATTTCTTCGAACATTTTTTGCTGTTTTTGTTCATCTAAAACATAGGTTGTCACATAATTATTGATGGAAATAACACTTTGAAATATTTTGTCTTCTGGAAAATTTGCTCGGTGAAATAATGCTAACATGCTGTTGATTGCATATAATCTTTTATTGGTAGTCGGCAATGTATCCATCATAATCTCCGCTCCATTTGGAACAGATAATAATACTCGTCTTGTTTCTAGCGCTAAAGCTTTTATTTCTTCCTTCCAATCATTTGTCTTCTTTGGAAAGTTAATTTGACTGGAAAGATACTCTGCAATTAATTGAAGCAATTCTTGCTTATTTTTTATATACCAATATAATGCAGGTGCTTGTACTTCTAGTTTCGCAGCAACATTTCTCATCGATAATGATGCAAGTCCTTTTTCATGCAATATTTCTAGCGCAGCTTCTGTAATTGATTCTTTGTTTACCTTCTTTTTTGTCACTACTGTCACCTCAGTAATTATATTGTATATTAGTTTCCGAAAAATTGCTTTACTTACTAATTTAACGGTGTTAAACTCATATTATTATTTCACAAAGAGAAAGAAAAGAGGTACTATTTATGAAAAGTGAAACAAATCTAGTGCCCGTTATGTGTGCACTGATGCTCGGCATATTTGTTGCTTCATTAGATAATACCATTGTAGCAACAAGCATGGGCTCCATAATTGGTGATTTAGGCGGATTGGATAAATATGTTTGGGTTACGTCTGCTTACTTAGTCGCTGAGATGGCTGGAATGCCTATTTTCGGAAAATTATCAGATATGTATGGAAGAAAAAAGTTTTTTATGTTTGGAATTTTATTATTTCTTATTGGTTCAATTCTTTGCGGGACTGCTCAAACCATGACTCAGCTTTGTATATTCCGGGCAATACAGGGGATTGGCGGCAGTGCGCTTATGCCAATTGCATTTACTATCATTTGGGATGTAGTTCCAAAAGAAGTACGCGGAAAAATGAGCGGAATTTTTGGTGCAGTATTTGGTTTATCTAGTATTGCTGGACCACTATTAGGTTCTTTTATCACGGACCATTTTCATTGGCGATGGATTTTCTTTATCAATATACCACTTGGTTTGATTGCTTTAGGACTTATTCTCTTTTTTTACAAAGAGTCCAAGTTCCATACCCGCCAAAACATTGATTGGGCAGGCTCCATCCTTTTGATTATTTTTTCTGTATCCCTCATGTTTGCTTTGGAATTAGGCGGACATACATATAGTTGGGATTCTTGGCAAATCATTTCATTATTTGTATTGTCAATTGTAGGTTTTATTATCTTTTTGGTTATAGAAAAAAAGGTCAAAGACCCAATATTACCGTTTAATTTGTTTAAAGAGCGTTTATATACAACAAGTGTTCTAACAGGGATGTTTTACGGGGCAGTATTTATGGTTTCAACGATTTATATTCCACTCTATATTCAAGGTGTAGAAGGCGGAACTGCAACTAATTCTGGGTTATTATTATTGCCGATGATGGTTACATCCAGCGTTGCTGCAGCATTAGGTGGAGCACTTGCCAATAAATTTTCTTATAAAAATATCATGATTTCTTCAGGAATCTTAATGGGAATTGGCACCTATCTTTTAAGTACACTTGACCCTTCGACACCAAGATTGCTTGTAACATTGTATATGATGATTATTGGTTTGGGTGTAGGTCCTTCATTTTCTGTTTTAGGAATGGCTTCCCTGCAAAAAGCGAAGCCTCAAGAAAGAGGAATTGCAAGTTCAACAAGCAATTTTTTACGATCTTTAGGTATGACATTAGGCATCACCATTTTTGGCGTTATACAGCGAAATACTTTTACTGAAGGCCTACCTAAAATGTTTAATAAAGGAGACAATGCAAATAGCGGTAGCATACTATCTCCTGAAGAACGTGCACAAATTCCTGCAAATGTTTTAAAAGAAATCACAAATGTCTTATCCAGCTCTATCACCACTACGTTTATTTGGACATTTGTACCGCTTATTATTTCATTAATATGCATTCTCTTTATGTCAAAAGATAAGCTTAGTGATTCGAAATTAAGACAACAAAGTTAAATCAAATAGAACGTTAGCAGAACTATTTCAATAGTTTGACACACTATCTCAACTGTTGAAATAGTTTTTCTGTATGTAAAACAAAAAAATTACAAAAAGTTTACAAATTACGTTTTATTTCAAAATATAAAGGGTATAAAATGTTGTACTAAATAGAGAATATTCCTAATCTTTATTACAAGGAGATTATCATGCCAACTAACAATGTACTATATAACGGGCGTTTATTTACCGTTATTTTTCAATATGATAATGGATTTTGTGAAATCCGAGACACGGCAAACAAATTCAAGGTAGCATTAGTTCATTCTTCTCAGTTAACAACCTTAACTGCTCCTCCTAATTAAAAACCATTTGTTAGGTCAATAAGATAACTTAAGAAAGAAGCACTTTTAAACTTAATTGACTTGTTATCCCATATCCCTATTCAATCCACTCTCCATTTAGATAAAAGTTTTTAACGGAACCGAAACAGAAGATACTCAACAAGATTTACCATTTCATCCAATACCATATAATATATGCCTTCTACACCCATTTTAATTTTTCAAACAAAAGTATATACTTGTCCATTTCAAACGCTGGAAATAATTCATACCTTATAAAGAGATTAGCAAAGGAGGTGTGGTTTATGTCTGGATATCATGAAGGTGGACACTCAAATAATAGCTTTGCATTATTTGTTGTTTTATTTATTCTACTTGTGATTATTGGTGCTTCTTATTTAGGAAGCTACTAATCCTTTTAGCTTGTTTTTATTCCGAATTGGGACATCTATTTATTCTATATACGCCTCAATTCGGAATTACTACTATCCTTCTTAAAAAAAGAATACATAAGCTTAATTTGCATTTTTCACTAACTAAACGTCTTTGATCGTTATGTTTCTTTTTTTCACATATGGTTAGCCAGCAAATCATGCATGTATTCTTTCCTATTTTTCCAAACATTTCACATTTATTGACATAATTCTTTTCTGTATAGGGAATAGAATAAATGTATGGGAGAATATTCTTTCATACACCTTCCGCACTATTCTTTATCCGGCAAATGCCGGATATTTTTTCCTTCTATTCAAATAACTAAAGATTCCTTGTACATATCCCTCCTTAAAAATATAGCCTATTATTTTCAATTTTTCACCTGTATAATGACAGTACAAATTTTTTAAGGAGTGTGTCTTATTTGTTTTATAAACTATCAAAACAACAACAACAAACAATGATTGCTGATATTCAATATTTCTTTTCTCAAGAAAGAGAAGAAGACATTTCTGAATTTGCAGCTGAAAGAGTATTGGATTTTGTAAAGGAGTACCTTGCCCCTCATTTTTACAACGCCGCGGTAGCAGATGTTAAAGATATTGTTGAGCAGCAATTTTCTAGTCTTGAGGATGAAATATTAACACTTGAGCGGCCTATAAAATGAATACTAAATGTGTTTGGGGTTCTTTGGTTCTTTCATCCCATACAGTTGGTTAACTGCGTTTTAGAAAATTTAAAAACACATCGAATCGCAAAACTTGTAAACTTTTGCTTTCTCTTTTCTAAATAACAAGATTTTACAAGGAAAACCAGTAAAATCCCTCCTTTGTCTAAGAAAATATTTTTCACATTATTTTCTTAGACATATATTTATCTTCCTTCCAATGGCATGCTCTGTAGAAAGCAAAAAGCTATGACTAAGCTGTTGCCCACCTATTTTTTGCTATAAAACGCGTTCTTAACCTTCCTTGAAAAATAGCATAACAAAAGAACCGATCTGATCCCGGTCTTTCTCAGCTGTCAAGGGCTTATATAGATTACGTTTTAGCTAAGAACAATCTCCTTTAATCGGGAAATACTGTTACCGTTTCAGTTTGCTGTATTTATTCTTCCAATATAATACATCATAATTTGTCTTATTTTATCCATCTTCCTTTAAAGGGAATGATGACACAATCTCCTTTGTTCAATTCCGTTGCTTCAGGCTCAACTTCTTCTGCAGCCCCCATCAGCTCATTCCCAATCACATAATCTGTTGGCATATTGGATATAATGGCAACTAGCCCTCTCCTCTTTTCTTGCCCCAATAAAAAAAGCCCCGGCGCTTACAGCGCCAAGGCTTCTCCTTCTTAATACATTTCCAAGTACTGATCTCTCTCCCATGGATGCACTTGAGTGCGGAACATGCTTTTTCTTTTAAATCCTTTGCATAACCTTACGAAAAACCTTATTTTCCTATAAATACTAAAATCATTATTTTATATTATTTCATACTCTTTCACCAATTTGGATATTATACACCTTTTTTTTAAATAGAATAGAATAATTTACTTTTATTGACTATTACAAATAATATAATGATTTGGTATTTATTTAAACTCATAGATCTAGTTAACAATAATAAGTAGCTGCCTTTTATGGCAACTACTTTTATGTGAACATACCATTAATTAACTTCATTTCATATAAAAATAGCATAGTTTTTCTAATCTTGAACCCTATATTCTTTATTTTATCTCATAACTTTTTACCAAATGGGGGCATATTCGGGGGCAAAGTTTCAATATGAAAAATTGTTACCTTATTTCACAAACGCCCCCGTTACTTTAAGTACATTTATTCACAAAGTTAGCATTTTAACACTCATTTATTACAGGAATATGTTTTTTATTACATTAAAAAGTGCTACCCATTAGATAGCAACTTAGCGTAGTATTACCTAGTTAATTTTTGGTGTTCCTCATACCAATTCAATGATTTTCGTTCAATTGCCTTAACCAGATCATCCTTACCATTTATGTATGACTCAATATCATTGGGAAATTGTTGGGCCAATTTCTCTTTTAATTCACCATATTTCTTCATTTCGTCTGTATGTAATGCTAAATAATCACGAAATGCCAAGTGCCGTTTTATCTCGTAACTTCCAGTCTGATAAATATGAACGTGATGAGTGCGATTATCCCCACCCTTTTGAAAATATCTCCGTTTGGGTATACCGTTTTCACCTTTCGGCTCATAGCCAAATTCTTGCATAACAATATTAAATTTATCAACTGTATTAATATCCCTAACAACAGGCATTATGTCTATTATTGGTTTTGCTTTTAACCCTGGAACTGAGGTACTACCAATGTGATGAATATCTACAATTTCATTTCCGAAAATAGTTTGTAGTTTCTTCTTTTCTTCTCTAAACATTTGAGTCCATTTCTCATTGTATGGATATACTTCTACCTTACGCAAGTATTCCCCTCCAATCATCCATGATTTTCATTTTATCATACTAAACATTATTTGAATTAATCAGTTTTTTCACTAATCTTCCCTGACCGTGACAAAAGCAAGGCGAGCTTCATTTAATATAGGAATGCTGCCATGATTGTTAAAAATAAATGGCCTTTCCTATAACTTAAGGAGGTGCTAACCTAGCTTAAAGGTAAGTATTATTTAATTTATGTATTTTGCTATTTCTGAGTTGGTTTTTATAATAATTGAATTAGCTTTTTCTTCTTGAAACATTCTTATGATATTTGGTTTGCTTTCTTTTTCAAATTCTCGGTTCCATTTAAACATAGCTAATAACATATTGAAAGAAGGTTTGTAGTTAGCTGATTCTATCCCTAATAATTGTCGGACATATCTTTTCAAAATCCTAATTTCTCGTTTTATAAACGGTGTATCCAAAAATATTATTATGTCAGCTTTATTGAAACTCTTTCTTACCCAATTATGATTATGGGCTCCTTCAATAATCCACTTCTTCTCATTAATAATTGCCTCTAAATATTTATCCCTTTCTTCATCTTTTCTTCTTATATCCCCTGATTTATGTCTTTCCCATACCACATTGTCTAATTCGTAAAATTGTATATTATACTTTTCCGATAACTTTCTAGCTAATGTAGTCTTACCACTTCCTACTGAACCAATAATATGGATTCTATTAGGTATAGTTTTATTCAAATAGTTCACCGCCATCTAATTCTTTTTTACTTGATATTCTATATAACACTTTGAAATCCTTCTTCCACAAACCTTCCATTTATCTTCCATAAGCCAGTTTTTCATTTATTACAGTAATGCTGCCCCCTGTTAGCACAATAGGAAAAGGACATCCGCAGCAGTGCCAATCTATACTCTTCCCCAGTTACTTCAATAACTTTTTCATCTCAATTTCATCCCTTATTGGGATACCGTCATTACTTATTAAGGGTATCTCTAGTTTTAATTTTCTTGCTTTCTCTACTGCGTTATTAATAACTTGGGATATTATGAAACCTCGTTTTTGATAAAACTTTAATGCCAATAAATTATCATTTGTAGTTATGAGTTTAACGAGTTTACACTCCTGATTAAAAGCAAGACTTTCTACTTCTCTAACAAGCGATGTACCTATCCCTTTCCCTTCTTCAATGCTGTCTAACGAAATAATTTCGCATTCGTTATTTTTAATAATATAGGTGATTAAGCCAATGATGTTGTCTTCTTCATTTACGACAGCAAAACCATCTAATGTACTACAGTCATAAACGCCGCTGGAGATTACCATTTCTGGAGTTCCCCAATGCGACTTGAAAAATTCTTTTATTTTATCATTCGGTAAACCCTGAATTGCGTAGGTTTTCATTATAAGACCACCTTAATGTAATAGGTTCTTCTTCTAGTAAACTGCCATGTTTCTACCATAAGCAAGGTTTTCATAATTTATTACAGGAATGCTGCCCTGTTAGTTCCGAAGCAAAAAAGAACATTAATCCTTCCCAGATTAATGCCCCCTTTAGTTTAAGAGAAAATGTCAGTATAACCACCTGCAACAGAGATAACCTATCTTATGGAGGTGCTAAACATGGGACGAAAATTTGAAAAAAACTAATAAAATTGCTTTATTTCTTTGGTATTGGTTCCTTTATTTACTTAATTAAAAAACCACTTGCAAAAGACTGGCTCCTTGTTTTCTTTTCTTTATAAAAAGTTATTATGCATCATTGGTCGATAAATTAATTGTAAATAAAGGTTATGTTCAATATCCCACCCGATTTCCAAGTAAAGTTAAAACAAGCTTGTTTTTTGATTATATACTTTTCCCAATTACATGTGTCTTTTATAATCAACTCACTAAGGATTCTCGCATCCTTCAGTGCCTTTTATAAGTTCTGTATTTCAGTGTACCAATAACTATTACTGAGCAATGGCTAGAAAAAAATACACAGCTTGTTAAGTATAAAAAGGGGTGGAATTGGAAAACCACTTTTTATTCGCTTTCTTTTTCCTTTTTATTGGTCAGATTTTCAATGTCTGTTATAAGACGTCTCATCAATAATAAATACGATTTTTCTTAGACGTAGATTCTTAATCAACAATAAGAGTAAATAGGATGAGGCATATCTTCTTCCTTTTGTATTATAAATTCAACCAGATATTTCTGGTTGAACTTTTTTTAGTTACTTGATTAACCCCCCTCACCCATCATAATAAATGCCCCCCTCACTTTATCCAACATTCCAACTATTTAAGATAATTTACAAATTTTATAAAAAGCATTAAAGAATGTTTCCCTCCTATTTTGGAATAATACAATTGATTGTATTAAAGAATAAGGAGGTTAAATAGAAATGGATACACAAAAATTAGCTAACCATGAATCATTGGAATTACATGAAGTTATTAATTTTAAAACCCTTTGCTTAGCGAAATCAAAACTAATGCAAGGACTTGTATTTAATCAAGATTTGAGAGCATTAATGCAAAAAGATGTTGAACAATCCATACAAGCGCTTGAAGAATTACAGAAAATTTATCAACGTGCACCTTTTGAATCTCCTGTTCCTCAAAACCGACCTACACCAATAGTAAATTGAAAAGGAGGTAAATAAATTGAATCAAGACTATTTAGACCCTATTAACTCCCTACACGTACCTGAGTTAGCAGATACCACATTTGCGATGGATTTCCTCCTTCGTGCCAAAGAAGGTGTTCGCAATATTGCTGTCGCATTAACGGAGTCTGCATCACCTGATGTTAGAACCCTTTTACGAAACCAGTTAATGCAAGGTATTGCCATGCACCAAGAAATTACAGAACTTATGATTAGTAAAAAATGGTTCCATCCATACGAATTAAGTGAACAATATCAACTAGACCAACTCTCTGCCAACAATACAGTGATGATTGGAAAAATGAATCTATTCCCGGTTGAGACCAATAGAAAAGGTATGTTTGACCGGACACCTGATGAACACTAACACTGGAGGCTGTATATCATGAAGGCAGTTACGTATCAAGGTATTAAAAATGTTGTAGTAAAAGAAGTTCCAGACCCAAAAATTGAAAAACCAGATGACATGATTATTAAAGTAACGAGTACAGCAATATGTGGGTCTGATTTACATTTAATTCACGGCATGATTCCTAACCTGCAAGAAAACTATGTTATCGGCCATGAACCAATGGGAATCGTCGAAGAAGTTGGTCCAGGTGTGACTAAGGTAAAAAAGGGAGACCGAGTCATTATCCCCTTCAATATAGCATGCGGTGAATGCATTTATTGTAAAAACTCTTTGGAAAGCCAATGTGATAATTCTAATGATAATGGTGATATGGGTGCCTATTTCGGATATTCTGGTACGACTGGTGGCTATCCAGGTGGGCAAGCCGAATATCTAAGAGTGCCTTTTGCCAACTTTACTCATTTCAAAATTCCAGAGACTTGTGAAGAACCTGATGAAAAGTTAGCTGTTATTGCCGATGCGATGACTACTGGTTTTTGGAGTGTTGACAATGCAGGCGTAAAGGATGGAGATACAGTTATTGTTCTTGGCTGTGGACCGGTTGGTCTTTTTGCTCAAAAATTCTGTTGGTTAAAAGGGGCAAAGCGAGTCATTGCCGTTGATTATGTCACTTATCGCCTGCAGCACGCCAAGCGCACAAACAAAGTAGAAATTGTTAACTTTGAGGACCATGAGAATGTAGGAAATTATCTTAAGGAAATCACCAAAGGCGGTGCAGATGTTGTCATTGACGCTGTTGGTATGGACGGTAAAATGACTGATTTAGAATTCCTCGCGAGTGGGATGAAACTTCAAGGTGGAGCATTAAGTGCATTTATCATAGCTTCACAAGCTGTGCGTAAAGGCGGGACAATTCAAGTTACTGGCGTTTACGGCGGCAGATACAATGGTTTCCCTTTTGGAGATATTATGCAGCGAAATATCAATATCCGCTCCGGTCAAGCCCCTGTCATCCACTATATGCCATATATGTTTGAATTAGTTTCTACGGGGAAAATTGACCCAGGAGATGTCGTGAGTCATGTACTTCCACTTAGTGAAGCAGAGCGTGGGTATGAAATTTTTGACGCAAAACTGGATAATTGTATTAAGGTCTTGTTGAAACCTTAAGGAAGGAGATATAAAAAATGAACTATGCTTTACATGAAGTTCTTGAAGTCCATGAGATAGCTGCATTTAAGACCACTTGTTTGACTAAATCAAAAACGATGAGAGCTTTAGTTACAGACCAGCAATTAAAAGATATTATGCAGTTAGACATTGATGTGTCTACTAGACAATTACAAGAATATGCTTCTATCCTTTCGAACGCTAAGCAGTAAATAGGAGATGAATAAACATGAATCCAATCATTGAAAATTTAACTGGCATGAACGCACTATCCGACCAAGTAGTTACAATGGATTTACTCATTTCTGCTAAAAGTGGAATTAGAAATTATGCAATGGCAGTCACAGAGGCAGGAACACCTGAAATTAAAGATATGCTCACTCGCCATTTAGTGGAAGCTCTTGATATGCATGAACAAATATCTGCTTATATGGTAGAAAAGGGATGGTATCACGCTTGGGATACAAACGAACAGATTAGTTTAGATTTAAATAATATAAATACAGCATTGAACTTACCGACATTATAAAAAATTCCAAGGAACAGTTTAACAATCACCAGAAAACTGTTCCTGGTAAACCATTTTGAGTTTTTTTCGCAGAAGTAAATAAAATTAATACTTCTTGCTTTCTAGAGTTTGTTTTACTCTATATAATGAAAATAATTATTGACTATTTTTATTATGAAAAGGTCGGAGCAGGTAATTCATCAATTTTCATACGAAGTAAACTATAAGGTTTCTGTCGTAGGTCTTTTCCATAATGAAATCTAGGCTGCCGATGTAATTGGTTCACAATGACATACAAATATTGATCCGGACCAATTGAAAAAGTATCCGGCCACAAAATTCTCGGTTCATGTGCGATAGTCTCCATCATGCCATTTGGCAATATTTTACGGATACTGTTGTTTTCATAATCTCCAGCATAAACAGTTCCCTTTGCATCGGTGATCATTCCATCAGACGCACCTTTTTCTCCCCAATACTCCACATGATAAGGTAATTCCAGATCCGGTATCGTTCTGTCTCTCAGGGCTTCTGTTGAGATCGAGAATAGATGACGGCTTGTTAGTGGACAAAAAAATAATACCTTTCCATCGGGAGAAATCGCAATACCGTCAGACGCCAATCTAAATGGAGAAGTTGAACCATCTTTGTTTCGATTCATTAAAATTTGACCTTCTACTTTCGGTAAAAAATAAGGATAAGGTGACGTTGAATTTGCACCATTTAACCGTCTAAACGCGTTTCCATTTGATAAATCTACGACGATAATAGCTCCTGGTCCTTTGGAAGAAGAATCCGTTATATAGGCATAACCTGCTTTTCCAACACGAAAATCAAAACGGACATCATTCAGATAAGTTGTATATAGGACAACATCTTCTGTAAAGGTATATACTTTTCTTATTGTATTGGTTTCTAAATCAACAGCGACTAATTTTGCCCCTCCTTTAATAGGCTGAGAAAAATTGGGTGCCGCTGTATCTAATATCCAAACCGTTCCCCTTCCATCAGCCACTACACTTTGAACACTGATGAAAGTCGTTGTGATATTCTTGGGGTTAACCAAATTGGTTTGTAAATTAGGATAAGGCTGCAATTTATCCCCAACAATTTCCGCCACCGTAAATTTAACATCATCACCCCATTTCGGAAAGCAAATGAAAATACGACCGGTTTCTGAAACAGTAACACCTGTAGGCATAGCCCCATAAAATGCATAAACTAGTTCTAAATTACCGAAATATTTTTCACTAGGTAACATAGGTTTCATAATATCCTCCTTAAGTAATCAAACGGGATATCACCTAT
Organism: Niallia sp. 03133; assembly: GCF_052663225.1. Taxonomy (NCBI): domain Bacteria; kingdom Bacillati; phylum Bacillota; class Bacilli; order Caryophanales; family Bacillaceae; genus Niallia; species Niallia sp. 03133. Next base: position 294,213 of record NZ_JBQTCY010000002.1, read on the forward strand.
ATATGATTTATATTTTTTCTAGTGCATGTTCTTAACTAGTTTTCTATACGAAACCGATGATTGAAAAGATTGTTTTCGAAATTTAATTTAAAGGTCCCCAGATGAAGAAAAATTCAATTATCAGGTAGCGAAGTTCAATATTCCTGAATCAAAGTAAACTTTTATAAAAAATCACAAAGCCTTTAAACTTTGTGAAGAAATGTACTTAAGCTAAACTGCCCTTTTAGTTGAAGAAAGTAATTTTCCTCACTATTACTCAATAAATTTACATTAAACCCTTTAAAACAAACATATGTTCTGATATTATCAAGAAGTTTGAATTAATCTCCATTGAATTTATTTGATTAAAAACTGCTGGCTAAAAAATGACAAAAACAAGGAGGGAGCGTATGTGAACATTGTTATAGACCTAGAATACTGGACAAAAGAAAACATAGGTAAACAAAAAGCCATTTTTGGCGTGGATGAATTACAATTTAAAATAAATCCAGATAAAGAAGCATTAAGAGTAGCTTACAATTGGTTTGATAAAGTACGTCAAGAATATCCACATGATATCAAAATCAACAGTGTTAAATATAATGGAGAGCATGATATTACTCAAGGAATGCAAAATGTTTTAAAGAAAGTAAAACGAATCGCTTTCGAAGAATGGAAAGCGCCTCACTTGGGTCTTTTCTCGCTCTTCGCATGGCTCCATTACAAAAAGGACATACTATTTCCACTTCTTCATTCTCTGGATATGAGGATTAAATTTTAAATCTCGCCTAAAAGTATGAATAACTGTGATAATGCCAACCTGTAAATCGCGTTTTTTACTTTTACGTTGAAAATAAAATTGAAATACATCCGCTACTTTCTTACTTAATTCATTTAATTTTTTTCGGGCTTCAAAAAAGACATTCCTCAATTCTTTAGGAATGGTAAATACCATAACGATGGGGAACGTTAAAAATCATTTCTTGTTGTTTATCTGACCAATCATCTGTATATTTTTTACCACACTTATGACAAAAACGACTTTTACAAGTAAAACAAACAAAAACAGGATTAGGACCACCTTCACATCCGAGACAGTCGTAACGAGCATATCCCAAATCACGAGTTCCACATCTAATCGCTTTCTCTACGGTTTCTTTTATGTCTTCGCGATACGATGCTGGAAAAAGATTGGAGTGCATCTTCCAATAACCATCAAAGTGATCCTTTAATATTCGTTTGATAATTCCACTCTTAGACTGATTCATACGAAAACACCACTAATATTATACGAACATTTTATCGAACAGTTATCCACAAGACTATGGATTTTATAATTTCCTAGACAATCAAAAAAGCCCTGACGCTTACAGCGTCAAGGCTTCTCCCTCTTAATACATTTCCATGTATTGATCTCTCTCCCATGGGTGCACTTGTGTGCGGAACATATCCTAACTTATCATTTCATAATATCCTCAATAATAAAACCACTAATAATAAGCATTCTATAAATATACTTTTCATTTTTATTAATAGCTTTTCATAAATTGGGGGCAAGATGGGGGCAGATTTGGGGGCAAGATTCTAATACATATAATATTCAATATTCTATCTAGTATTTAATTAGAGCCTTGCTATGGTTAAATTACTTTTTATCCTGTTTTTCTTTTATTTGTTCACGGATACTTTCGAGGTCTTCTAAAGACAATTCCTTGAGAGCTTTTGCAACTTCTTTCTCAATCTCTTTTTTATTGTTTTCACGGTATTGATTCCACCAATCTCTAAGGCCTTCTGTTTTATCTAATATGTAATCAATATCTATCTCTTCTTCTGTATCATCTGAAATATAGTTTAGTAATGCTGCTAGCATGCGATTAAGATTAGCAATTTCTTCTTCGCTATTTTTGTTTAAATATACACCTTTTTGTTGTGGCATGATTTCTCTCCTTACGTAATGGTTAAGTGATTTTTTTAGTATTACCAATAATGGATTTTTTCAATTAGTAAAACAACATAAAAAGCCCTTCTCAAACGAGTTGGGCTTTACTTAATATCTTCATTGGTATAATTTTTTTGGATCAGATTGATACTAGGATAGAATAAAATTTCTTGAAAGGAGAAATAAAATTTGAAAAGCAAAAAACACTTACTTCTACTAATGTCTTCTATTTTATCCTTAGGATTTCTATTTGGGTGTAATGGGGTTGATGAAGATGAACCAGATCCAACTGAAGAACCTTCTGAAGAGCAAAACGATGAAAATGAATAGTAATAATTATTAAAAAGATTAATCATAGTGATTAAATGTGTATAATTGAACGAATTAGGTCTTGATAAAATTTAAAGCTACAGTAAAACAGCCCTTCTTAAAGCTTCCTTTCTATTATTGCATCATACTAAAATTACACTGTGGACAATAAAAGTGAACGTGTTTGTTTATCCCCCATGCACATGAGTAATTAGTAGTCATTTTTCCGCATCCAGGGCATTCAACTTCTTTTGAATCATCTGGATATCCATTTGCTTCTTCATAAATTTCCACAACAGTATCAATTAATTTTTCCATTTTTTCTAATACTTCGTTACTTATTCTTCTCATCATATACTCCTTATGCATACATTTTATAGTTTTTAGTAACAAAGGAGGCAGCTAAGATGGACTCGATCTTAAAGATGCGTGGTTGTCTCTTTGTAAGACAATAAGCTTTTATATAATTCGCTTGTATATCATTTATTAAAATAGTCCTTTTTGAAAACGTCTTATCGTTCTTCTCGTATATAATTTCTAATGCTAAATTTTCAAGCAATGCTTTCTCAAGTTGTCGATTCATTACATAACTACCTCCCTTTTGCATATATTATATACGAACATTAGTTCTAAAACAAGATTGAAAACGAACAATTGTTCTGTTATTATTTTTTAAAAGGAGATGTAGTTATGATTAGAGATCGTGGAACGAAAAAATGGACTGCTATGATGCTGCCGGAACATGTTGCAGCTGTTAAAGAAGCTTTAGCCAATGAAAAGAAAATTAAGAAACCTATTTTAGATGAAAGTCAAATTCAAGAAATGGAAATCCTCCTATTAGAAGGCATGGAATACAACTTGATCCTTCAATATGACATTTATAAAAATGGAGCAATCAAAAACATATTCGGAAGAACCGTCTATATCGACTATATAAAAAATGAACTTCGTATACAAGATAAAAACGATAACATTCACTATGTTCCTTTCCGCACCTTAGTAAACATACAAAAAGATTAAAGGAGAAAAACTGTGTTTGATTATACTCAATTCCCAAAACGATCTATTCTTTGCGTGGATATGAAAAGTTTTTATGCAAGCGTTATCGCAGTCCAAGAAGGATTAGACCCTCTCACTTGTCATCTCGTTGTGGTCGGGAACACCGATCGCAATGGCAGTGTTGTTTTAGCCGCATCTCCTGCGATGAAAAAAGATTTTAAAATTAAAACAGGATCTCGTTTATTTGAGATTCCTGATGACCCAAAAATTAAAGTGCACAATCCACGAATGGGATTATTTGTCCGTGTATCGACGGAAATTACCAAATTGTTTTTTCGGTATGTTCCACCATCTTCTGTCCATACCTACTCAGTCGATGAAAGCTTTCTCAATGTTGGTGGATTAGAGAAAGTTTGGGGAACACCTTTAGAGATTGCAAAAAAAATTAAAAATGACATTATGCTTGATTTTGGTTTACCCTCTACTATCGGGATAGGTCCTAATATGTTAATAGCAAAACTATGTCTAGATTTAGAAGCAAAAAAATCTCCCTCCGGAATATCTACATGGTCATACGAGGATATTCAAGAAAAACTATGGCCAATCTCCCCCTTGCGAGAAATGTGGGGAATTGGTAGCCGGGTTGAGAAAACATTAAACAGTATGGGAATATTCTCTATCGGTCAACTAGCAAAATATGATTTAAAGCTTTTAGAAAATAAATTTGGCATAATGGGCAACCAATTGTACCACCATGCGTGGGGAATTGATTTATCTGAAATCGGCGCACCTATTATACAGGGACAAATTAGTTATGGAAAAAGTCAAATACTACTTCGTGATTATAAAGAAATAAGTGAAATAAAATCCGTCATCTTAGAAATGTGTGAAGAAGTCGCTAGAAGAGCAAGAGTAAACAATAAAGCAGCAAGGACGATAAATTTTGGACTAGGATATAGTAAAAATGAGTTTGGAGGCGGTTTTCACAGATCAAGGACTATAGAAAATCCATCCAACATTACTATTGATATTTACAATGTGTGTTTAGAATTAATGAGTGAAAACTATCGTGGTCAAACAGTACGTTCAATTTCTATCTCGATTACTAAATTAGAAAATGACTACGAAATGCAGCTTGATCTCTTTGATGATAACGGATGGAAAAAAAGAAAAATCGGTTATGTTGTAGACGATATTCGCAAGCGTTTTGGTCCTGCTTCTTTATTGCGCGCTGTTTCCTATACATCTGGAGGCACAGCTTTGCATCGAGCAAGCTTATTGGGTGGTCATAAGAAATAAGAAGATATCTAATGAAGTCTTCTTAACCCTTCTTCTGGTTGATTTTGGAGATGAAACTTTGCTTCTTTGACAGGGAAAATTTTCGGATTATTCTTCGTAATCAACTTGAAATTTCCTACCATCACAGCTGTATTAATATGATACGGATAGCAATCAAAATGTCACAGACCCCATGCAAAATCAACAGCTATTTCATCAGCATTTCTAATCTTTTTACGGCATATTTGGCAGGTTATTAGATTATCCCACATGTACATTCCTCCTTTCATTTTAAGGAGGTTCTTTGTCGTGGGTGGATTTTCCTGTTTGTTCACAAAATGTACAAAAAAACACAACCTTAAGAGTGAGACCAATATATTCACCAATCTAGTGGTGGATTAAATTGAATCGACCAATCTCTGCCAACTGAATTAATCGAAGAACTACCTGAGTGTATATTTTTAACATTTTTTTACTTTTCTAGAATCTATTTACTTTTATAGAATAATATAATAAAATCAATTAATAATTAATAGATTTTTCTAAAAATTAATTCTATTTCATTTTAGAGAAAGGAGATTTTCAACATTAGAGAGACAAAAAATTAAAAATAAGATTATATTATATTTTATGGGGGAAACAAAAAATGAGAATAAAACTAAATCTTCTAATTATTTCTTTCGCAATACTAATTTCCATTTGTTTTTCGTTTAATCTTGAACAGGCGAAAGCAAGTGAAAACTTAAAATTTGTTAACAAGTATGGTATTGAAATAACTGAGTCAGATTATAATAGATTAATTAGTTTAGGTTTTGAAGATGAGCAGATTCAAAACATGAATGCAGAAGAATATGATATAAATAAAGAAATGTACGGAGAAACAATTAACGTTTTAAAGCAATATGTAAAAACTACTTATCTATATGATCAAACTCCTCCTATAGATAAATCAGTAAAAGATAAATCAGTGAAAAGTTCAAAATCTATGTTAGTCGAAGAAAATGAACCTGAATTAGTGGATGAGAAAGTAGAATATTTGTCAAAAGAAGAATTTGAGCAACAATTAAAGTATGATACTCAAAATCAGTTAGGAAAAAATAAGATTAATAATTCAATTGCATTATCGCCTGATGAAGGTACAGATAGTACTTCTTATAAAATAATTACAGTAAAACTTACTAAAATAGCAAGTAAGGAATGGAAAGTTTCTACTACATTGGAATGGAAAAAAGTTCCGGCAACAAGATCTAAAGATATCATCAGTGCTGCTATAAGATATCCAGATGATTTTGTTATAAACCATACAAAAAGATATGGCTCTCAATACTATGAATCTACTGGGGTTAATGCAAAACAACAAAGTAAAACTTATAATGAACTTATCACTTATGGTGCAAATAGTGGAAATTGGTTGAATGAAGGGTATGAGGGAGATGGTCTAGTTCAAAATTTAAGAAATAATTTTTATGATGCAGGTTATAATTATAAAGTGACTTACTTTAAAAATTATATGTATTTTTACTTTAATCTCGATGTTAAATCTTATTCACATAGCAATGTTCAAGTTAGTGGATCTTATGTGCATCAAATAAATACATCACCTTTTTCTGTTTCAGATATCTCACTAACATATGGAGCACCATCAATTACGATTGGAAAAAATGACGAAGAAAAATTTGATACACCAATCTATGCACGAGCTTATGTTCCTTATTAATTTTCAAAAAACATTGGAGGAAAAATTTTGAGAAAATTCGAAATCGTTTTAAGTATTTTATGTATTGGAATATTAATCACACTTATATTTATCGGCTTTCAATTAATGAAGATGAACGATTCTCTTGATGGACTGTATGATGTTCTTAGATTGATGTCAAAAAACAGGTAATAACCATCTTGGTTGGTAGACTTAGTAGCAAGTCTACCAACTTGACACATAGATAAATATAATAAGATTAAGTTTCATTACCTTTTGGTAAATCCATTTCATAATAAAAAACTTTGTCAAAGTTTAAATCATTAAAGTTTTTTAATACTCCAGCTATAAATTTACTGCCGGGATTTCTTTTTCCGTTTAAAATTCGATTAACCGTACTATGTGCTACACCTATAACATCAGCAAATTGACTCTCAGAAAGATTGTTTTCTTTTATAAACGTTCTAAGAAAATCTGCTTTTACTAATATATCTGTATTAACTGTCATCTCTTCAATCCACCTTTACCTTTTGGTAATTACCTTATGGGAATAATATAGCATCTATTTTACCAAAAGGCAACACTTTTTATTGTTTTTTTTATATTTTATTTCCTTTTGGTAATTAGGAGTTTTAATATAAAAGTATTTATAAATACCTTTGATTGGATTGATTAGTATGAGCGAATTTGGAACTTTTATAAAAAAAATAAGAGAATCCAAAAGTCTAACCTTGAATCAAGTTGCTTTATACTCTGAAATAAGTGCAGCTCAATTGTCTAGAATTGAAACAGGTAAACGAGGTATTCCTAAACCACAGACAATAAAGAAGATATCTGATGCTCTTAAGTATGATTATGACGAGTTAATGAGAATTGCTGGTTACATAAAAAGTGAAGAAACAGCAAATGTTGCTGGACAAGATATAACCTTAACAACTGAAGAATATGAAATATTTAAAGAACTTAGAAAACATCCTATTCTTTTCCATGACCTTGCAACAAATCCTGAAAAGAAAATTAAGGAACTTATCCGTCTTCAAAAAGCAAAAGATATGTTTTTAAAAGATGACGATGACGAAAAACGTGGAGATGGATTTGGAGAATTAGAAGACTGACACGATTATTTAATTAATCGTGTTAATTTTTAACTTACCTATGGTAATAACTAACTATTTTTGAAATCAAATGGAATCATACTTTCATCATATTTAGGGGGTATTTTATGCAAACGAATGTAATTGAAGTAGTAAAGAAGAAGCCTTTATGGTTAATAGTTGTCTGTGTACTTGTTTTATTAGGAATAGTGTATTTTATAGGTCACTCAATAGGACATTCAGAAGGTCTTACAGATGCAACTGTAAAGATAGATAAACAAAAATATAATTATGATAAATTAGTTGCAGCTGTAAAAAACAAACAGCAACATTTATCTACAATAAATGAAGATATTTCGGCGTTATCAAAAGAGCAAGAAGAGTTGAGTGATGAACTTTCTAATGCAAAGGAAGCTATTTCTAAAAAAGTAAGTGCTGAAAATGAACTATCTACTTTAAAAAGTGACATAGACAGTAGACGTAATGAAATAACTGAATTAAATGATGAATTATCATCCTTACAAGGAAAAATAAAAGAAACAAAAGAAAAGCCAATCATATTACCTGCTGGTCAATTTACTGTTGGAAAGGATATACAGGCTGGAAGATATAAAGTTGTTGCAGCTGGCAGGGGTGGAAATCTATTTGTCTACGATTCACTTGGAAATAACTTGGTGAACACCATTATATATTCTGATAAAAGTAATGGCGAAACAGAATATGTTACAAATTTGGACGATGATTATGTAATTGATGCACATTATTCGTTCAAGTTTATACCAGTTGAATAAACTAAAAAATTATCAAAATACTAAGAATTTAAACGTTTGGAGTTATTAGTATGCAGCTTTTAGCAAAAAATATAGACGATTGGGAACAACGAGCAAACAAGGTCCTTTCACATTTTCACTATCAATATGCCGATGAAATCGATCTTTACCATATTTGCTGGCGATACGGTATTATCATTAAACCACTCGATCAGAATTATTTTACCCACACCGAAGACTATGCATCTATAAAACACTTAAAATCATACTCTATTCCAGATAAAATCGGCCGCCGTGGCACGATCTATATCGTTCCTGGCTTAGATGCCATAGAAAAAAGAATGCTCTTAGCAGAAGAGTTTTGCCATGTCTATGCCCACCAATCGTCGCAGTTCATGACAGACAAGCTCATGCTAAACAAATTAGAATGCCAGGCAAAACGAATGGCAGCCTACCTCCTTATGCCCCACCGCTTTCTAAAGGAGATTTATGTAGCTGCCATAAACGAACCGGTTCTTGTTAGTGACATTGCTGATCACTTTCTTGTCAGCGAAGAGTTTGCTCATTATCGGTTGGAGTTGATTTATCAGCATAAGGTGGATGGGTTTGTGCAGATTCGGGAGCGATTGTGGAGTTTGGAATGGATAAGGTAATGAGAAAGGATGTTATGAAGTAAAAATGGCAACATGGATTGAAAGTTTAGGGAATTCCAAAGCTTTAATAAGTTTTATTGTTTTAATAATTGTACCTAGTTTTATTACATTGATTTCTTCAACTAAGGCAGAACGAACCCAATATAGTAAAGAACTTAGATTAGTTTATCAAACTATCATCTATGGTGCATCATTAGTCGTATATCCCCTTTTAGTTGGTTTTTCAGCTAGTCCAAATGATAAATTAATATTATATTTTAAAAATAATCAGCTTTTAGTAGACTTAATTATTTTCATTGGCTGTATTTTTTTATTTTACGTTTATATTCGGATCAATTATCTTAAAAAGAAATTAGAAAAGAAAAAAAGAATTAAATCAAGTGATTATGATTCTGAGGATCTTCCAAAAAGAACAAAGACTAAAAAAAATCTCGGAATAATTGAATGCTTCATTTATTATATTATAAGCTTATATTATCTTTTTCATATAATGTTTATATATGGTTACATTGTCACTAGTTTCTCTGATTCTATTCAAATATTGGCATTCACTATTTCTTATCTACTCATTACTGCGCTTCCTATAAACTTAATTTTAGAATTATTTAAAGACAAACTAGTATGTAATATTACTTTAAAAAACGGAAAGGTTCTTAAAAATGTATATATATTGCACCCAACATTAGGAAAAAAGATTCTTATCAGTAATAAAGAAAAAGTTATTCCTCCATATCACCAAATACTTATCTCTAAAGATGATATTGATCGAACTGATTATCTTGTAACTAATCAATTTTCTGATGTCCCTATAGAAATTATTGAGGAAATTGATCCAAAATAAATTGCCCAAAATGTGCTTATCTTTCAACAAAAACATATTTAGATTAAATTTATTAATAATTCCATAAAGGAGATCAAACATGCCTAAAATTAGTCTTGAAACATTTGAAAAAACAATAAAAAATAACAATTCTGGTCTTATTATTGGAAATGGTTTTAGTATGAACTTTGATCCACAGTTTGGAAATATTTATGATTCTTTAAAAGAAGGCATATTCTCTATTTATAAATACGGTAACTTTTCAATTTCACCAGATGCAAAACCGATTACTCGACAAACAATTAATCATAATTATAAAACTGTATTAAATTATGTTCGTTCAATGAATCAACAACAATTAGAAAAGATATTTGAAGATGGGGTGGTTTTTGCCGCTTTTATCACTGAAAACCAGCATATAAACAACTATCTAAAAAACAATAAACACATTCTTGACCATTTTAAAATCGGACAAAATATGTTAGAAATTACTGCTAATATATACAGAATTGGCAAATTAAAAGGATTTAAATACGTTAACATTGAACATTGGCCGATACTAATATGGCTGTATAACCTTATAGAATTCCATGAAGAATTTAAGACTTTTAAAAAATCTCCTAATAAGTTTATATCTATTCTTACAATTGGTGGTACTAAAAGTATTTTCCCTAAAAATTCCCCAGGTGATGTAATGAATAGAACAAGATTTAATGGGTTTTACATTTTATATCGTTTGCTTATGATTACGATAATATTTGGTAAAGGAAAAGCCATTGATAAAAATAAATTAAAATTTATTGATTCTATTTCTACTTCATCATTATCTGATTGGTTAAGCAACTTTAAAACCTTGTTTAGTATGAATTATGATCAAATTCTTTCTCATATTGCTGGAAGACCAGTAACTTATTTACATGGACGTTTTGAAGATAAAAAACAAGGTTTCACTTACTTTCAATCATATGCACTTACCTATAATGATACTGAATATTATAGCAATAATATTATACTTGGTGATTACCAAACTTCTAAAGTATTAGATCATGCGATACACTCTTTAGTTATGAAAAATTTCCTATTTACTGAACCTGCAGTTGAAACATTAAAGGAATTACAAGCTAAAATGAATGAATTTAATTTGAACCATATAGTGTTTTTTGGAATGAACCCCGAAAATGATTATCATATATTAAGTGGAATTTATTACAATTTTCTTCAATCTAAAATTCAATATCCAACTATTACCTTTTGTTATTACAATGAAAATGAGATAGATGATTTTATAACTATTTTTCATCAATCAATCCATTCTATATACAAAAATACTCAATATCAGGAACAAATAACTTTGAATTTTGTTGTTTCTAAAGAAATTATTTGTAATTACATTAAAAAAGAACAGACCGCAAACCTGTAACGTAACTTTTACAAATATCTATAGAAAGGAAGAATGAGATGAAGGAGATTTTATATTTAGATACAGATTTAATGAATTCGATGTTAGCACAATTAGATGAAGGAATTATTAATTCATTTTCTTTTGAGGAAAATATGCAGGAGTCTGAAACTGAAGGTCAACAATCTGCTAAGGGTAAGAAAGCTAGACTAAGGGCACAAGCTAAATTAAGCACAGGTATTCTTCCTGGTGGGGAATTATTATTAGGTTCAAATCTCGAAAATAATGGAAATGAAACCACTATCGAATCACGTACAATCTTAGACGGTCAAAAAGATATTTTAAACAAAGCATTCCATGATTATGCACTTGATATTCTACAAGACAAACTTTTAGAAAAAGAAATACTTAAAACAGGACCTGAATTTATTGAAGGAGACCTTTTCTTAAGTGAAAGTACTTTTAAGTTTTTTGATTTTGAATTTCAATCTAATGTAATTGATATGGAAGCAATGAGTCAATTTATTTTATATGCTGAAGGATCACCTATTTCTGATATCTCTGAAGCATTAGAAATATTAGAACGAAAAAAGAAAGGAAAATTAACATCCCATGATCAGGGAAAAGTAGATTTTGCTGAAAAAATGATAAATAAATATGAATCGACAAAGCCATTATTAAACATGTTGAATATGTTTAAAACGTATAATAACTACGCTTCTAAAATATTTGGTAACTCTTCGATCATTAGATTTGAGGATATAGTTGGGATTATAAAAAAAGAATATCTAAGAGTTACACCTGAATCACTTTCATTAAGAACTAACCCATTTAGAAATGTTAAATTTTTAGCAAGAGTTATAGGTACAAAAAACGAAGTTTATGATGGAAGTTTAGAAAAAGTATTAGATGTATCAGATTTCGATCAGATACCAAATTTATTCTCTGATATGTTATTAGGATCATTTGGAGTAATTAAAAAAGGAGACATTATTGTTACTCCCATAGCTATTTATTTCGAATAGAATCAAAATACTTAGATCGGTTTATTTTTCTTTCATTAAATTCTATAGACTTATCCTTAATTGACGCTCTTATATCGTTAGCTCTTAATTTATTTTGTTCCTTGAGGAGTTCATACTCATCGTTTAATTTCTTTTGTTCTCTTTTAGTTTCTTTTAGTAAATTTTTCACTTATCACTCACTCTCCTTTTGTCCCCAAGTATTCTTGGGGATTATTTATAAGAAAACAGGACAAATAAACTAATACTACTCTTTTTTAATTTTAATTATATCTATCCCCTACCATCATTATACATAATAATAAAAACTTTTATTAAAATTTTTATTATTGTTAAATTTCATTTAGACTACCTCTTTTATTTTTCCCACAATCAAACTTTATCAACTATTCACAATAAGAACATATGTTCTTATAATTAAAATGTACCTTCCCCTTTATATCATTGTTACAATTCTCTATATATTATTAAAAGAAAAACAAAGGAGGACCTTAAAAATGGCGAGTTTCAAAAAAATCACACCTGGAAATTGGTCTTTTCGTCACAAATATAAGGACAAAATTACGGGTAAGCAACGTGAAGTAAAGAGACAAGGATATCAAACGAAACCTATGGCAGTTAAAGCCTATGAAGAATTAAAACGATCAATAGATTTAGGGTTTGATTCAGCTTCCGAAGAAACACTTGCTGAATTTCTTGAATTTTGGATGAAGGAATACAAGGAAGGAAAGATTGCAAAGAATACATATCGGCTTCATGAACGAAATATAAAAAACCATATCATCCCCTACTTCCAGCATATTCGCTTAGAAGATTTGACTTATAAAATGTATCAAAAGTTTATTAACCACTTAATTGAACAAGGCTACAGTAAAAGAACAGTTGAAATTATTCACGGAACAATGTATGGTGCTATGCAGCGAGCAAAGTTGCTTAAAAAAGTACACGACAACCCTTGTGAAGATGTATCCATTTACTCAGCAAAAGAAAAAAGAGAAAAAGAAAATAAAGCTGATATTAAATTTATTCCATATGATAAAATCGAAACATTTTTGGAAGTTGCTCTTGCTGATAACTATACGTATTACATCTTCTTTCGATTTCTGATTGAGACAGGATTACGAAAAGGAGAAGCTCTTGCCTTACAATGGGAAAATGTTAATTTGGAATCAAATAGAATTAAAATTCTTCAAACACTCGATTATGAAGCTGAATCAGATGAGGAGTTATTTGGTGATACAAAAACATACCATTCTGTTAGAGAAATTCCTATCACCAAAAGATTAGCCATGGATTTAAAATCACACAGAGTGAGACAAAACAATAATATCTATCGTTTAAAGGATGCATATAAAAGTAATCTTGACTTAGTTTTCTGCAGAGAAGACGGTTCCACTATCCCTAAGTCAACATTATTTAATGCCTTTAGGAGGATATTAAAAAAGACAGGATTACCAAACCTAAGCATTCATACTTTACGTCACACACATGCTGTCTTGCTTCTTGAATCCAATGCGGAAATGAAATATATTCAAGAAGCATTGGGGCATGGATCCATGCAAATCACTTCTGATATCTATACACATGTCAGTAAAAAGATTGAAGAAGATGCTATCGAGAAATTCGAAAATCATACCAAAAAAATTATTTTGGGGGCAGAATGGGGGCAAAAAACAAATAACTAGCCCTCCCCTCTTTTATTGCCCCCAATAAAAAAAGCCCTGACGCTTACAGCGCCAAGGCTTCTCCTTCTTAATACATTTCCAAGTACTGATCTCTCTCCCATGGATGCACTTGTGTGCGGAACATATCCCACTCTATTTCTTTCGCTTCAATAAAGTGTGCAGTAATATGCTCTCCAAGTGCTTCAATCATTACTTCATTTCGTTTTAATACATCCAATGCTTCTGCTAATGTTGCAGGCAAGTCTTCAATTCCTTCTGCTAAACGCTCTTCCTTGCTCATGATGTAGATGTTGCGATCTACTGGAGCTGGCGGGAATAAATCGTTTTTAATACCATCTAATCCAGCTTTTAAAAGAGTTGCCATTGCCAAATATGGATTAGCTGCTGGATCAACGCTTCGGACTTCTACTCGTGTGCTTAAACCGCGTGATGCAGGAATGCGCATCAGTGGTGAACGGTTTTGTGCGGACCACGCAACATAACAAGGCGCTTCATAGCCAGGCACTAGACGTTTGTAAGAGTTTACTGTTGGATTCGTAATTGCAGTAAATGCTGTAGCATGTTTCACGATTCCTGCAATAAACTGAAGTGCTGTTTCACTTAATTCCAACTCTCTCGTTGGATCAAAAAATGCATTTTCCCCATTTTTAAATAAGGACAAGTTGCAATGCATTCCAGAACCATTTACGCCAAACAATGGCTTCGGCATAAATGTTGCATGAAGTCCATGTTTTCGTGCAATTGTTTTTACTACAAGCTTAAAAGTTTGAATTTGATCACATGCAGTAATTGCATCTTCGTATTTAAAATCAATTTCATGTTGACCAGGAGCCACTTCATGATGGGAAGCTTCAATTTCAAAGCCCATTTCCTCAAGCTCCAATACGATATCACGGCGGCAGTTTTCCCCTAAATCTGTTGGTGCGAAGTCAAAATATCCACCGTTATCATTTAATTCAAGAGTAGGCTGGCCTTTTTCATCTAATTTAAATAAAAAGAATTCTGGCTCAGGTCCTAAGTTAAAGTCAGTAAATCCTAGATCTTCCATTTCTTTAAGAATTCTTCTTAAATTATTGCGCGGATCCCCTGCAAATGGTGTCCCATCTGGATTATAGATATCGCAGATTAGACGAGCAACTTTTCCTTTTTCAGCTGTCCATGGAAATACAACCCATGTATCTAAGTCAGGATATAAATACATATCCGACTCTTCAATACGGACAAATCCTTCAATAGATGATCCGTCAAACATCATTTTATTATCCAATGCTTTATCAAGCTGGCTGATTGGAATTTCAACGTTTTTAATTGTTCCTAAAATATCTGTAAATTGCAGGCGAATAAATTTTACATCGCTTTCTTTTGCAAGTCTTTTTACATCTTCTCTTGTATAGTTGTTAGCCATCTATTCTCCTCCTAAAAATTACGGTCTGCGGTTTCTTTATCTAGGAAAAAATCTTGACATATCTCCTTGACGCATTGATGGTCGAGTTGAATTGTTAAAGCGTCCAGCATTTAATAACTCTTTACGCAATAGTTTGCGCAAATCCTCATCAGATAATTCCCGACGGGCTTTTTCAGCTTCTTTTTTCACATCATCTGTTAATACATGTTTTTCTTTAACAGAGAAAATCTGCTTAATACCAGCAAGATTTACGCCTTGATCGATTAAATCTTTAATTTCTAATAATTTATCAATATCCGTTAATGAGAAAAGTCGTCTATTGCCATCCGTTCTTGCTGGAGCCACTAATTCATGCTCTTCATAGTACCGAATTTGTCGAGCGGACAGCTCTGTTAACTGCATAACAATACTTATTGGGAATAGAGGCATCGACCGACGAATTTGACTACCAGACATAGTTTTCGGCTCCTTTAAATATATATTTACCCAATTTCATTATAATTTTGGTTAGATATGTTGTCAACCTATGTGACTCTTTCTCACCTATTGTTGTAACTTGCACTAGTTTTTTCTGTCATTTTCTTATATTTCTATAAGGTTTTGTTCCAATAAACGATTGACTGCCAATATTATGGCAATTTTCACATGAGAGTAGGTCAACCCACCTTGAACATAGGCAGCATATGGAGGCCGAATTGGCCCATCTGCTGTTAATTCAATGCTTGCACCTTGAATAAACGTTCCTGCAGCCATAATAACATCATCTTCATATCCAGGCATATAATTAGGATACGCCGTTACATGAGAGTTTACAGGAGAAGCAAATTGTATCGCTTGGCAAAAAGCTATCATCTTTTCTTTATTGTCAAACTGTACAGATTGAATTAAATCTGTTCGCTCCGCATTCCATTTGGGAGATGAGTTCATGCCTAGTTTTTCAAGCATTGCCGATGTAAATACGGCTCCCTTTAAACTTTGCCCAACAATGTGGGGAGCAAGGAAAAAGCCTTGATACATCTCTTGCAGACTATAGAGTGAAGCGCCTGCCTCTGCGCCAATTCCCGGTGATGTCATTCGGTAAGAACAAGCTTTAACAAGCTCTTCTTTTCCCACTATATAACCGCCAGTTTTGGCAATTCCTCCTCCAGGATTTTTTATTAATGATCCTGCCATTAAATCTGCACCCACATGGCATGGTTCTTGCAGTTCAACAAACTCGCCATAACAATTATCCACAAACACAATGACATCATTTTTCAATTCTTTTACAAATGAAATCATTTCGCTTATTTCCGAGATGGTAAATGAAGGTCTAGTTGCATACCCTTTTGAACGTTGAATCCCGATCATTTTTGTATTCGGTTTAATGCTTGCCTTCAATTTGTCATAATCTACACTCCCATTTGGAAGCAGGTCGATGCTGTTGTAAGATATATTAAATTCTTTTAATGAACCAACACCGTCTCCTCTTATTCCAACTATTTCTTCTAATGTATCATATGGTTTTCCGGTCATATATAATAATTCATCACCAGGGCGCAGAACTCCAAACAGCGCAATGCTGATTGCATGAGTCCCAGAAATTATCTGCGGTCGGACAAGTCCTGCCTCTCCTCCAAATACATCGGCATAGATTCTTTCAAGGGTATCTCTTCCTGTATCGTCATAGCCATACCCAGTTGAAGGAATAAAATGTGATTCACTTACTTTATTCTGTTGAAAGCTTTCTAGTACACGAAATTGATTTCGATCGATGTTTACTTCAATTTGCTTATGGACGAAGCTAATTTGGTGTTCTACTTCAGCCACGAGTGATTTCAGTTCTGTTCCAAATGTTAATTGTTCGTACATTTATTTCTCCTATCAATTATCCCTTTAAATTAATTTTGCAGAGATAGCATGGTCTTTTAATGCATATCCTTTACACACATAATGTTGTTTTTCTTCTTCGAAATGTAAACTACGCAAAATGGTTTCATTTTTCAATTGAGAAAGAAGCTTCCCATTGCTGGCTTTAACTTCCACTTCATAGTAATCCATATTTTCAATCATGATTTTTTCTATCGTTTGTTTTACTTTATTTCGATCTTCCTGATCCAAAGCGGATATAATAATACTTTCTGTTTTGGAAGTAGGTACAAATTCTTTATGCATCAAATCCCTTTTATTATAGATGGTTAACTGAGGAATCAGTGGCATATCTAAATCTTCCAGCAGTTTATGTACTGTTTCTTCATGTTGATAATATTCTTCGTTTGACATATCAACGACATGCAGCAATAAATCAGCTTCCCTTACTTCTTCTAATGTAGATCGGAATGCAGCAACTAAGGTTGTTGGCAAATCTTGAATAAAACCAACTGTATCTGTCATTAATGCTGTAAATCCACTTGGCAAAATCACTTTTCGAGTCATTGGGTCAAGGGTTGCAAACAAAATATTTTCTTCCAAAGAATCAGCCTCTGCCAGCCTATTGAACAAGGTTGATTTTCCAGCATTTGTATAGCCTACAAGAGCAATTTGGAAGGCACGATTCTTTTTTCTTCGATCCCGGTATCGGTCCCGGTGCTGAACAATTACTTGAAGTTGTGTTTTAATGTCATCGACTCTTCGGCGTATATGTCTCCGATCCGATTCCAATTTTGTTTCTCCTGGTCCTCTTGTTCCAATTCCTGCACCCAATCTAGAGAGCTGTATACCTTGTCCACCAAGCCTCGGCAATAAATATTGAAGCTGTGCAAGCTCCACCTGAAGCTTCCCTTCTTTCGAACGAGCTCTTCCAGCAAAAATATCTAAAATCAGCTGAGTACGATCAATTATTCTTGCTTCCATTTTCTTTGATAAATTTCGAACTTGGCTTGGAGACAATTCATCATTAAAAATAATAATGTCTGCTTCCAATTCTTCTGCTAAAGCTTCTAGTTCTTCTACTTTTCCTTTTCCAATATAAGTCGATGGGTGAATACGGTCGCGATTTTGAATAAGGGAAGCAACCACTTCACCATTTGCCGTTTCCGTTAAAGAAGCCAGCTCTTCCATTGAATACTCATACCTTGTTGTCTCTTCTGTTGTTTGACACCCAACAAGAATTACTTTTTCTTTTGCTTGATTCAATAAGCAAACCTTCTTTCCACAGGATTCTTGCAGTTTATTATAACAAAAAAAACGTTTTCTTTCTCGATATATCCCTTATTATCGTATTAAAACTTTTATTATTTTTATATTGAAAATTCATTTCTATTATACCCAGCTATGATAATATACAGTAGCATACTATATTCATGAAAAACAGCTTTTTTTAACACAAGATCCATTATCTAAAAAAAGTGACATTATGCAACAAAATACTATTTTTTTTGCTCTTATATTCATTTCGAGCATTTAAAATACATAGTTAAAAAAACACTAACTATTATGTTAGCGTTCAAACTTCGGTTTAATTCCATCTTTCTGTTCCTCTATTTACTCTAGCTTTAAATCATTGCTTCTAATGGTCATTAATTCATAACGGTCATAATTGCTTTGCATAAGCAGCCTCATTGCTTGTGCTCTTATCGATTTTTCGATAATATTTCGAATATATCTGCCATTGGAAAAGGTTGGCTGTTGTATCATTCGAATGGAACTTAAATGATCTTTTAATGCTTTTTCAGCTTCATGACTTAATGTATACTCTCTTTCTTCTAACATACGGCTTCCTATTTCCATTAATTGATCAGTTGTATAATCGGGAAAGTCGATAACAAGAGGAAATCTCGAATGAAGTCCAGGGTTTAATGATAAGAAAAAGTCCATCTCACGCGAATATCCTGCAAGAATTAAGATAAATTCATGCTGTTTATCTTCCATATGCTTTACGAGCGTATCAATCGCTTCTTTGCCAAAATCCTTTTCTCCTCCTCTGCCCAACGAATACGCTTCATCTATAAATAAAATGCCTCCTAATGCTTTTTTTACTAAATCTCTTGTTTTTTGTGCAGTGTGGCCAATATACTCCCCAACTAAGTCAGCTCTTTCCGCTTCAATTAAATGACCCTTTGATAATACATTCATTTTTTGAAACAGCTTGCCGATTAACCTTGCAACGGTTGTTTTTCCGGTGCCAGGATTTCCTTTAAACATCATGTGAAGTGCTTGTTTTCCTGTTTTTAAACCATTTTCTTCTCTTTTTTTATTTACATATATCCAAGCATATATTTCTTTAATCATTTTTTTCATTTCATCCATCCCGATAAGCGTTCCTAACTCATCTTCTATTTCCCTAAGTGCAGCATGTTCATTAGGTAATTTTTGAGGGATTGTTTTCGATTCTGGCAGTTCTCTTGGCAGAACCTTCTTTTTTTGCGAATTAATAACAACACTAATCTGTCCATTGTTTTTCATCCTTATTGGATGTTCCAAAAGCTACACCTCCTAAGGGACAGAAGCCTACTGCTATTACTTGTGTATACGTATTTCCTTCAGTTCCCCATATATATATATTCATCTATTAATCCATTCATTAAAAATTTTTTTTGGTTTTTAATATGGATGCTGAAACAGATGTTTGTTTATCCAGAAGGATGGTGTTTAGGGATAATTTTTACATAAAAAAACTTCACGTATCATGTTTACGTGAAGTTCTTCCTATTTATGCTTGATTTCCTTCTAAATCAATCTGGACATTTTTTAATGGCGAAAAGGTGGAAATAGCATGTTTATATACTAATTGCTGCTTTCCTTCTGACTCAAATAATACAGTGAAATTATCAAACCCTTTTATTAATCCACGAATTTGAAATCCATTTAATAAAAATACAGTTACACTAGTTCCGTCTTTTCGTAGTTGATTTAAAAATTGATCTTGAATATTAACTGATTGCTTCATGAAAATCCTCCTCTTTTCTCTCTAATACTATGTATTCTATTTTTCTTTATAGCTTTCCTTCCAAATAGGTCGAAATTTCCATTATTTTTTTTCTAATGCCATGGTTTTTGACGCTATCTGTCATATCAAACCATTTTACACTCATTTTATTGCGAAACCAAGTTAATTGCCTTTTTGCATAACGTCTTGAATTTTGTTTTAGTTCGTCTATAGCATCTTCAAATAAAAGAAATCCATCAAAATATTTATATAATTCCTTATAGCCAATGGCTTGAATCGACTGACAATTTTTCAAACCAGAATCGTAGAGATTTTTAACCTCTTTTACAAGTCCTTCTTCCACCATTTTGTCGACTCGTTCATTTATCCGGTTATACAATAAATCCCGATCCATGGTAAGACCGATTATTTCTGCATCATATAATAATTCCTGGCTCTGTTCTTTCTGCCAGTCTGACGCTTTTTTTCCTGTTACATGAAATATTTCCAACGCCCGAATAACACGACGGACATTTTGATGCGGAATAGCATTAGCCGAATCTGAATCCTTTATCATTAGTTCAGCATGGATGGCTTCTGAACCTTCTTTTTGTGCAAAAGATTCCAGTTGCTGCCGATAATTGATATCTGTCGGCGTTTCCTGAAATTGGTAATCATACAAGACAGATTGAATATATAGTCCTGTTCCGCCTACAATAAACGGAATTTTCCCTCGATTTGTAATCTCCGAAATTTTTTCTCGTACTAATGTTTGAAACTCAGCAACAGAAAAATGTTCATCAGGGTTTTTTATATCAATAAGGTGATGTGGAATTCCTTCCATTTCTTCTTGGTTAATTTTGGCTGTTCCAATATCCATTTTTTTATAAATTTGCATAGAATCACCACTGATGATTTCACCATTAAAACGTTTTGCCAATTCTATGCTGAGTTTTGTCTTGCCAACAGCTGTTGGACCTATCAAAACAATTACTTTTTCTTTTTTTGTCAATCCATTCCACTGCCTTTTTCTGCATTTTAGTCTTTAATGCATGACTATTGAATATATTTTATCATAAAAGCATCTATTGGTTAATATTTATGCATTATTGCCTTGATTCTAATCGTCTATACCATCTTTTACGAAAGAAACTTTTTCCCTAATTATTATGATCACAACTATTTGCATCATCTCGTATAAGAAAGAATCGAACGGTTATCCTAATAAAGAAAATAATGTTTTAAATATTATAATCTATAAGGATGAAACCATATGATCAAACAATTATTTAACTTATTTAACGTGAACCAAGAAGAGGACGATTTTTTTTCTTCCGATGAATACCTTGAATTTGATGATGAGCTTGGAGAATTTTTGGAAGAGAAAAACCCTTCTTCTAAATAGCTAGAATGAAAATCTGTAAGCAGAGTTTAACAATTCTATTCTACAGATTTTCTTATTCAATCTTAGATCCTCCCATGGAACGGATATTTATTGTATATCTATCGTCTTTTATCATTTCTTTTATATTCTTATCCTGCAGAAACTTATTAATTCCCCTCGTAATTTCTTCGGCAGCTGAAGTATTCCCTTTTGCTCCCTTTAACAAATTGGTAAGTATACTTATTTCTACTTGACTATTTTTAAACTCTAAATTTATACTATCATAGGAATAACTTGGATTTTGGGCTATTCCTTCAGAAATACATTCGACTAATGGATACCATCTTTGTGATTTTTCAGCTATTCCTTGATCATGATAAATAAATACAATCTTTCCTTTATTATTAAATTTGTCTAAAATATTTTGAATAGTAATTCTAACTTCGTCTTCTTTTTCATTACTTATATCATCCGAAACATATACCTCCCAATTCGTTGTCCCTTCCTCATCCATATTTTCCCCTACATTAAAGTTTACTTTTTGTGACAACTCATCCAAAATCTTGCTATCTTGTTCTTCTTGTGCTTTTGCAGCTGGATCCATTCCTTCTTCTTCCGCTTTTTCATCATATGGTTTATGATATTCAAACTTGATGGTAAAATCCCAATTTTTTTCTTGCAAGACATTTGCCGCTTTGGATTTTATTTTTTCTTGATTTTTATTCGCTTCTTTATTTTCTGTTGAAATGTAAAGGATATGGGATTGATAGTCAGAATATACAAAACAGTCAGAAAAGCCAAGTTCCTTTAATTTCTTATCCACTTGCTGAACTGTAGTACCTTCTTTATAAATTTTTATTATATCTGGTCCTGGATTCACTCTTGATTTAGCAAGTAATGGATCATCAATCGAACCTCCGAAGAAAAGGGATAATGCAATCAATCCACTGCAGAAATACACCTTTTTTTTGGAATTGGTAGATTGTAATAGAACATTGCTAGTATGATGAATGATATTATTTTCAACCTGCTTAAACTCCAGTTGAGCAATTTCCTTTTGAAAAAATAAGGGAAGCTGATCTAGGCTAATCGAAGTTTTTTTGTCGTTCCATAGAGGAATCGCATGAAGCAGCTGCCTCCTTATATTATTTTCTGATAACAAAAAAAATTTTGCTATTTTTTCAATCGGATATTCTTTATAATAACGAAGAATAATAATCATCCGTTCTCGTGCTGAAAGTTTTTGCAAGTTTTTTAAGAGTGGTGTTTTACTTGCTTGAAACAGGACATGAATAGACGAATTTATTTTTGTCTGTTTTTTGTATTCTTTCCAAAGAGTATGTAGGCAAGCTTCCTTTTTTGTTCTCCATAATGGAAGTTTTGTTTTTAAAGAACAAAATTCTGCTAATTGTAAGGATACTGTTTGATTTCCTGATAATAGATAGGCGACTTCGTATAATTCATCTATTAAATAATGTATGTTTTTAACTGGCTTATTTTTATAAAAAAACAACTTAATTTTTTCCCCGCTTTCATTTGGCATTGTAGGTAGTAAATTCCCCCCTCTTTTTACCCCTATCTTAAAGCATTACCCATAAATTATCATTATTCTATAATAAAAATATGACACCCTTCCATTATATATATTGTTATTTGTAATGAATTTGCTACTTTTTTAAGGAGTTGCTGTTTTTTCGACCGTTTTATTCAAAAGTATATTCTGTACTTTTTTTGCAGTCTCGCCTTCTAATTTTACATATGTATTTTCAATTGGATTAATGATTTCTGTGCTTCCATTCATGGAAAACCAGATTTTATACTGTTCAATATTTTTTGGAAAATCCGGCTTGTACTCATAAAAGAGGCGAATATCAACATCTTCTACTCTTGCCATATTTCGTTTAGACTCTTCCCATAAAGCATCTTCCCAAACTCCTTGCAATTCTATTAACGCATGATTATCGACAATCATCTTATTCTTATGGTCTTGTTGGTTGGCTATATCTACTCTTGTTAATTGTGGTTCCTTTGGATGAGCGATATTTAGATATTGTGCGATGGAAAAGATCAGCAGCAAAAATATTGTTATCCACATTTTCTTCTCCCATCTCCTTTACTATTTTCCAAGATTTTTGTATTTATATATATTTGAACGAATGAGCAGTATAAAAAGTTACAAAAAATTTGAAAATAATGCAAAAAAAAACGGTTGATGAATGATTCATCAACCGTTTTCCACAAACAATTCTATTTTACTCTAATTAGTATTCTATCAAATATTTATCCTTTTATTAAATAGTCAGCATTCTATCTAATGCTAATCGAGCATTGCTGGCAGCAGGTTCTTCCACAATAATCTGATTTGATTCAAATCCTGTCTCCAATGATTCCAAACACCATACAAAATGAGGCAAATCAATACGATTCATTGTTAAACATGGACACATATTTTGATTTAATGAAATAATATGTTTATCCTTATGTTCTTTTATTATCCGCTTTACTAAATTCATTTCCGTCCCAATGGCAAAGGAGGTATTCGGTGGAGCATTTTGAATGCGCTCAATAATATAGTTGGTTGAACCAGCATAATCTGCTAATTGCACTACTTCGTGTCTACATTCAGGATGAACAATAATTTTCATCTCAGGGAATTGTTCTCTTACTTCCGCAACATTGTTCACGGTAAAATTTTCATGAACAGAACAATGTCCTTTCCAAAGGATCACTTGAATTTTTTCCAATGAGCCTTCATATTCCAACTCATTTGTAATTGGATTCCAAATTGCCATATTTTCTAATGGGATACCCAATTGAAATGCAGTGTTTCGACCTAAGTGTTGATCCGGCAAAAATAGCAGTCTTTCTTTTTGCGTAAATGCCCAGGAAACCATTTTTTCTGCATTCGAAGACGTAACAGTTGCTCCTCCATTTTCACCGACAAACGCTTTGATCGCTGCCGTTGAATTCACATAAGTTAGCGGTATAATCGTATCTCCAAAAAGCTGCTGCAATTTGCCCCAAGCTCGATCTGTTTGATAAATATCCGCCATATCGGCCATCGAACAGCCTGCTCGCATATCAGGAAGATATACTTTTTGCTGTTTTGTTGTTAAAATATCCGCTGTTTCTGCCATAAAATGCACGCCACAAAAAACAATATACTCTGCCTCCTTGTTTTCTGCGGCAACCTGAGCAAGTTTTAGGCTGTCTCCTGTTGTATCAGAAAATTGGATAACCTCATCTTTTTGATAGTGATGACCTGGGATAAACAGTCTTTTTCCCAATTTATTTTTTATGTTAAAAGCTCGATCTTCTAATTCTTCTGTAGACATTTTCAAATAATGTTCTGGAATTTGTTTATTATTTATTTGTAATTGTTCAAGAATACTCATTGCTTTCATCTCCTTTATTCGAATGATGACATGTTTACTTTTACACTTATATCCATTGAAGCAACAGAATGGGTTAAAAACCCTAAAGATATATAATCAACCCCACAATTTCGGTATGAAGCTAAGTTTTCTAAAGTAATTCCACCAGATGCTTCGGTAGTTACTGTTTCTGGAATATCTGTAATCCAATCTTTAATTTCATCTGGATGCCGATTATCAAACATAATCACATCTGCTCCAGCCTGCAGCGCCTCTAACATTTGTTCTTTCGTTTCTGTCTCTACTTCCACTTTCACCATATGGCCAATAGACTGTTTAATTATTTTCACTGCATTGCCAATCGATCCTGCAAAGGAAATATGATTATCCTTAATCATCACAGCATCATATAAGCCATAACGATGGTTGTATCCCCCACCTACTGTTACAGCATATTTTTCTAACATACGCAGACCTGGAGTTGTTTTTCTTGTATCGCATACTTTTGTATAAGGACTATCCAAAATGTCTACCGCTTCTTTTGTTTTTGTTGCGATGCCGCTCATTCTTTGAATAAGATTAAGAATAACCCGCTCTCCTTTTAAAAGGTTTCTGACAGTTCCTTTAATGGTGGCAATTTTTTGTCCTGTCTCTACTTTTTCTCCATCTCTAATATGGATGGTAATTTCCATCGACGCTTCGAGGAGTTGAAATCCTAATGTGATGATGGCTTCTCCGCAAAATATGCCATTTCCTTTTGCCCAAAAAACAATTTCACCTTTTGTATCAATTGGAAAGATTGTGTCTGTTGTTACATCTCTTTCTCCTATATCTTCTATAAAAAATGATTCAAGTTGTTTTCGCAATTTGATTGTATTCATCTTTTCCTGCCTCTTCTTTTTTATGGATAATCTTTCTTTTCAGCCATTTTTCTTTTTCCTTTGGATAATCTTCTCTAAAATGGCCTCCTCTGCTTTCTGTTCTTGCTAAAGCAGATTTTGTTATCAACCAGGAGATAATCAGCATAAATACCTTTTCTTTATCACTAGGAGACATGTACGATAAGTTGATGGATAATAGATTAGGAATATCATAATTCTCTAGCCATTCAAGGTGTTTTCTTAAGCTATTTTCTTCTCTAACAATTCCTACATTGTCCATCATACGTTCTTTTATTTCATTTGCATTTGGAAGCATGATCGGCTTATCATCATTTAGGACTTCTTTTTCTTTTATAAAATAAGAAGAAGGTTTATAGACAGCTCTATTGATAAACTGTGCAAGCTGATTTCCCATAAACAGCCCTTCTAATAAGGAATTGCTAGCCAACCTGTTTGCACCATGAAATCCTGTGCATGCAGCTTCTCCGATTGCATATAATCCATTTATGTTAGTTCTGCCCATTAAATCCGCTTCGATTCCCCCCATTAAAAAATGACTTCCAGGTGCTACTGGAATTCTTTTTTCAGATAAATCAATGCCATTTTCTATGCACATTTTTGTAATAGATGGAAACCTTTGCTGAAAATCATTGATGCAGCTTATATCTAAATATATTTTTTCTCCATTTTTTAAATAACTGTATATAGTTTGGGAAACAATATGGCGAGGTGCAAGGTCTTTATAGGGATGGACATTTTTCATGATAAAGTCACCCTGTTCTGTTATCAACCTTGCTCCTTCCCCTCTAACAGCCTCAGAAATTAATCCTACTGTTTTGCCATCAATAGATAGCAATGTTGGATGAAATTGCATAAACTCCATGTCTGTTACAGCTGCTCCAGTCATATAAGCCAGTGCTATTCCGTCTCCTGTAATCGTATATTCACTTGAAGTCAGAGAATATATTTGGCCGCATCCCCCTGTTGCCACTACTGTATGTGCTGCAAAAAAACAACTTATTTTGCCATTGGGATACGTCCCTTTAACACCAATACATTCCTTTTTATGGTTTTGCAATAATTCATGGACAAAAAAGTTTTCCACGACCGTTACATTTCGTCCTAAGGAATTCCCCAAAAATTCTACTACTCTTTTTCCAGTCGCATCACCGCCGCCATGAACAATCCTTTTTTCACTGTGTGCACCTTCCATGCCAAGCTGCAGATTCCCGTTTTGATCTCGGTCAAAAGCACACCCATCTTCTATTAATTGATGGATTAGCTCCGGCGCTTTTTTTGTAATTCGTTTTACTACCTCTGCATTATTGTGAAATCTCCCTGCTTCAATCGTATCAAGTCCATGTTTTTTAAAATCATCGGTTACACTGATAGTGGCAGCAATTCCACCTTGCGCCAAATTAGAATTGCTATGAAAAATTTTTGATTTTGTGAGAATAATCACATTTAAATCATTAGAAATTAACTTAGCCAACTGCAAACTTGCTATCCCACTTCCAATAATTAAAACATCTGAGTGCATACATTACCCTTCTTCCTAACAGGTGTCTTGACACTTATATTTACATAGATTTAAACTTATGACAAGTATTTTATTTATTTACTATTTTTTTCAAGCTTATATTTTTAACTTTTGGAAAAAATTGTTCTTGTTTTCGAAATAGAGCTTTTGCAATTTTACTGGAGGGAATACGATGATTTATTTAGATTACGCTGCGACTTGCCCTATGGATGAAGAAGCTGCAGCAGCCTACGTGGAAATTGCTGTTAACTATTTTGCCAACTCTAATAGTCTGCATGATATGGGAGGAACAGCTTTATCACTTATCAATCAATGCAGAAGGGATTTTTCCAATCTTTTAGGTGTAAATAAAGAGGGAATATATTTCACTAGTGGGGGCTCCGAAAGCAATTTTTTATCCATACAGGCTTTGCTGTCTAAACAGACGACAGCCAAAAACCATATTATAACAACATTAGCAGAACATTCTTCTATCCATAGCACCATGAAAACTTTAGAAAAACAAGGATATGAAATTACTTATCTTCCTGTTTCAACTAATGGAATAGTAGATTTAGGGCTATTGGAAAAAAACATAAAAACAAATACTGCTCTTGTCTCGATCCATCATGTTAATTCCGAAACTGGCGCGATTCAACCGTTAAAAGCAATAGGATCTATTTGCCGAGAACATCATCTTTTATTTCATAGCGACCTCGTTCAAAGCTTTGGCAAACTTCCATTAAGCTCTTTCATTGGTTTGCTTGATGGTTTTTCTATTTCAAGTCATAAATTTTATGGACCCAAAGGGGTTGGAGTTGCTTTTGTTCATCCAAAATTAACCTGGAAAGGGTTTTATCCAGGCACTACACATGAAAATGGGTTCAGGCCTGGCACATTAAATACTGCCGGTATTGTAGCAATGACAGTTGCCGCCAAAAAAGCTAGTAATCAATTAGATGCAAATCATCTGCATTATAAAAAGCTGCGAAACGCCTTTTTGCAAAAAGCAAAAAAGAATCCAATTATTCATGTAATAGAATGCGACAGCCAGCTTCCTTCTATAATTGGATTGCGAATTAACAGCATGGAAGGACAGTGGATGATGCTGGAAAGCAATCGACGCGGGTTTGCCATTTCAACAGGCAGCGCCTGTCAAGTTGGACAGCAAGCTCCCTCGAAAACAATGAAGGCGATGGGATTTACCGATGACCAAGCGAAGGAATATATTCGAATTTCTTTTGGAAAAGATACGCTAGTAGAGGAAGTTGAACAGTTTGCACAGATAGTAGAAACGATTATCAAAGCATCAATAGCATAACCATCCTTCTATTTTTTATGTGCAGTGGATTATATTTATCCCACTCTTAACGGGCAGTAAGACCCCCACCTCGGGGATACTGAGAAATCGAGGAAGCTAGGTGTTGAAACTCGCCCGTAAAGGTCCGATAAGTTCAACTAACCATCAGTGGGGGATGAAGAAAACCCCCACTGATGGTTAGTTGAACTTTATTATTCAGAACCACTGCACATTTTTAACTTTTAATTTTTAATTTTTAATTTTTAATTCCTCTCCAAAAAACTTTCCATAAAGCCTTCAATTTTTTTCCTACTTGATTAGACGCATTAAAATAAGCTAGTTCTACCATTATTGCCATCACGATCCCTGTAAATGCAGTCGTTAATGTATCTGCATTTTCTTCAGAGGTTATTGCCTCTTTCTGTATCCATTGTTCAAAAGCTTCTTTCAACAGCTTTTCTTGGAATACTTCTACCTCCAAAACCTCTTGCTGGACTTCTTTATAAAGATGAGATGGTGGTAGAAACCCCATGAGCAGCCAAAATTTTAAACTTTCATTTTTTTGAAACATATCAACTATATTCCACAAGTATCCATATAAAAATGAGGATACATTGCTTCTATCATTTTTATGAAAATACGTTTCCTTCATGCTTATTTCTGCTTCTTTCGCTTCACGGAGCACTTCTAAAAACAACTCATCTTTTCCTTTAAAATGGGCATAAATAGATGACTTTTTAATGCCAACTTCGTCTGCAATTTGTGTAAGCGAGGTTCCCTCATACCCATTTATTGCAAAATATTTTAATGCTGCCTGTTTTAATTCCTCCCGTTTCATAAAGCTGTCTCCTTCTATTTAATCGTTCTATACTAGGAAATTAGTTTTAACCCTATTGTCGCAGATAAAATCATGCCAATAAAGAATAGTCTTTTCCACTCTTTCGGTTCATCATATAAAAACATGCCGATACAAGCAGAACCTATTGTGCCAATACCAGTCCACACTCCATATGCTGTTCCCATCGGGATAGTTTTTAATGCATAAGTAAGCATGGCAAAACTTAATAAAAATCCTATAATAAGATATAAAACAGCGTCCCACTTTTTTAATGTTAACCTTTTTATATTCAGCACTCCAGCTACTTCACATAGCCCTGCTGACAGCAATGCTATCCACGCCATCATTGATCCCTCTCTTTTACAGGATTTTTATCTGTTACAATCTTTAAGCCGATTACCCCTATTAGTAAAATTCCAATAAATAATATCTTTAAAGGCTGAATTGGTTCATGAAACAACACAATTTCTCCTATCACTGTTCCTGCTGTTCCCAGCCCGGTAAATACAGCATATACCGTTCCAATTGGCAAAAATTTTGTTGTATATATTAACAGGATAAAACTAAATATGATTGCTAAACCTGTTCCTATCCATTCTAATGGTGTTGCTGCATATTTTAAGCCAGCTACCCAAACAACTTCTATTATGCCTGCTCCAAACACCATTATCCAATAACGATTCATCTTTTTCCCTCCTGGTGCTAATAACTTTAATCAGTAACCTACCGACCGTTCGGTTGTTATTTTCTCACCAATTTTTATCTTTGTCAAATTTTGCTTCTACTAGGTAACTTTTTTTCGGTAGAATCGTATACAAATAATAACTGCTTTTTCTCATCTTTATTTTTCCATATGTTTTGTTATCATTTTGTTTAGGAGTGTATAGTATTGAAAATAGACAGATCCTTTCGAAAAAAATCGAGGAAATCATCATTCTTTTTGAAGATCAACATGATTTTTTTTGTTCTATTCGCATTTGCTTTCGTCTTTGTCCTCTACTATTTTGGTTTTTTAGGCTTTTTTAAACTTTTGCACGTACAATTTGATTCCTTATTCGCTCTTTTTCTATTTGTAATTTGGTATCTTTTAATAGGAATTATTGGCGACCTGATTATTAAACTAGTAAGAAGGTATATTAATGTGGTGATTCCTGTAAACGTTTGGAAGTTTTTCAGCACATTTCTGCTCATTTATTTTATTAACTGGATGATTATCCTATTATTGTATAATTCGATGGAGTCTATAAAAATTAGCGGATTTACACAAATGCTTGCTTCAGTTATCATCAGTTTTGTTGAACTAGCATTTGAAAAACCCGAGAAAAAGGGGAATAGTCATACTGACCTCTATTAGAGGATAAAAAACCACATAATCTACTTAAAGGTAAATTATGTGGTGCACTAAAAAATAGATTTAATCTAAATAGAAAACCCGATTATTCATATTCTAAATTCCATTCTTTCACAAATACTGCACTTCCTGTTATATGAACATCTAGTTCATTTTCTACTTTGTAAATTTCCACGAATACCTTTCCGTCTTTATTCATTTCCTGTCCTTGCTCGACCAGTACTTTCACTGTTTCCTTTTGTGCCAACTGCTTTTTTATGTATGTCGCATAATACGCTCCCATGACTCCTGAGGCGATGCCTGTAACTGGATCTTCAATCGCACCAGAATATGGTGAAGAAAAATGACGTCCATGCATGGTTGCATCAGAATAATAGGTTTCCAGACAAAAAGGGAGTAGAGAAGATCGTGGTTTCTCCTTTAAAATACTTCCTAGCTGGAAAGTGCTTTTCATCAGGCGTTTACTTTTCGCTTCACTTCTAAATGAAAGGAATAAATTTGACTTGGTCCTATTAATCGAAAGCCTTTGCCCTGTACATAATCCAATTTTAAATCTTCATTTATATGCTTTAGCGTCATTTGATCTAAATAGATAACGATTCCATTGTCTTCAAATTTTGTATCCTCCGTTTTTATATGGTCCACAGAAAAATCGTAATTATATGTGTAGCTGCATCCTCCGCTAAAAATGGAGCTTATTTTAAAGCTTGCGCCTTCTGGAACCTCATAAGTTTGCAATTTTTTCTTTGCATCTTCTGTAATTGAAACTTTCATTTTATTCACTCCTTCTAATTTAGGAAAAGCTTTTTTTTCCTTATCTTCTTTTTATTCCATCCACACAAGAAAATGAAACCCATTTCTTTCACTTATTAAATGTATCAAATAATTGATAACCTGCTGGAAAGCATTCTTTCTATTCTTTTCTTTCATTATATGCTGTTTTCCACTTATTCGAAAAATATCTGCTTAAAAAAACAATGTCGAGTTGCTTTCCATATCGACATTGTTTGATTTCGCTATTTTCTTTTTACAAAACTCACTATAATCGCTGCTATAGAAACAATAATGGCTATTATCGACAATACAGTACTTAGTGATGTACCTTCTTCCTGATCATGTGCTGACTTTTCTTCTGTATTATTTGCTGTTGTATTATGACTATGTCCATGGCTGTCAGTAGCCATTTCGGATTTTACTATATCTGTAATGGAATGAGGAAGCTCTGAATTTTCATCACCTGTCCATTCAACAATGCTTCCATCTTTATAATATTGAAAAGCATCCCATGCCACTTTTTCTGCCTCAGAAGGGTTCTGTGCTGTAAAAGTGAAAGTACGATATTGTCCTGGTTGAATGGCTGCGTCGTCATTTGCTGTTTCCCAAGTAACAGTTGTTACTTTGTCTTTATTGTCTTTTTCAGTCGTTGTTTTCCAGCCTTCAACTGGTTCATACATTTTAAATTCTAGATTTTCCGGTATTTTTAAAACAATTTTTGTCGTTGGAATATCCTTTTCTACTGGAATCTTTATACTATATGTTTCCCAGGCTTCTGTTGTAGAAGTAGCAGGCTTCACCGTAACATGGGCACTTGCCGGCAACGCAAGGAAAACCATAGCAAAAAACACAGTAAGAATGGATAAAATATTTTTTTTGTTATGTAGCATTGCAAAATCTCCTTTTTTCTCTTTCTTTTGTTAAAATAGTTAACATCTTTTATGGAGTGTTAACCTTTCCTATCATAACAAATACGGAAAATTAATAAAACAAAATAACACGATGTAATTGCAGCTTCTTCAAACAGGTTTTCAAGTAAGAGCATTATGGTCGAATGAAATATAATATATACCATTTTCTCCATTTAAAGGTTGTGAACTCCAACTTTTTGTTAAAACTCCATTTTTTTGACAAAATAAAAATAATTTTACAGTCCTATTTAAACTACGCTCTCAGGCTGTTCGAAAATATTTTCGAACAGCCTGACTTTTTCTAACCATCTTTTAATTTGCTGTATTATCACATTTCTTGTGGAGCTGCTATGCCTAATAAACGAAGACCTTCCTTTAGTACAATGGTCACCGCATATACTAATGTTAATCTTTGTTGTTTATGGTCATCTTCCTTCAGTATGCGAGTAGATGCATAATACTTATTAAAGGCTTTAGAGAGTTCAATAACATATTTAGCAATCTCAGAAGGATCATAGTTATCCATTGCCCGTTTTACACTCTCCGGAAAACTCTCTAATGTTTTTATTACATTCCAGCTTGATTCATCCGCAAGGAGTTGTTCATCCATCTTTTGCATCTTTCCTTTTCTTAATAGAGAGCAAGCACGAGCATGTGTATATTGAACATAAGGACCTGTCTCTCCTTCAAAACGAAGCATATCATGCAAAGAAAACTCAATATCTGACAACCGGAAATGCTTTAAATCATGAAAGATCACAGCACCCGTTCCAACCTGTTTTGCGACTTCTTCTTTAGTAGTCAAACGGGGATTCTTTTCTTCTATGTTTTGAAGTGCGAGCTCAATAGCCTCTTTTAACACTTCTTCCAGCAACACTACTTTTCCTTTTCTAGTCGACATTTTTTTGCCATCTTTCAGCATCATACCAAAAGGAATATGAGCCATTCCTGTTTGCCAATCATACCCCATTTTAGCAAGCACGGAAAAAATCTGTTTAAAATGGAGCATTTGCTCATTTCCTACTACGTATAACGCTTTTTCAAACTTGTATGTTTCCTGACGATATAAAGCAGCAGCTAAATCACGGGTTGCATATAAAGTGGTTCCATCTTTTTTCTTGATTAAACAAGGAGGAAAATCGTCGAGTTGTACTACCATCGCACCATCGGATGGGATTAGCAACTGTTCTTTTTCCAATAAATGAATGACTCGCTCTATCTTATCGTTATAAAAAGCTTCTCCATTAAAAGAATCGAAAGAAATTCCTAACATTTCATAGACTTTATTAAATTCCTTTAACGATTCTTCCCGGAAATACTTCCATAATTCGACTGCTTCCTCATCGTTTTCTTCTAATTTTTTAAACCAATACCGACCTTGATCATTTAACGATGGATTATTTTCTGCCTCTTTATGAAAAGTGACATATAGTTTTAACAATTCTTTAATTGGGTTTTGTATAACCTTCTCTTTATCTCCCCATAGTTGATAAGCTACCATTAGTTTCCCAAACTGTGTTCCCCAGTCTCCTAAATGATTTATTTTTATTGGCTTATAGCCATTTTTTTCCGCAATTAGCGCTAAAGAATTTCCAATAACAGTAGAACGTAAATGCCCCATCGAAAAAGGCTTCGCAATATTTGGAGAAGAAAAGTCAATGATTAGTGTACCATTTCTTCTAATTGAATGATGTCCATAATTTTCTTTTTTGTGTATGATTTCTTTTAAAATACAGGAAGATACTACAGACTTTTTCAAAAATATATTTACATACCCATTTACTACTTTTACTTTTTCGATTAAAGGAATCGTTAAATTCGCCGCAACCTCTTCTGCTATTGCCTGAGGAGATTTCCTTAATTGTTTCGCTAATGAAAAGCAAGGAAAAGCATAATCTCCTAAATGAGCTGATTTTGGTATTTCCAACAAGGATATTATCTCTTCTTTTTCTAAATGTTCATGCAGAATGCCAACTAAACTATTCGCCATTTCCACCTTTATATTCATCTTTGTTTCTCCTTTCTGCAGAAAAAAACTCCCGCCTCTTCTATTGAAGAGGCGGGAGTTTTAAATTACCCGCGGTACCACTCTAATTGTTTTCATCCTAAAAAAACCACTTGTTTGTGTTAACGGAACCATTCCGATTTTTCCTACTGTTTTCAGAAAAACATCTCCAAAGTGCGCTTCATTATTCGATCCGTATTAGGCTCCCACCTTCCCTAAATCGCTGTAACATCCCAAATAATTACTCTCTTTTTCCAAGATTTTCACTTTTTATATTATTATACTGATTATTAACGGAATTGCAATCAGAAATTCCTTATTATTTCAACTATTAGCTCGCTGGCGGAATAATTTGCTTGATCAATAAAATAAAAAAGACTAATCCTATAATTGTATATATTATTGACACAAGTAAGGGTTTATTAAATTTATGAAAAAATGGTTCACTTTCTAATATATACCCCGTCTGCGCACTTACAGAACTGTCCATGAATCTTGTAAAGGAACCACCCTTGCTGGAAAAAGTACAAATAACAACAGTAAACAGCAGCCCTACAAAAAACATCACTTCGATAAAGCGCACGGAAAAAACTTGAGCGACTGCATATGTTGCTATTACTTCCAACAATATCGTTATAATCGGTAATACAATCGATTTCTTCATTCTTTTTCCTCCTAACATTTTCTATATTCCTACGAAAATACAAAGAAAAAGTTTCGAAAAATCAGAAAATTTCCATTTCCATTACTTCTATTCCCTATCTCCAGATTAATTAATCGCCATTTTCAATATGTAGCCATATTGTTTGCTGCACATACAATAACCTGAGGTGAAAATAATGAATCCATTTCAAAATAGAGTGCATGGTGCTCCTGTTATAGGTGCTATTCCTATTGTCCCGCCAGCTATCCATGGTCTAGCAGGTGCAGGAGCCATCATACATGGAGCTGGTCCAACAAGTTTTCAGGCTGGAAATCCAGTTGTCATCTATCCATATCAATATTTTCCTACTTCCCATTCTCTCTATCCAAATACTTCTTATCCTTATACAAATAATCCATATCCTTATGTAAATAACCCTTACCCTTATCCATATGGAAACTACCACCTTCCATATTAAACGATGACAGACTTTTATTTTAAACAGTTATAATATGCTAGGTATTAGAAAATATAATCTATGCCTAGTATTTTTTTCCATTGGCTTTAACACTTTAACTTTCCACAAAAATTACTATCCTGGTTACATTGTTTTCTTATTGAAATAACGGCATATTACTTCAATAAGAAAACAAACAAAAATCTCTGAAGTAGCAAAGCAACCTACGAGATAGTTAATGTTTTTAAAATCCTTGCTGGATTCCCACCTACTACTACATTATCAGGCACATTTTTGGTTACAACAGAGCCGGATGCAATCACAGCATTATTGCCTATTTCCACACCTGGCTGAATGACAGATCTTCCTCCAATCCAAACATTATCTCCGATAGTTACTGGCTTGCCGTATTCTTTTCCTGAATATCTTTCATTTGGATCAAGCGGGTGTGTTGCAGTATAGATATGAACACCTGGCGCTAAAAAACAGTTATCTCCTATTTTAATAGGACAAACATCTAAAAAGATGCACTCATAATTGGCAAAAAAATTCTCTCCTACATAGATATTGTAGCCATAATCACACCGAAATGGCGGTTCGATTTTTATGGTTTCACCTGTAGCACCAAAATGGTTTTTTAACAGTTCGTTTCTTTTTTCTTTTTCTGTTTCTAATGTAGCATTATATAATCTTGTAAAGGCACGTGCATTGTCACTTTCCTTTCTTAAGGTAGGATCTGCCGGACTATATAATTCTCCATTAATCATTTTTTCTTTCTCCGTTTTCATTTTTCATCTCCTCTTATTTTATTTTGCATCATATCATTATACATTAATTTTATTTTTTGTCATGAAGAAAATTGATTTTCTGTTTTTTGGTACTGTACTGAACGGAATAAGAGATAGTATAAAAGGTATAATCCAATAGAAATACAAAAGTTCTACAAAATAAGCATATGTAGAACCGATTCACTTCATACATGAACAAGTAATCCTGTTGTAAATACCTTGTTATTCTTCTCTTTTTAAAACGATCTTCCCGCGTGTTCGACCTGTTTGACTAGAAAGGTGAGCCTTTTTAGCTCCTTCTATAGTAAGCGGGTATACTTCTGAAACGACAGGCTTTATTTTTTGGGATTCAACTAATTCACAAATATGCCGCATATTTTTTCCATCTGGTCTTGTAAATACAAATTCAACATGTAGCTGGCGATCTTTTTCTAATCTATCTATATTAACAGGTCGGACGGCATCCCGCTCGCTGATGATGGTAGCCACAGTTCCATTTTGCCTCATAAACTTCAGTGCATCTCCATAAGCTCTACCTCCAAGCGTATCTAACATAAAGTCAAATTTTGTTTGTGTTATGATGCCACCTTGGTCATAATGAAGCACTTCATCCGCTCCTAACTCTTGGACAAAATCACCATTCTTCGAACTTGTTGTGGCTGCCACATATGCACCAAACGATTTTGCCACTTGAATGGCTATCGAACCTATTCCCCCACTTCCTGCTAAAATAAACACTTTATCCCCCTGCTGAATGTTACCCACTTCTACTAGCGCCTGCCATACGGTAAGTCCTACTAATGGAAGCGAAGCCGCTTCTTCATATGTCAATCCACGAGGCATAAGGGAAACAAGTTTTGCTGGAACTACCATTTCATCAGCATATGTACCTTGTTTCTCCATTTCTGGTCTAAAAAATACATTGTCACCCTTTTTAAATTCAGTGACATTCGATCCAACAAATTCTACTTTCCCTGCTGCATCCCAACCTAAAATTAGTGGCAGTTCATATGGAAAATCCGCTTTCAAGCAGCCCTCTCGCACTTTCCAATCTACAGGATTCACACCACTTGCTTTTATAGAAATTAGCAGGTCGTCTGGTCCAACTGGTTCGGTTGGAATATTTATCATTGCAAGCTGTTGAACATCTCCATATTTTTTAATGCCGATCCCTCTCATTTTACAATCCCCTCCACTGGCTACACTTATATTATGTATTTTCTCTGTTATTTTTTATATTAAACTTCTTATTAAATTTATGGCCTGATTAATTTCTGGTGAATTTTTGTATTTTGTTTTATATGCGATGTACAATTCATTTGGCACTGTTATGTGTTCCAATATTACTTTTGCTTTGTTAGCATTCATGGAATGATCTACTATGTAAGTTGGGATAAACGTTATGCCTGCACCATTTTCCACACTTGATAACAACGCGTGTAGATTAGGTATAACATGAACCGGTTTAAGTTGGGGCCGCTTGCTAAATTGCTTTCTCCAAAACCTTCTTATAATTGGCAGTTCTAAACCGTAGCTTACCCATTTTTGCTTGATCAGCCATTTTTCTAATTCTTTTTTATGTTGAAAATCTGGAACCATCAGCTCTTTAGGGGCAATTAATACAAATTCTTCTTCTATTAAAGGAAGATATTCAATACCAAGTGCTTGTATCTTTTTAGAAGTTACAATTAAATCCACTTTTTCTTCTATTAATTGTTCCAGCAACTGTGAAGCAATCCCAAATTGTGCGATCATACGAAATTTTTCATCATTTAGATTTGGGAGGATTATTTCACTGAAAAATTCAAGAGCCGAACCAAATCGAATGACCGGCATATTTGGCAAAGAGCTGCTTTTCAGTCCGATGGTTTTTTCTTCAAGAGACTCGATAAGAGGGGCAACTTCTGAATAAAGCTCTTTACCTCTCTCTGTAGGCAGCATCTTACGAGATGATCTTGTAAAAAGGGGCACCCCCGCCTCCGCTTCCAAGGCAGCCAGATGCTGGCTCATCGCCGGCTGTGTCATTATTCTTTCTTTCGCAGCTTCGGACACAGAAAGATGCTTATAAATGCTGACGAAACTTCGATACCACTCAAAATCAACCACATAAATCATCCTTTTTCATTCATCTTATCTTACTTATAGCTATTTGTGTATACACCTTTCTTTTGTTTCCATTTCACTTATTTCTATTTATTCCTTCCAATGTTTATAAACACTTTAAGAGGTTGATATCACGAAAAGATATCAACCTCTTTTTTTAACCTAGTTTTTCCACAACTGCTTTAATTACACTCAATGTAGATTGAGGATTTTGTCCTGTAATCAAGTTTCCATCGACTTCATAATGTGTATGCCAATTTGGAGCTGCAACAAAAATCGCTCCCAGTTCCCGTATTTTGCTTTCTAATAGGAATGGCATATATTGGTCAAGAGTAGTTTCTGCTTCCTCACGATCCGTGAAAGCATTAACACGCTTACCAGCTACAAGCGGTTGACCATTTGACAAGGTTGCTCCCACTAATCCAGCTGGTCCGTGACATACAGCCGCTACTATTTTATCTTCTTCATAAAAATCACGAAGCAATTCTTGAAGTTTTTTGCTTTTTGGAAGGTCAAACATGGTTCCATGTCCACCTGGCAAGAAGATGGCATCAAAATCCTCTGCAGAAACTTGATTAAGATTTACCGTATCTTGTAAATAATGTTTTGTTTCTAAAAATTCTTGTGGAGTGCTTTCATCAACACTGCCTGGATCTACAGGAGCAGTTCCACCAAGGGGACTTGCTACCGTTACATCATACCCTTTTTTAGAGAATTCTAAATAAGCTTCAGCAAATTCTGATAACCAGATGCCTGTCGCTTTTTCCTCGTTCATTTCTTTATGGTTTGTTACGACCATTACTATTTTTTTTGACATATTTTTTTCCTCCTTCATAGGATTTCTCTGTTACATATGTCATTGTAAAACAGGTTTACCCATAAAACTAATTATAAAAAAGCACATCATCTATAAATAAATTTATAGATGATGTGCTTTTTCCTGAAACTATCACTTTTATTAGCAAATGTTTAGATCTTCAATTGTCATTTACTATTTCTTTTTTTGTATTTTTTAAGGATTAACCATTCTTTTTTTTTATCCATATTCTACTTTCTTTTATTTTTTCATTTTCACCGGAATCCATATTTCTGAATAATAATCAGGGTTTGTCGGATTATCATCTGAATATAGTTCAAAGGAAATCGGGCCTCCGTGTTGATAACCACTGCTTGGAAACCATTCTTCATAAATTTGCTTCCACACTTTTTGGATGCTATTTGGCATTGGTCCATGCACTTCAAAAACAGCCCATGTG
Source organism: Niallia sp. 03133 (assembly GCF_052663225.1). NCBI lineage: Bacteria > Bacillati > Bacillota > Bacilli > Caryophanales > Bacillaceae > Niallia > Niallia sp. 03133. The sequence continues at coordinate 333,691 of NZ_JBQTCY010000002.1, forward strand.
GATGCAGGAATCAATAAAGAGTCGTAGCCGATTGGCGCCTCTTGATTACTTGCAGCTGCAACCCAATAATCCATCTTGTTTTCTGCTTCCGTCTCCTTTGTCGTTGCACAAACACCAAGTATCCCTTTTATAGCTCCATCATTTCTTTCTGCTAAAAAACCTGTTGTTCCATTACTGTTCACTTCATTCCAAAATAAAGGAATGTCCCGTAAATTTTCATTCGAGTTCATAGAATAGGTTCTTTTAATCCCAATTATTTGAAACGCTTTTTTCTCTGTTACCTTAAAATCCATCGCTTCTGCTCCTTTCAAACTTACCTGAATGGTTAAAGGGTTATACACTTTCAATTTTCCCATTCCTTTTTTTGTTTCTGTTGGTGTTGCACCATGCTGTTTCTTAAAAGCCTTCGAAAATGCTTCAGGAGAATCATAACCATATTTCAGGGCGACATCGATCACTTTGCCGTTTGTTTTTATTAATTCATTCGCTGCTGCTGTTAAGCGTCTTCGTCGAATATACTCCCCAATTGATATATCGGTTAAAACGGCAAATGTGCGTTGGAAATGGAAGGGTGAAATGTTAGCATGCATTGCTATCTCTTCTATATCCAATGACCTTTCTAGATTTTCTTCTATATAACGTATTGCATTTTGCAACCCTTCCAGCCACGTCATTTCGTTCACTCCTTCTATGTAAACCTTATCAAATACAAATGGAAAAAACCTGTTCTTTTCTGCTCGTATCGAACCGATCTACTTACAAATAGAAGCCAAACCTTTCATGTAAACGAACACGATCAAACACAAGCCTTTCAAAAAAGCTCATCTTTTTACCTAATCGTAAAAGATGAGCTTTTGATTCGTACTTTTCCTTTATTCACCTCCACCTCCACCTCCACCACCACAGCTACCTCCATCATTGCCTCCAAAAAAAGGACCACAATCATTTCCACTATCCGCATACCCCATATCTTGAGTGTGGTTATTCGAAAAAGGGTAATGATTATTATGTGTATGATTATTTATCGTAGTACTCTTCTTTTTTGTTACTAGCAAACTAACAATAATTACTCCTAGTATGAAAATAATAATGAACATATTTTTTCCTCCTTATGAATAAATTTTAAAAAGTAGTCTAGTATCTTTACGAATCAATAGACAAAAAGTTTCCATATTTTCATAAAAAAAGACGAACCTGTTGCGTGCTGGTTTCGTCTCTTTTTAAAATCTTTGTCTTATTTTTTTTATATTTTGGACCAGTTCTGGTTTGGTTTTTTTTAAACAATAAATCAAGATGATCGCACTTACAATAATTAGAAATAAAATAACTGGGTGTATATTTATAGAGACGAAGCCTAATGGGATTAATGCTAAAATAAAAAAATAAAAAAAGTTTCCAATTGTTGTTCCAATAATAAATGTTTTTAAAGATATGGAACTAATTCCTGCAATGATATTTAAAATACTTGTTGGAAAAAAAGGAAAAATTCTTCCGTATATTACATAGGACAATCCCTTTTTTTCTATTTTCTCAAGAAAATTATGATACTTTTTGGATAATGGCAACTCTTGAAACCAATAACGCACGAATATAAAAATTATAATTGCTGCAAGTATACTAGAAATCCAACTCCAGATAAAACCATACATAAAACCAAAACAGTAATAATTTAGTGAGATCACAACAAGCAACGGAATAATCGTAAAACTATTTTGAATAACCATAATAAATAAACTGAAAAAAAGGGCATAATATATATTTTCTTCTAAAAAGGACGAGACTGTTCTAAGCTCTCCTTTCTGAATTGAATGAAAGATGTTTGTATTAAAAATAAAGAAACAAATGATAATGACCAAACCAATAAATGTAATAAATCTCCCATATTTTTTTATAAGAAATCACCTTTTTCATATATATATATGGTCATTCTGTATAAAAAGAAACCTTGCTTATGCGTCCATTTTTTATTTTTATACCCTGTTTTTCTCCAAATAAAGCCCATATTGCTAATAGGAAAAGGAAGGTATGGCTTCTGGTGGGTATATAACCATATTCTTTTTATTACATTTTTATGTGAGAAAAAAACGAATCCTTAAAAAACGATGAGCAAAGGCCTATGTCATATTACATTTTGTTTAAATTTTCCTCTAATTCAAAAAAACACTACATTTTTAAGCTATAATGGCATTGTTAATGGAGGTGTTAACAATGATCTCATTATTAGAAGATATTACGCAAACAGGGCAAAAAGATACAATGCTTTATATAATAAACATGAATGGCAGGTTTATTATCGCCATTCCTAAAATTCATTGGTCCACAGAATTTTCTGCAGCAGATGATCTGCCCAAAAGATATGAACATATTCATGCTTCTTTAACCTTCCATATGTACGATGGCGATTCTTCCATTCTTGCTAATAATATTACCATGCACTCTGCACATTATGATGATGTTTATACATAATATTACTACTTATCTCACATTTTTTCGATAAGCCATTTACTTTTTCTCTTTTTTTCTATAGTATATATTTCACTATATTTTGATTAGGAGTTTTTCATATTGAACTATCTTTTTACATCTGATCGCTTAGGCTTTCGTCTTTTACAATTAGATGATATGGACGCTTGTGCACTGTTTTGGGGTGACGAGGAAGTAATGCTTTATTCTGGAGGAAGCACTTCTGAAGAGTTGCTGCCTCATGTTATTGCTTTCTATGAACAATCTCAAACCCTTCATCACTTATCAGTTTATGCAGTGGTAGATTTAGCAACTAATAAAGTAATAGGAGCAGCAGGATTTAATTTTGAACAAGAATCGGACAACCCGGAGCTGATTTTTCATTTCATGAAAGCTGCTTGGGAAAAAGGCTATGCTTCAGAAGCTTCCATTGCTTGCTTAAATTATGCTTATGCATCAAAAATTATCGATAAAGTCACTGCTTCAACCTCTATAAAAAATACAACGGCTATTAACATTTTAGGCAAAATTGGTTTTGACTATTTAGGAATAAAGTACTTGGAAGATACACAACAAGAAGAGGCGTTTTTTGAACTGGTTTTTTAAGTTTCATTTACTTTTCTAAGTACCTTTACTCTAGCCAAAAGTTACTAGTCTTATTGCTCCAGGCTTCCTCCTTTATCTCATTAATTTTGTACTTTTTATTACATTCTTGTAACATATACACTTCATTTCTTGACTAAAAACAAAGCTATACACTACAATGGGTCGTGTGAGGTGTTTTTGCTTGAAAATCAATCAGTTTAAGTTTAAAGAAAAAGGTTTAAATCGTTTTTTTGGACCCTTAGAGTCAAAAATTATGTCCATTCTATGGGATGGAGAAGAAATGACGATTAAAAATGTACATCATGTTTTAGAAAAAGATAAAGTTGTAAGCTTTAATACCGTGATGACAGTAATGAATCGGTTAGTGGAAAAAGACATATTACAAAAACGCATCGAAGGAAGATCTTCTTTCTATAAACCTATTCTTTCTAAAGCTGTTTTTTTAGAAATGCAGTCAAAAGAACTTACACATGAATTAATGGATGAATTTGGATCCCTTGTTGTTAATCATATGCTCGATGCATTGGAAGATGTTGACCAATGTTTAGTAGAAAAATTAGAACAAAAAATAAAAGATTGGAAAAAGGAAAAATAGTATGACAAAAAATTATACTAACACTCTTTTTATGACAAGTACTTTCATTTCCAGTATTTTGCTAATCCAAATGATTTGTTATCTTTTTTCTATTTTTTGCGGCTTTACCTTAAGCTTTAATCTTTTTCAAGTATGTCAGAGATTTTTTCAAGTAATTGGTGTCCCTTATATAGAATATATGCTTTTAGCTTTAGTTTTTTATACCATTTTACATACTGCCTTACTGATTGCTGAACAGGCTATCCAAAAAAGAAAAATGCATAAAAGGCTACTATGTTTAGTTAATGAAAAACGCAGTTCAGAGCTTATGCAACAGATGGAGTACCGTCAAAAACATGTACTGGTGATTGAACATCACGACCCAATGGCTATTACAATGGGGTTTTTCCAACCGAAAATCTTTCTTTCTACCGGATTATGGGATTTATTATCAAAAGAAGAGATAAAAGCAGTATTGTTTCATGAAGCATATCATCAAAAAAAATTAGATCCTTTAAAAAGTTTTCTGATTCAGTTATTTGCAACAATTATTTGGTATATACCTTTATTAAAGTGGATTTCCAAACAATATATCGTTATTCGGGAAGTATTGGCGGATGATTATGCAATAAAAAAGAGCGGCAATCCGATAGATATTAGTAATGCGTTAATTAAAATGATTAAAAATCGGCAGCAAAAAAAACATCCTTTTACTTATGTTTCCTTTGCTGAAAGCTCTGTTAATTATCGAATCAGATATATTTTGAATCCTGATAAGCCTTATACGATGAGATTGCCTTTTTTATCTACAGTGGCTTCCCTAAATATATTTATTATACTTTCAATATTATTTATTATTGCATTTATTTAATTTTTTTATATATTCACACTACATCGTGTAGTGTCAGACTGTCGATCAACTTGTTTCGCTGCCAGCCCCGATAGGCAATGTTTTGATCAACCTGAAAAGCAACTAAAAAAATGGTATTCGTAATAACACTACAAATATAGTGTTTTATTTAAAAACTCATAATAAGAGGAGGAATAACATGTTTACATTACAACCTATTGGAATACTTCTTATCCGTTTCGTTCTGGGGATTATATTCTTTATGCATGGTTTAGCAAAGATTCAGAATGGGATGGAAAATACAGCAGGCTTCTTCACAAGCTTAGGTTTACCTGGTTTTTCAGCGTATTTAGTAGCTGGAATAGAACTTATCGGAGGTGTGCTTATTATTATTGGTCTTGGAACACGAATCATTGCTGTTTTATTTGCAGCAATAATGTTAGGTGCTATTTTTATAGTGAATAGAAGCAATGGCTTTGTTGGCGGCTATGAACTTGATTTATCTTTGCTCGCCATGTCTTTATTCCTAGCATTTAATCACCAGCAGACATATGCAATAGATGCTATCATCACCTCTAATAAAAACAAACAACAAAGTGCCTAACTACTTTTGATTGAATGAAGGAGAAAGTATAGTGAGCAAAAACAACAAAAATAAACCATCTAAATTTTTTTACTGGATAATTGGAATCATCATTGTCTGCATCGCTTTTCTTGTTTATTTATCCCAATTGCCAAAAGATGCAGCAGCTATTGATTATAAGAATCAGCCTTTTTTAGGAAAGGATTCTGCCCCTGTCAGCATTGTTGAATTTGGCGACTATAAATGTCCCGTTTGTAAAGATTTCACCCAATCCTTTTTCCCTCTTATCGAAAAAGATTTAATTGATACAGGGAAAGCAAAGTTCTATTTTATGAACTACCCTTTTATTCATAATGATTCAACAAGGTCCGCTTTGTTTGCTGAAACAATTTATCATGAATTAGGCGAGGACACATTCTGGAAATTCCATGAACTGCTTTATGAACAGCAGCCAAATGATCTTAAATATGAAAACATCGATCTTTATACTGATGCCTACTTAAAAGAAACATTAGCGAAAGTTGCGGACAATGATAAAGAGGTCGAAAAAGTATTACAAGCATTTAGTGAAAATAAGTATAAAGATTCTTTGAAACAGGATTTGTCCTACGTGGATTCTCTCTCTGTTACAGGTACACCCACCATCTTTATCAATGGAGTTAAATTCGAAGGAGATACTTATGACGAATTCACAGAAATGGTAAATAAAGCATCTAAAAGCAACTAAGTTTATTCCAGATAGATTGTCATAAGTACTTTTTATGGTAATCTATCTTTTTTTGTTTAGAAAAGCTATGAAAACATGCACATAAATCTGCTGCAAGGTCTGGGTCAAAATGTTTCCCTCTTTGTTTTTCAATAAACCTTAGTGCTTGTTCCACTGTCCTTGAACCTTTGTACACTCTTCTTGAAACCAATAATCAAATACATCCACAATGGCAACCACTCTTGACTCAAAAGGAATATCTTCTCCTTTTAAACCGTATTGATATCCTGTTCTATCCCATTTTTATGATAAAGTGCAACTAACAATCAGTGGGGGTTTTCTTCATCCCCCACCTAGCTTCCTCGATTTCTCAGCATCCCCGAGGTGGGAGTCTTACTGCCCGTTAAGAGTGGAAAAATTTCAGACCATACACACAATAAGTAAAAAGAGGCTGGGACAAAAAGTCTCTATAAGTGAAAAAAAGTGAAGTCGCCGGGTGCGATTTCACTTTTTTTCACTTATTTTAGAGATATGTTGGCAAGAGCTTACGCTCTTGCCGCATATTTTCGTATGTTCACGGCCATTAATGCGAGGCCGGTTTCGTTTTCGACTTTCGATTTCCCACGAACCGAGAACCGTGTGAAACCTAAATTAGCCTTCAAGAATCCAAAAACTCGCTCCACGTCTATTTTACGTTGACGGTAAATCTTAGCCGTTTCTTCTTCCGAAAGCTTCGTTTTTATGTATTCTTTTTGTTCTTCCCATTTTTCATTAACCATAAGCTTACGATTCGTACCTTCTTTCGCTTTAGTACATAAGGAGCGTAGTGGGCAGCCTGTACAGTCTTCACCTTCATAGATATTGAATTGGCGTTTGAATCCTGTTTTATCTGTACGGGTTGAATTGTATTGGAATGTAAGCTCTTTCCCATTCGGACAAGTGAACGTATCCCTTTCTTCATCATATATCCAATTACTCGTTTTAAAAGGGTCCTTTTTGAACTTTTTCTTTTGCTCGTTTAAGTAGTGATTATACGTGATGAGCGGATTACGTTTTCTATTGGTCAAAATATCATCGTAATTTTGTTCGCTTCCATAACCGGCATCTGCCACGATATGTTTTGGTAAGGAAAAGAACTGCTTTTCTATTTGATTAAGGAATGGAATAAGTGTTTTTGTATCCGTTGGGTTAGGGAATACACCGTAAGCTAGTGTGAATTGCCCCTCTGTCGCTATTTGCACATTATAGCCAGCTTTTAGTTGTCCATTTTGCATGTAGTCATCTTTCATTCGCATAAAAGTGGCATCTTGGTCTGTTTTCGAATAACTATTGCGTGTTCCAAAGGTTTCAAAATCTTTTTCGTACTTTTGTTTGCGCGCAATCCAATCGTATATCTGTTTTACCATTTGTTTCGGTGATTTTCTTTCACTCCGAAGTTGTTTGCGCTCCTTAACATCGTTAGAGTTGTCAATCTTTTGGGTATACTCATCGACTACTTCCTCTAAATTTTCAGCGATTTGCGTTAATTCCTCCATGGAAAGCTGCTCATCATTCTCTCTTTTTATTTCAGGAATGATTCGATTTTCAAGCAGTTCATTGTACAACTGGTTAGACCTTTCCACCAAATTTTCATGGTATTTTTCAACAGACTTCTTCCAAACAAAGGTGAATTTATTGGCGTTTGCTTCCACTTTTGTACCTTCGATAAAAATAGCTTCTTGATCAATGAGCTTCTCCTGCACTAACTGGCAACGGAACTGCACGAAGCACTGACGTATGATTTCCTGCATATCGGGATGAACACGGAAACGATTAATGGTCCGGTAGCTTGGCTCCTATCCTTGTGCGAGCCACATCATTCGAATACTATCATTTAAAAGACCTTCCATTTTACGCCCAGAGAACGTCGATTGCGTGTAGCTACATAAAATAATTTTCAGCATCATACGTGGATGATAAGCTGGACACCCAGTAGGTCGAACGAAGGAATCGAAAGCTTCACTCGGAATACTTTCCACTAAATGATGGATGGAAAAGGCAATATCATTCTCCTGTATTTTTATTTCTAAATCTAAATGCAAAATAAATTGATTCATGTTATAATCTTTAAACATAAGGACCCTTCTTTCGGATGAGATTTGGTGTGGTAACTTTATTTTATCAGAAGTGGTCCTTATTTTTATGGGAAAAAATAAACAAAGCCGGTGAAATTTTACGACGAGTAAAATTCCACCGGCTTTTTCATCTCAGAGGAGAGTTTTGTCCCAGCATCTTTCTGTTTTTCAAATATTTAAAACGTTGATTCTAATGCACGTATAATTTGATACAATGTTCGATTAACAGGCGTTTCAATGTTCAGCCTTTTACCGTAATCTATCACTTTTTCCGAAAACATCGTTACCTCTGTCAACCGTTTTGCTTCTATATCTTGAAGCATCGAAGTTTTTCCATCCTTGCTGATATTGCTTACTATATTTTTAAAGAAATCATCCATATCTACTTCTGATAAGTCGATCTTTTGTGCCTTTGCAAGCATGATCACTTCTTTCATCGCATCCATTGCTAAATCTCTTGCAAAACCAGGTTCTTGAAAGAAGCCGTAAGGGGATCGGGTGACTGCAGATACTTGATTCATCCCAACATTTATCATAAATTTGTACCACAAAGTCCTTTCCATATCTTTCGGAACTTCTACTGGAATTTTTCCTTTTTCAAAGCATGCTTTGATGTTTTGCACTCGCTCTGTAAGCTCCTCGTTTTTCTTTTCCCCAAACGATATTTTCCCCGGATTGGAACAATAAATAGAATTGCCGTCTCGTGTTGAATCAATGCCATTGCACATGGCATATACTACTTTTTCCCTTCCATATACTGCTGCAATTTCTTCTTCACTCGTTATACCGTTCAACAAGGATAGTATTGTCGTATTTTCCCCAACATGATTGAGAATAGAAGCAATTGCTTCTTCCAGCTGTCCATATTTAACCGATACTATAATTAAGTCTGCGGCTTCACTCTTTTCTTCCGGTGTTATGTATGTAAATGAAACGGGTTCATTATTCACATATATCCCTTTTTGTTCATATCGTTGTTTTCTTTTCTGATCGACAATTGCCTTCACTTCCAATTCTCCTGTTTTCTGAAGAATATCTCCATATACAGAGCCGATTGCTCCTAATCCAACAATGGCAATTTTTTTTATCATTGACATGTCATTCTCCTCCAATAATTCCTTTTCCAACTAAGACATATTCATCATACCACGCTGGAACATGGGAGAGAATGCAAAAAGATCATTCCACCTGCATCTATAATGCCCTTAAGACGAAGAACGAAAGCTAAAATTGTTTTGGGTTATAAATTTACAGCTACTCTAATAAAATTTTTTCTAATTAACAAAAAAAAAGCCTTCAAAGGCTTTTTTGCGTTTTTCATTTATATCGGTTCATTTGTTTTTATTTTGGCCCTGTTTAACTTGCCTGTTGATTGCAGCGAGAGGTGTTCGCTTTCCGCGGGCGGTCCCGGGAGCCTCCTCGGCGCTTCTGAGCCTGTGGGGTCTCCCTCTAACTCGCTTTTCCCGTAGGAGTCTCACTCCTGGAACGAAAATCAACATAGTGCCAAAATCAACACTGAGCTTTAACATAGCCCTTATTTTAAATAATCTCTTTTTTTCGCTGATTTCCAACTGACTATAGGAATCAAAATAAGCAGAATAAGTACTACGATTGTCATAATGGGTTTATCCTGAAACGGCAGCGGAATATTCATGCCAAAAAAACCCGTAATAGCAGCAATGACTGCAGTAAGTACTGTAATCATGGTTAAATGCTGCATCGATGAATTCGTTCTTGCAGAAACAATGGAAAAATACGTGTCCATGGCACCAGATACAAGATCCCGATACACTTCTAATGAATCAGCAATACGCTCAAGATGATCCACTAAATCCATATAATAAGGAATATTTTCTTCTTGCACCTTAAATAAATAACGGTTGCCAACAGAAGCAAAGATTCTTTTTTTCGGCTGAATAACTCTTCTGAATATTACTATGGTTCTTTTAAGAGCAAGGAATTCTTCGGAAATTTCTTGTGCAGGGTTTATATACATTTCATCTTCCAGTTCATCAATCCGCTCTGCAATTCTGTCCAAGATAGGAAAATACTCATCTACAATTTCATCTATAATAGCATAAAGAAAATAATCTGCCCCTTGATTCATTTTTGTTTTGCTATGGCGAATCGTCTCGACTACTTTCCCTATCGCTTTAATTCTTTTTGGATGAACCGTAACAATATAATTATCGCCCAAAAAGACATTTAATTCCTGCGTGGTAATTTCTACATCTTCTTCTTCATTATAATTAACGGCATTAAAAATAAAAAATGTATATCCGTCATAACGGTCGACTTTAGACCGCAGTGTATGCTGTAAACAGTCTTCTATAGCAAGGGGATGAAAATCAAAAATATCCGCAATTTTTTGCAGCTCTTCCTTTGTTGTATCATAAAGATCGATCCACAGAAGATTTTCTTTCTCGTTTCCCACTTTCATATGCTCTTTTATATCTGCTAAATCAATTTTCTTTTTTACTTCTTCATTTGTTTTTGTATATAAATAGGTCTTAATCATGCTTGTCACCTCTCCACTTCGATTAGAGGCAATAAAAGATGCTTAAACTCCCGTTCATTTCTATATACAAATAGGTCTTTCGGAGAACGGGAGGAATCTTTATTTCCTCATTCTTTATTTGCTTATTATTCTGTATCGAATTTGGATCATCTGCTCCCATTCTTCCCCACCTCCATTTAGAAAAGCATAAGCGCCTTGGTAATTGCCGTATTCTACTGAGATAAAGGAAACACGTTAAGCCGAATGGCATACCGATGTTGCCTTATCGTAGGGTGAAGTTCTGAAGTATGTTAGGCAATAGGCGCTGGAGCTAGATAGCTATCTGACTTCAAAAAACTTATACTTTCTTATCTCTCTAAAAAAAAACCTCTTTCGATCGAAAGAAGTCATTACAAACAATATACGTAGAAATATATCGCTTCTTATGTCTTCCCTCGTTTTGTTTTAGCACTGTATAGCATAGGAACTATCCAGCTACATTAAGAAAAACCTTAATCCGATTTTTCCTGTTGACCCATTGGCGTCTTTGGACATTTTTGGGCAGCAGCGTATCTCTATACAGGAGCCTCACTTAACAGAAAACAAATTATTAAATTCGAATCTTATTTATCCTCGTACACACTATATACCCTTGAAAACATTTTCGTCAAGTCATTGTAACTATATTTCTTTATTTGCTGATACTCCCATCGCTAAAGCAATGGGGTTCTGAAAAACTCTTGCTTCTCTTCATTCATACACGTACAAGTACATTCACACACTCCACACTCTTAAGAGTGGACGGCTTGGGAATTAAGCACTGACATTAATAAATATCCTGTTTAAAGGTTTATTCAGAACTTTCACAGCCAAAGCAACCTTTGTTGCCATTCGCGACTGCATCTATGGTCCTCACAGACTCGGTAGATCACACCGCCATTATTTATTTTTAAACTGCTGCAGCAGTTTTTTTGTTTTTTAATCGAATGCCTGCATTTAACACCATTATACCTTGTTTCTCTATTCGTTCTATTTCTTTATCATGTAAAGATTGAAACATTTCAAACGTCTGTTCACAACGTTTTCTATTCGTTTTAGTTCCTGTCTGATTGGAATTCATCAACAGAAACGCCGAGTATAAATCTCGTTGAATGCTTGTCCCATCACTAAAGATGTGCCATCTTTCTTTTAATTCTTTTTTCGTATAATCATTTGTCTTATGATTATACTGACTAGCTTTGAATATTCTTGTATTCACTTTCTTTAACATTCCACCTTGAGCTGTTACTTTTCGTTCAAGTATGCTAATAAACATTGCGGGAGCACGATGCCCAATACTTTTTCCAAAACGCTTTTTGCGCTTGTATTTTCCTGTTTTTTCACTGATTTCTGTTTTCTTAACACGTTTTTGCAAACTCTTTATGTTCATTTCTTCCCAGTAATGTTTATCTCCAAAGGAAAGTAGTCTATTAGCTAATATACGATGAGATAGTTTTCTATTATCGGCTTGCTTTCGATATAATTCTATCATTTTGGCTTTCAACTTCAAATAATGTTTGGAGTAAATCCACATCTTTTTTTCTTTTTTAATTGTTCCATCTTTATTGTAATTTTTCGGATTCATCGCTCGTTTTGAACGATCCATTTTTCTTTGAATCAATCGAATTTTCCTTGTTAGGTTCATCACATTCTCAGCTAAATTCGTTAAGAGAACTTCATTCTCTCCAACGACTGCGATAGAAGAAGTTCCTAAGTCACCTCCAACACGACCTTTTCCAATTTGATGTTTGAATGAACCATCTTTATTTCGTTTCGCTGGGGGAAATCCTTGAACGATCAATTGAGCAAAATAACGAGTTTTTCCACATATTACACGTTTTATAATTCGAACATATTTCACTTTATGGAAAGATTTTTTCACCTCTCCTTTTTTAGTTTTGTATTCAAATTCAACACTATTTTCGAAGTTAGACAATGCTTCCTGCATGTACAAATCATTTTCTTTCATGATTAAATGTATATTTGTTTTTCCAAAAACAATGGTGCCATCTCGATAAAACCAGCCAGTATTGTTTTTCTTTCCTTCAAAACTAACCAATTCTCCGCGTTTAATAAAGTTCACTCTCTTGGATTCACCTTTCAATTTCTTACAAAACGTATTCCAAGCACGAGTAGCTGCTTTTTGAGCAATATCTGCATTTAATGTATTTCCAAAATGGTTCCGAATGATTTTAAGATAATCGTGCATAGCATACTCCGTTAACTCAAATCGTTCTTGTATATCAAATATCTTCTTCATGATTTGTTTTTTCTCGTTTTGATAGAATTGGATGTTCTTTTTATTTCCTTGTGCTTTATTATAAGAGAGTTTTTTAGAAACAGCACAAAGGCATCTTCTTAATTTTTTATACTTCTTTGTCCGTTTCATTTGTTTTTCCCGTTTTAATAGTTCTCCAAGACTCGAATTATAAATAACGCGACTCACTTCTAAATTATTCTTAATATCTTTTATAATAGAAGGATTTGTCCATAATTCCATCGTTAATACATAGGAAGGCGTTGTCTCCTTTGCCATTACAAAAACCTCCATACAGAACATTTGTTTGTGTTATAATTATAACAAACAAAATGGAACAAATGTACCTTTTAACAAAATGTTCAAAAAAAGCAAATTCCTCCCACACCTGAAGGAATGGGCTTCCTTTATAAGTACTATGGTTTTATCAATACATTTATAAAGGTAAAGAGTTCCATTTCAATTCCTATTCTATAGGCATGCATAAATAGAGGTTTTTTGGTCTATACGTTGAATTATTTCTATCATACAGAAAAAAATGGAGGTTTTTGTATGCCCGTTCCTCAGCACCCTATATAACCTGATTCTTACCCTATTCGAGGTCCTCCTATCCCTCTCTTTAAAAAATAATGAAAACAAGGAGAGCAAAAAAATGCGATCAGAACAGGAAATGGTTCAATTATTAATAGAAATGGCAAAAAGGGATGAAAGAATTCGTATGGTTTGCATGAATGGTTCCCGTGCAAACCTCAACGCTCCTAAAGATCCTTTTCAAGATTATGATATCGTTTATTTTGTTACGGATATGAATGCGTTCATTGAAGATTGTGATTGGATTGATGTGTTTGGAGAACGCATTATGATGCAGACTCCAGAAACTAGCGTGCTCTATCCCTCTGAAAAGGGTGGAAGATTTCCTTATTTAATGTTATTTACAGATGGCAACCGCATTGACTTAACCCTTGCACCACTTGACGACAGACATGGCTATTTGAAAGAGGATTCTTTAACAACCCTTTTATTGGATAAGGATGATATCATTTCTTCTTTTCCAGCACCTTCCGATCGAGATTATTTAGTAAAAATACCTTCTGCGGCTTTATTTGCCGACTGTTGGAATGAATTTTGGTGGGTATCAACCTATGTTGCAAAAGGATTATGGAGACAAGAAATTCTGTATGCAATCGATCATCTAATGATTATACGAAACACGTTGCTTAAGATGATGGAATGGAAAGTCGGAATCGAAACAGATTTTTCAATTAGTGTCGGCAAAAACAGTAAATATTTAGAACGCTTTGTGGATTCTACCGAATGGGAACAGCTGCTGAGCACTTATAAAACAGATAATTATGAAAGCAGTTGGACTTCCTTGTTTACAATGATAGGTCTTTTTCAAGAAACTGCCCTATTTGTTGCCCAAAAGTTGAATTATGAGTATCGATTCCAGGAAGAGAAAAAAGTGCTTCAGCATTTGCAGCATGTTAAAAATCTGCCTTCTAGTGCAACGGAAATTTATTAATTTCTGATGTATGCCATTAAACAACTCAAAAAAAAGCTACGCTATAAAGATAATAGCGCAGCTTTTTTCATCGACTTAAATTCCATTTTATTACTAATCCTAAATGGGTGAGCCCTCCTCCGAAACCATACAGTAATAGCTTATCGCCATTCATCACTTTTCCCTCTTCTATTGCTAGATTTAGTGCCAAGGGAATAGAAGCAGATGATGTATTTCCATAATACTCCATACTGGTTAAGGTTTTTTCTAAAGAAATTCCAGATTTTTCGCAAATTGATTCCACCATACGTAAATTTGCACTATGTGGAATAAACCAGTTGATTTCCTTTTTGCTTAAATCTGCCTTATGCAATAACGCTTGTATTCCTACAGGCAACGTACGAACAGCCCATTTGTAAACCTCTCTTCCATTTTGAACCATCTTTCCGCTTCTCGTTAAAGGAGTATCATGCATCGTTTCAGCGAATGTTGTTCTATATACATTCATTCCCCCTTCACCATTTGTTCCCATGTGGTGTGCAAGAAAACTAGGGTTCTCTGCATCGTACTCTACTAACACCGCTCCTGCTCCATCGCCAAATAAAATGCAGGTGGATCGATCTTTATAATCTGTTACTTTTGATAAAGTCTCACTTGCCACAACAAGTATCTTTCTATGAGTCTCTGAAGTAATTAAACTATTAGCTATGTGCAATCCATATGTAAAACCTGCACATGTAGCATTTAAGTCAAATGCTCCGGTATTAGTTATATGAAAGTGATGTTGAATTTGGCAAGCTACACTAGGAAATGCATAGTCAGACGTTGTCGTTGCGACAATTATACAATCAACATCTTTTAACTCCATTTTATAATTTTCTCTAAGATTTTCAATTGCCTTTATAGCCATCATGGAAGAATACTCTGTTTCTCCTGCCATTCTTCTTTCCTTTATTCCTGTTCTTTGTACAATCCATTCATCATTTGTATCGACCATTTTTTCTAAGTCTGCATTTGTTAGTTTTGATTCAGGTACATATGCTCCAATCGCTGTAATTCTTGCTTTCGAAATCATTTGTTTCCTCTCCCTCTTCATTTAACATCTAGTATTATAACTTAATATTAACACCAGGTACTAAAAAATTGCAATACTGTTCCATCTTTTCATAATATTTAGCTCTTTTTACCATTTATCTAGCATCCTTTCCCAATTTTCGTTACACTCTATATAGATAAATGTGGAAAATGTGGTGGTAATTATGTTTAAACTATTGTTAATTGAAGATGATGTAACCTTATTTCAAGAGATTAAGGAACGATTAAATCAGTGGTCTTATGAAGTATTTGGCATCACTGATTTTAATCATGTGATGCAGGATTTTACAGAGAAAAAACCCGACTTAGTGATTATTGATATACAGCTGCCAAAATACGATGGTTTTCATTGGTGCCGAATGATCCGCAGTCATTCGAATGTACCTATTATTTTTTTATCCTCGAGAGATCACCCTACTGATATGGTGATGTCGATGCAGCTTGGTGCAGATGATTTTGTCCAAAAGCCTTTTCATTTTGATGTGCTGATCGCTAAAATCCAAGCCATCCTGCGCCGTGTCTATAATTATAATGTAGAAACAAATGAACTGAAAACATGGTGCGGCGCAACGATTGATTATGAAAGAAATATGGTTGTAAACCAATCGGGCTCCTCTATTGAATTAACGAAAAATGAAATTTTTATTTTGAAACAGCTTATTGAACAAAAAAATAAAATTGTCAGCCGGGATCAGTTAATCAACAGTTTGTGGAATGATAAACGTTTTATCAGTGATAATACGCTTACTGTTAATGTTAATCGGCTGCGAAAAAGGCTCGAGGAAATCGATCTTGGCAAGTTTATTGAAACAAAAGTCGGCCAAGGCTATATTGCCATTGAAGAGGAAAGCTTATGATTAAAAAATATCTTTCCGAAAAAAAAAGCTGGATTTTTTTCATTCTATTTATACAATTATTTAGCCTTTTTATTGCAAGCATGGATCAAAGACTTTCTTTTCATTCCATGTTATATATATCTTTTTTAGCATTGCTCTTTCTCATTATTTTTTTGTTGCTTCGCTATCAAAAAGAAACGGCATTTTATAAAAGTTTGGCAGAACGGGAAGATAATCTTGATTTAACAAGCATAACAGATCCTGAACGCCCTTTTGAAAAAATTATCGAAGAATGCATGAGAAATCAAACAGAATTGCTGAAAAAGGAAGCGCAGCAAAATTCAATCTTGCTGGAACAAGAAAAGGATGAACTTTTGGCTTGGATACACGAAGTAAAGACACCATTAACTGCCCTTCATTTGATGATCGACCGCTTGGAAAATGAACCGATTAAAGTACAGTTAACTTATGAGTGGCTACGAATCCATTTATTGCTTGATCAGCAGCTTCACCATAAAAGAATTCCTTTTATTCAAAATGATTTATATATCGAAAAAGCTAATATCGAAGCAATCATTTTCGAAGAAATTAAAACATTGCAATCGTGGTGTATACAAAAAGGAATTGGTTTTGACATTGAGTTAAAAGCAGCAGAAGTACTTAGTGACAGCAAGTGGCTTGCTTTTATCGTTCGACAGCTTTTGTCCAATGCTGTAAAGTACAGCGTTGCATCTGATATTATGATAAGCAGCTTCCAAAAAGGGGAAAATAATATTTTGCAAATTAAGGACAGCGGAATTGGCATTGATGCAAAAGATCTCCCTCGTATTTTTGATAAAGGATTTACTTCGACAACTCATCATATGAATCATCATGCAACAGGCATGGGATTATATTTAAGCAAAAAAGTTGCTGATAGCTTGCTTATTCATATCGAAGTAGAATCAATGCCGAATAAAGGGACTATTTTTACGTTAACCTTCCCGAAAAAGAATGATTTTGTCCATCTTATACATAGACAACAGATTCAATAATCTCAGAAATGACAAGGCATGTGACAAAAATGTCACATGCCCCTTTTATTTGTTCGCCAAATCGAAGGAATTAATAACCATATCTTTTTATAATAAACGTATCAACTAAAGGAGTGTGTCAAAAATGAGTATTTTAGAAGCAACTAAAATTCATAAAAGCTATGGAAATAAGTTTAATAAGCAAGAAGTATTAAAGGGTTTGGACATCAGCATTCAACAAGGAGAATTTGTCAGCATAATGGGAGCTTCTGGTTCTGGTAAAACAACTTTTCTGAATGTGCTCTCTTCTATTGATAAAGTGACAAGCGGTACGATTAAAATCGAAAGCAATGAAATTACCGGAATGAAAGAAAAACAATTAGCCCTATTTCGCAAAAACCATCTCGGCTTTATTTTTCAAGATTATAATTTGCTGGATACATTAACAGTGAAGGAAAATATTCTGCTTCCTTTATCTATTTCCAATGTACCAAAAAAAGAAGCACAAGATAAATTTAATACGCTGGCGAAAGAGCTTGGCATTTACGAGTTAAAAGATAAATATCCAAACGAAATTTCCGGCGGACAAAAACAGCGGACATCTGCCGCAAGAGCTTTTATTCATGAACCGAGCATTATTTTCGCCGATGAACCGACTGGAGCACTAGATTCCAAATCTGCTTCCGATTTATTAAATAAACTTAGCAGTCTTAATAAAAACCGCAAAGCAACGATTGTGATGGTTACACATGATCCAGCAGCGGCTAGTTTCTCAAGCAGAGTTATTTTTATAAAGGATGGACAAATTTATACACAGCTAAATAAAGGCGAACAAGAAAGACAAAGCTTCTTCCAAGATATTATGAAAACACAAGGAGTGTTAAGCGGGGTGCAATATGAACATTAATCAGCTCATCCTGCGAAATTTAAAAAAGAATATCAAAAATTATTATCTGTATGTTTTGGCCCTTATTTTTAGTGTTTCCTTATATTTCGCTTTTGTGACCTTACAATATGATCCGTCCATGGATGCAACAAAAGGTTCTTTAAAAGGAGGAGCTTCCATTCGTGCAGCATCTATTTTATTAGTTGCGATCGTCGGTATCTTTCTTTTTTATGCGAATACGATTTTTATTAAACGCCGCAGTAAAGAAATTGGCTTATTTCAGCTGATTGGAATGACGAAAGATCGGATTTTCCGAATCCTTATTACGGAAAACATTATCTTGTATTTTGGCTCCTTGCTGATTGGCACTTTTATCGGATTTTCTTTTTCGAAATTAGCTATCTTAATTTTGTTTAAAATAACTGGTGTGAAAGGAATCGCAACATTGCACTTTTCATCACAGGCACTGATTCAAACGATACTTGTATTTTGTGCGATTTATGTTTTTATCATGTTGATGAACTATATCTTTATTAAAAGACAAACGATTTTAGCTTTATTTAGAGTGAAATCTTCATCGGAAGGCAGAGTAAAAAAATTATCCATTTGGGAAATGTTGATGGGTATTGTTGGAATTATTCTTGTGATTGTCGGCTATTATCTTTCATCTAGACTATTTAGTGGTGATTTCATTACCATGAATCAATTATTTATGGCAATGGTTGGCATTTTAGCGTCTGTTATTATTGGAACGTATCTTGTCTATAAAGGATCTGTCAGCTTTATTTCTAATATCATTCGAAAAAGCAAAAACGGCTATTTAAATATTAATGAAGTGCTTTCCCTTTCTACGATTATGTTTCGAATGAAGTCAAATGCCCTTTTATTAACGATTATCACCACCGTTTCTGCTCTTGCTATTGGCTTATTGTCATTAAGCTATATTACGTATTATTCTGCAGAGAAATCAGCAAAAAAGAATATACCGAACCAATTTGCTTTTAGTGACCAAAAAACAGCCGATACCTTTAAACAAGCATTATCGGATAAAAATATATCCATTAAAGAAACGAACATTCCCGTTATTCAAGTAAGTGCCAATGTCAAAAACATTCTCGCATTTGAACCAAAAGGAATGACCCAGGATATGAGCAGTATGCAGATTGCTGTTGTGAGCGAAAACAGCGTCAAAGAGGTGGAGAACCTTGGAAAAGAGGAAGTTCTTTTTACAGGCTACAATGATGCACTGCAGCGATTTATGGGTTTTAAAGATAAGGGAATTGTTACATTCACCCATAAAAAAGGAGCCGTTCCCCTTCACTATTTAGGGTTGAATCAAAACACAGTCGTTTCCTTTAATTTCACAAGCGGCGGGCTGCCTACAGCTATCGTCGACCAAGCTGTTTTCGATACGCTGTTTAATAATATCGATAAAAAGATACAAATGAAGAACTCTACTACCTATACCGGCATCGATTTAAACGATGAAACAAAATTGGAAATGGCCAATCAAACGTTTCATGGGTTGGCACTTGATCAAAAGTTTGACAACCATTCCCGTCTCGATATGCTGAACGAGCAGAAAAAAAGGATGGGACTAACAATGTTTATTGTCGCCTTTTTAGGATTAGCTTTCCTAATTACATCAGGCTGCATCCTTTATTTTAAACAAATGGACGAAGGAGAAGACGAAAAATACAATTATAAAATTTTACGAAAATTAGGTTATACACGAGGAGATTTACTGAGAGGAATTCAAGGCAAGCAACTTTTCAACTTTGGTATTCCGTTGATTGTTGGACTGCTGCACAGCTACTTTGCCGTCCAATCCGGCTGGTTTTTCTTCGGGACTGAATTATGGACCCCGATGATTATTGTAATGGTATTATATACAGCGCTTTATTCTATCTTCGGCGTACTATCTGTTTTCTATTATAAAAAAGTAATTAAAGCTGCGCTTTAAACAGAAAAGTGGTGTCCTTAATATAGGCACCACTTTTCTACATATTATACATTCACTTCATTTAAAAATTGCATTTTCAACTGTTTTCTTGCACGGTAAATTCTTGTTTTCACTGTACAAGGCTTGATTCCTAGAATTTCTGCAATCTCTCCTTCTTTTAAGCCGTGTTTTATTTTTAATAAAAACACTTGCTGGTAGTCTTTATTCATTTTCCCAATTGCATCATTTATACGATCGAAAAATAAATCTGACTCAACTTTCTCTTCCACATTCTGTTTTTCTGTTTTCCCGATATTATCAAGCATATCTTTTTCCATTAAAACTCCTTTCTTTTTCCTCTCTTTTCGAACAAAATCAATCGCTGTTCTTGTTGCCGTTACCGACAGCCATGCGCCAATTTTTTTCTCATCCTCTATACTTCTCATTTTTTTTATTGCTTTGATAAATGTTTCTTGCACGACGTCTTCTGCTAAATGCCGATCTCTTGTGATGGAGTAGCTTATTTGAAATAACCGTTGATAAAATAAGGGAAATAGTTTTGAAATATCTTTTGGATCCACCATTATTTGGTCTCCCTTCCTTTACTCCTCTTTTAACGAAATGCTTACTTTAAACAAGTCTCCATCTGTTTCCATCTGAAAGATGCCCTCATGTAGTTCGACAATGGACTTGGCAATCGCAAGTCCTAGACCTGAACCTTCTGTATGGCGGGATGTATCTCCCCGCTTAAATCGTTCATGCAGCTCCTCACTATTACTGGTCAATTCATACTTGGAAATATTTTTAAACGTAATAACGGCTTGTCTGTCTACTTTTTCAACTGTGATATACACCCTCGAATGCTCGAGAGAATACTTTAAAATATTGCCGATTAAATTATCAAAAACTCGCCATATTTTTTGTCCATCAACAAGGGCATATACTGGTTTTTCTTTATTTGTGACTCGGAACTGCAGCGTGGATTCTTTGATGCTTTCATCGTATTCCGCTAAAGCCTGCTGCAATAGCTGCACAACATCCACCTTTTCTTTTTTCAGCTCAATATTGCCGCTTGCCATTTTCGACACTTCAAATAAATCATCAATCAGCACCTTTAGCCGCTTCGATTTCCGGTCGATAATTTCAAGATAGCTAGCTTGATCTTCAGTTGTCACAGATCGCGACTTTAGTAGCTGAGTATACGTAATGATAGAAGTTAAAGGCGTTCTAAGATCATGGCTTACATTCGTAATTAGTTCTGTTTTCAGCCGTTCGCTTTTTGCTTGTTCACTTTGCGATGTTTTGACTGCTTCTGTTAATCTATTAATATTGCCTGCCAATTCTGCTAAAACTGTTTTACCGGAAACTTCTAGGTCCGGTCCTAATTTCCCTGCTGCAAGCTCATTTGTTTTCCAAACAATTCGATTAAAATAACCGATTTTCTTTACTAAGCTCATTGTTAACGGTATTCCAATAAAGATAAGGATCAATATATAGAGAAAAATAAAATCTGGTTCCGCTAATACAACAGTTGCTAGTAGGCCTAATCCGAAGATTGCTGCGAGCATAATAAATAACTGTGTTCCGACACTTTGGTTTAAAAAGGCGTTGTGTATATGGGCAGCTGTTTTTTTACAAAACTTGCTAAAAAAAGAAATTATTCTGCTTGTCAGTGACTTCTGCCATGCTTGTTTCAACCTATTCCAATTTTTGCTTGTTTTCCATATCAACTTTCCTTGAATAATCGTTAAAGCCCAACAAAATGCTCCCATACTTAAAAACAAAATAATATCTCTTATACTTTCATAAGTACCTACACTCTCTGGATACTCTAATTCTGTCATAACACCCCATACACAAACAATCGCAAATATGAAGCTACTAAGAAATAACGCCCATTGCAAATCGAATGGTATTTTGTGATAAAATCCTTTGATGGGATTGCTAACTTTCGAACTAATTTTCGACTTTCTTCCAATTAAAAAAGCGAAAATCAATGCTGCCATACATGCAATAGAATAAATAAGCACTATCTTTTTCGCATACTCATACTGACGATACTCCTGCATGATTCTGCTCGAAGGATCGAGTGATTTTAATATACCGATTTCTCCCACAAAGGTTCCTACCTGCTCTTTTTTTTGTACTTCATTTTTAACTAAATCCCTCATTGTAAATTCATAATAGTCATCATAATTATCATCCTTTGATATCGTATCGTTTGTATGAAACAACGTATTTTTTATCTGGATGACCTGTTTCCCCTCTTGTTGTTCCGCAGACTTTACATTCGTATAGACTTCACCTGTTTGATTATTTTTAAAATAATATGTAATCCACTCTTTATAACTTTCGTAATCTCCTCGAAGAGATTCTTTTTGTTTATAATATTCTTTCAACCGCTCCTCTTTTTCTTTTATTACCTTTGGTCGTATATGCTCATCGCTTTCGAAATTCTCTTTAATATCCTCGATTTTCTTATCTCTTTCAGCAATAAGTGCTTCTACTTCCTTTGTATTTTCTTCCGAATATGCATCACCAATTCGCTGTCTATACTGTTCTTTAATATTTGCAAGCTGCTCGTCTAGGGTTCCATAGCGATAGCGGTGTTCGTTAATATCATCTTTTGTTACTTTTATATTTTTTTTGGCCAGCTCCTCTGGAATCTTGTATAAATCAAATTCGCTTAAATACCTTTTAAAACCATATACATCATCTTGAAACTGCGGTGTATCAAAATAATCTTTATACTGATATTCACTTGCATATATGTAAAAAGTAAATAATCCGCTTATGCCGCTTGTAAACAACAAGATCCAAACAATAAAAACAATACTATTTTTCCATTTTGTAGCCAATGCCCCACACCACCTTTAAATACCTTGGATTTTTTGCATCAATTTCGATTTTTTCTCTAATTTTGCGAATATGTACGGCAACTGTATTTTCTGCATGATAACTTGGCTCTTTCCACACTCGTTCATAAATCTCATCAATCGAAAACACTCGTCCTGCATGTTGCATTAACAGCTCGACGATTTTATATTCAATTGGCGTCAGCTTTACCGGCTCCCCATTCACTTTCACTTCTTTAGCTGTTGCATCTAATGTCAGTCCGTTTAAATCAATCACTTTGTTAACGCCTTCGAATGTTCCGAATGTCACATATCTTCTCAGCTGTGATTTCACTCTGGCAACAAGCTCCATTGGATTAAAGGGTTTCGTGACATAATCATCAGCACCAACTTGCAATCCTAAAATTTTATCGGTATCTTCGCTTTTTGCACTTAGCATAATGATGGGAATGTTTTTTTCTGCTCTAATTTTATAAGTTGCTGCAATGCCGTCCAGCTTCGGCATCATAATATCTAAAATAATCAGATGAATTTCTTGTTCATGAATCAGCTCAAGCGCCTCTATGCCATCCTTTGCTTTTAGCACAGTAACCCCTTCATTTTTTAAATAAATTTCAATCGCGTCCCGGATTTCTTTTTCATCATCCACGACTAATACATTTAACTTCTCCATGTTTCCCCTGCTTTCTTCTATCTTTGCTCTGTTTATATAATAATCGGAAAATCTTAACATTCTCAGATAAAAAATCTTAAGATTTTCTTAATATTCAGGTTGAGCTTATGTATAGCTAAAAAAATTTTAACAAAAAAAGGATTGCCTGTAATCGGCAACCCTAAAATTAATATTGAAATAGTGATGGTACATATTTTTATTGAGGTCTTGGGGCTTTTAATTTCTCTCTTTCACCTAGCTCCTGAGAAAACTCATCATTAACCTGATTCGATTCTATTTTTAAATTTTTTGGGGTTTGGGGTAATGAATTTTTATTTCCAGATGGTTTTTGACTGTTTGCTCTTCCCATAATTTTGCCTCCTAAAGAAAATGACCGTGATTAATTTCTAACTCCAGGTTTGTTCCTTCCTTATTGCTTTAAAATTTCTTATTGAAGGTGTTGAGAAATACGACTTAATGCATCCCCAGCTTCATTGATATGAATGTCAACGGTTGCCAAGTCACCAATAGCACAAATTCCAACCATTTCTCCATTTTCGACCACTGGGATACGGCGGATTTGAAGGTCAGCCATCATTTTGGCACATTCATGTGCGTCTGTATCCGGAGAACAGGTAATGACATCTGTAGTCATACTATCATGGCAATGGATTGTGCTGCAGTCTTTTCCATCAGCTACACAGTTGATGACAATATCACGGTCTGTGATCATTCCCACCACTTTTTTCCCTTCACAAACCGGTACGGAACCACAATTGATATCACGCATAATTTTTGCTGCTGCTGTCACAGGCTCATGTGGTGTACATACTTTTACTTCTTTTGACATTATATCTTGCACTTTTGTCATTTCTATTCCTCCTTTTGCAATGGATAATTCGTTTGTCCACTTTATTTTCTCCATTCCGTATTAAAATATTACTTGCTTAAATTTTAGGAAGGATTTGTTTTGGAGGAATCGGCAATAATACCCACTTAAAGATCACTTCTTCATGTAACATACTAGACAGACCGATTTAAGGGCTGAAGTTGATCCGAACTGTGCATTAAATTATTGATTTTACAACTTGAAACCCTAACTCTTTTGCTTCTTCTTTTTTGAATCCTTCATCTAAATGCATACAATACACTTTATCTCTCACCTCTTGCTTCACTAATTCATTTAATTTTCTTAATGATAAATGCACATTTCCCTCATAATCGGCTTTGCACGTATCTTGATAAAATAAGTCGAATCCCCCATTATAAAGCCTTTCTACTATTTCCAGCGGGATATCATTAGCATCTCCACTGTAATAAATGGTCTTATTCCCATAATGGATGATGTAGCCAAAACAACTTAATTCTTTTACGTGTGTTACAGGAACAGCTTCATATTGTAAATGGAAATCATTACATCGAATGCTTCCGTTCTTTTTAAATTGAATCAATGTATAAATGTTTTCTTCTATTCCCATTCCTTTTAATAGGTGTTGAATTTTTATGGTATAAGGAGTCAGCACCGTAACATTTGGTTCTGCTAATTTACCCATTGAATAATATCCAAAGAATATTAAGTCACCTAATGAACCAACATGATCTGGATGAGTATGTGTCAAAAGTATGTATACTTCTTCGACATTCTTTAACAAGCCGCTTCTTTGAAGTCTTTCGAATGTACTGCTGCCACAATCAATTAAAAATAGGCTATTGCCTTTTTTTATAAATGCTCCGTTGTTTCCTAATTGGGTATTAAAAGCACTTCCACATCCAATAAAATTCAACAAATTTATTCCTCGTTTCTTAAGTTTTTACAATTATTATACCGATTATCTATATCATTTCCTATTTAATAGGATAGGCTATTGAGGTGGAACGCTTTATTCCAAATAAACGAATGACATTATTTAGGGAAATGGACTAGCATGAATGAAAAACATCAGACATAAATTAGTCTGATAACAATTGCAATACACTGCTATTTTAATAAATAATGGGACTATAAAGATAAAGGAAGAAACGTTAGGGGGAGGATACAATGGAAAACTTGAATGAGCCATTAATAAACCAAAATGACAAAATTCTTCAAAAAGAAGGTCATGCTTTTCCTGGAAAAACATACACAGAGGTAGTGCTTGGGCCTTCTTATGACGAAGCAAAGCTTCATTTGCTTGATCCGATGATGGCCATTAATAAAGCACAGCTTATTATGCTTAACGAACAAGGATTCGTCTCTCGTGATGAAGGAAAACAGATTGCAGAGGCTATTAGAAGCCTTGATTTACATTCCATTCGCACCTCTCACTATACTGGGGAAGTGGAGGACCTATTTTTTCAAGTGGAAGGTGATCTTCTTCAAAAAGCTGGAGATATTGCTGGAAATCTCCATATTGCTCGGAGCCGTAACGATATGTGCATTACCATGTTTCGTATGACGCTCCGTCAAAAAATGCAGACTACCTTAACTTCCGTCTTATCCCTAAAAGAGCAATTACTTCACTTTGCTAAAGAACATGCTGAAGCCCTCATGATTGGATATACGCATACACAGCAGGCGCAGCCTACAACAATGGCTCATTATATCATGGCAGTTGTCGATAGCTTAAACCGTGATATCCAGCGTTTTAAAATGGCATACGAACATTGCAACCAAAGTCCGATGGGAGCAGCTGCTTTTACCACGTCAGGATTCGCTATCAATCGGGAACGAATGATGGAGCTTCTCGCCTTTGATGGATTAGTGGAAAATTCCTATGATGCGATTGCAGGAGCCGATTATATTGCGGAGGCTATGGCTGCCACTCAAATTGCGGCTATTTCCCTTGGGCGCTTTGTTCAGGACCTGTTGTTATGGAGCACACAAGAGTTCGGCGTGTTAACGGTTGCCGATCCTTACGTGCAAATAAGCTCTATTATGCCTCAAAAACGCAATCCAGTATCCTTTGAGCATATACGTTCTTTATTATCCAGCTGTGTGGGCAATACACAAACCGTGCTCACGATGCTTCATAACACTCCTTTTGGCGACATTGTCGATACAGAAGATGATATGCAGCCGTATGGTTGGAAAAGTTTAGATCTTTTGGATAAATTATGCCGGCTGCTTGGCTGTGTCATCGGAACAGTGAAAGTGAATAAAGAAAAGCTGCGTGAAAGGGCTGCTTCTAGTTTCGCTACCATTACCGAACTAGCGGATACGATCGTTCGAACAGACGCGCTGTCCTTTCGCAAAGCACACCATATTGCAAGTATCATTGTAAAAAACGCAATGGCTCAAAACATCACCCCACATCAAATTTCTCTGGATCTTGTCAATGAAACTGCAGTAAAGGTTATCGGAAAACCACTGGTGCTGGATGAGGCAAAACTTCGACAATCACTTGATGCTGATTATTTTGTCCGTATTCGCTCCCTGCCAGGAGGTCCGAATCCAGATGAAGTGAAAAGAATGATCGCAGACCGGATGAATCAGCATACCCATCAGCAGTCTTGGCTGCAAAATGTGAAAACTAAATCGGAAAATTCGCTGCAGAAGTTAGATTCTATATTGTCGGATTGGTGCGATTGTTGAATGGTCTATCTTTGTAAGAATTTATTTGCACAAAAACCCCCTCATATACATGCATAAGGGGGTTCTGCTTTTATTTTTATTCTCCTAAATCCACATTATGATACACTAGGCGAACGTCTTCTAAATCTTCCAGTACATCAATCATTTTTTCAAATTGTGCCTGTGCCTCTCCATCTAATGTTACATCATTTTGAGCTAGCATCGTTAATTCTGCAACTGTAAATTCTGTTACACCTGCACTTTTAAATGCTTCTTGCACCGCATGGAACTGATCTGGCTCTGCATAGACAATAGCAGCGTCATCTTCTGCGATAATATCGCGCACGTCTACATCTGCTTCCATCAATAATTCCAACACTTCTTCTTCTGTTTTTCCTTCTACTCCGATAACAGCTGTTGCATCAAACATATAGGAAACAGATCCACTCACACCCATATTTCCACCATTTTTTCCGAATGCTGCACGAACATCTGAAGCAGTGCGGTTTACGTTATTTGTCAACGCATCCACAATTACCATCGATCCATTTGGTCCGAATCCTTCATAACGAAGTTCATCATATGTTTCCTCCGAACCTCCTTTTGCTTTTTCAATTGCACGATCAATAATTGCTTTTGGGACACTATATGTTTTAGCGCGCTCTAGAACCACTTTTAACGCTTGATTCGATTCTGGATCTGGCTCCCCTTGTTTTGCTGCTACATAAATTTCACGGCCAAATTTTGCATAAACACGGCTAGTGTTCGCATCTTTTGACGCTTTTTTCTCTTTAATATTGTTCCATTTACGACCCATAATGAACACTCTCTTTCTAATTTCACCATTTCAACTATTTATTATAAATAAAAACACCGTAATTGTTCAACGATTTACATAAAATGTTCAATATATGTTCCCATTTATTACGCTGAAGATTACCTTTTTTTTAAAGTCCAATAATATTATACCGTAATTACATGATTTGTTAAGTCTTAAAGAGGAAAAAGCGAACTTTCTAGCAATTCCTGCAAAAATATGTATGATCGGATATTAATACAACACTCTATCATAAAGCTCATGCCTCTTCCTTCAAAAAACATAGGAATAAGGCTTTTTATAATGACTTCTTTTCGTTCTTGCTTTTCATCCACTCTAATGTCTTTATGATTCCTTCTTGATAGGATGTTTTGGGAATAGATCCAATCTCTTTCCTATACTTCTCTCCACTTAAGATCACTGGATGCTCTGTTAAATACATCATCTCTACCATCTCTTTCATAAAAGGACTAAATATCCCCATTCCTTTAATCATTCTTTTTGAAATGGTTCTAAATTTTTTTATGTACCCTAGCTCCTTTTTGATAAGTTCCTTCAACTGAAGTCCTGTTATAGGGTGTGCTGCTGGAATATTCCAATTTTGATAATAAGCATCTTCCCGACTGGCAAGCTCTACCATTGCCTTTGCTCCATCGAATGTATACAAATATTCTCGAGCTGTCTGTTGTGATCCAATAAAATTTGCTGTTTTATTGCGGGCAATATTTTTTAATGTTTCATGTAAAATTGTATTCGTAGCATTCGGTCCATATAAAGTAAACTTCCATCAGTGGGGTTTTTCCTCATCCCCCACTGATGGAAAGGTTCACTTTATTTTAAATCTACAAGTCAGCTGATTTCCACTTGTAAGATGCGCTTAAAGGAAAGGCTTAGGTTATCTTCATCATTAATTTTCAACCTTAACCAACCTTCATTTACATCTACCTTTTGAATCTTTCCCCAGAACTCTGCAGTTCCATATTTTTCAGCATAGGTAATCGTAACTGTGCGTTCCTGTTCAATCGATTTAACAATCACACGGTTGATCTCCTCAAGTTGATCATCATCGAGAATAGGTAGTTGAAACTCCTCCTGTTTACGCCGTTCCTTTAATAGTTGTTCCCTATGGTCAGGCAGCATCATTCGACTTGATTCCCACATTAAATTATATCCAGGGCTTAGTTTGTTAGGAGTCACTACTCTTCACCTCCTCCTCCATTTTTTATTTGTAATGTCCGCCAATTTTTTCAGCTCGATGAAAGGCTTGCCCTGCTTTTGTTAAGGATGAAGCACGGACAATGGCCGTTGGTCCGTATTTGGAATGAATAGAATCTAAAGCCCTATTTATATTTTCTTTTTTTATTTGAATATCAAATAAATTGAGCTGGTAGCAATTAGCTGGTTGCAATTGAGAAAGAGCAACTCCGATACTGCGAATGGGAGAACCATCCCAATGCTTTTCTAATAAATGAAACGCAGATTGAAAAATATCCATGCCGAAGTTAGTAGGGGCAAATAATTTTGATTGTCGGTGAAACCCGGTGGGAAAATCAAAACTTGCCCCGCGCACCCCTATTGAAACGGTGTTTCCCATGTATTGCTTAAGACGCGATCGCCTTGCCACTTCTTCACTCAACTCAAGTAATACAACTTTAATTTCTTGAAGATCCCCATAATCTCTCGGCAATGTCATATGATGACCAATTGCTTTTTGCTGGTCGTGTGTTTTTACGGTGACAGGCGAATAATCAATTCCATTCGCTGTTTGCCATAGTACCTGTCCATTAATTCCCCACCTTTTCTTGAGGAGTTCTAAAGGGAATTTTGCTAATTGACCAATCGTAAAGATTCCCATTCCGTGTAAATGATCTTTCATTCGATTACCGACTCCGAACATTTTGTCAACTGGCAAAGGCCACATCTCCTGATGCATATTATCAAAGTCTAATTGAAATATGCCGCTTTCGTTTTTCTTTGCAAAATTATCACAAGCAATTTTTGCGAGCACTTTGTTCGGTCCGATGCCGACTCGAGCATTAATCCCTATTTCATTCATAATCGTATTTTTGATGTTTTGTGCAATGGCAAAAGAGTCCCCAAACAACAGCCTGCTAGCCGCTACATCCAAGAATTGTTCGTCCACAGAAAAGACTTCCACAAGGTTTGTAAACTGGTTTAAAATATTTGTGATTTGGATGGAAACATCAAGGTAACGCTGCATGCGAGGCCGGACAATTACGGCATTAGGGCATTTTTGTTGAGCTTCCCATAACCGTGACGCATTCTGAACTCCCCATTTTTTAGCCAATGGGCAAGCAGCAAGCACCACACCACTTCGTCGTTCAGGATCTCCAGAAACGATTAGGGGTTTATCAGCTAGCTCCGGGAAATCTACTTTTTCTACCGATGAATAGAACGATTGCATATCAACAAGTAAAATAACGTTATCCCGCATATTACAATATCTCCTTCCCAAAAACAGAACATACTTTCGTATTTATTATATACGAAAGTATGTTCGTTTAGTACTGGAAAATCGTTCATTTAATGACAAAAGTATCATATGTAGCTTTGCAGAAAAGAAAAAGCTGGAGATTTCATCAAACGTTTACCTATTGCCAAGAGAGTTGAAGATTTGACATTGCTGCGGCAACTTTTCTTATTCAAACAACAGGCAGAAAAGCTAAGAAAAAAGTTAAAAATAATTAAAGAAATATAAAGTAAACTTCCATCAGTGGGGGTTTTTCCTCCTCCCCCACTGATGGTTAGTTGCACTTATCGGACCTTTACGGGCAGTTATCCCCCACCTAGCTTCCTCTATTTCTCGGCATCCTCGAGGTGGGGGTCTTACTGCCCGTTAAGAGTGGGATAAATTACATTGTCTATATGCGGAAGGAAATTATGGAATAATTCAAGAATTTTATGTGCATCCAGAATATCATTCAAAGGGTGTTGGTTCAAAATTATTATTTTCAGCTGAGGAATATAGAAAGAATGATCTCTCAACATCTTGAGGTGGGAATCTTATTGCCCGTTAAGAGTGGGATAAAAGCTCTGACGTTAAACTGCCGACAGAGCCTCTTCCTTCTCTATATTATTTAGAGATAGTTGGTGAAGTGTGATTTCAGGACGACTTCCAATTCTGATGTTAATAGATGTTTGTCCTAAGCCTTCACTTATATAAAAAGGTTTTTCATCATAATGATGCAGGCCTTTGATCATATTCATCCGCATCATTGTACGTCCGAGTTTTGCGAGATGATAAGGTTTAGGCCAGTAAATTTGTCCACCATGGAAATGACCTGACAAAAGATAATCGTAGTAGAAATCTTTCATTTTGAGAACAATGTTAGGATCATGGGTTAAAACTAAATGATATCCGTTTTTTAGATTGGAAAATGATTTTTGAAGGTTGCTTCTTTTTGTGTGAAAGTCGTCAATCCCAATAATATTAACATGCTTTCCTTCAACTATTATTGTCTCATTTTCATTTTGGAGCGTTTTACAGCCATGCTCCTCAAATGCTTTCTTCAATATTTCAAAATCCTTTTGCTTTAACTTGTAATCATGATTTCCAAACACAACATAGATTCCATACTGTGCATTTAAGCGATTAAATACTTGTAGATAAGGAATAAGTTTAGTAATACTACGTTTTTTATCCAGGTAATCTCCCGTAAGAGCAATTAAATCAACTTTCTTGTCTGCCAACTTGTTGTAAAGTTGTTCCGGTGAAATGGAGATATTCTCAAGATGCATATCTGAGATTTGTAAAATATTTAAAAGAGAATTATGTGGAGAATTTATAGTAGATAAATTAACTTTATTTAATATAACCTTTTGAGTATTTTTATATGCCCTATAGAAAAGAAATAGGATGATGATGAACAGCATAATCAAGAAAAGTACTTTCATTATATCTCCTCCCTTCCACCACATTATAGAGGAACCGAATGTGGATTATTAGAGGTAATTAATGGGGATTAGGAACAAATGAGTCATCGATATATGTTTATATTGAACGGGCAATGAAATTATAGCATTAAAAAGGACGGAGTTTATCCTGTTGACTATCCTCCGTTCACTAGTTCAGTTGTAATTATATAGGAATGGTAAATTGTTTATGAATTAAAGGAGAGTCACAGGTATTTAAAAACGGAAACGATCTCTGCTCAAAAGGTAAGACGCAGCAAAACAGAAATAAAGAACTTATAGTACGGCTGTAAAATATAGTTCGTTATAAAAAAAGCACTTTTTAAATCTTCTTAGCACGTTGCATCGAAAATTTTCCTTAGTAAAGTAATTTATATAATCCTCTTCACTTCGAATGTAGTCACCTTTATCATTATACTTCATGAACCAATTGCTAATCGGGGACTTTTCAAAAAAGCAAGGTTCAATCACTACAATTTTGCCCTCTGGTTTTAGGATTCTTTTGAATTCCTTTACATAATATTGGATCGTTTCTGGGGGGATATGGTGTAGTACAGCGATAATCAAAATAAAATCAATGCTATCGTCCTCTACAGGAATTTTATTATCCCTAAAATTTTCAAAATGGTACTGGGCATACATGCGTTTTGCAAAGTCGATCCTGCGCATATCGGGGTCAATCCCAAAGTAATGATCAGGTGAACATAATGTACAGTTAGCCCCGGTACCTGCTCCAAAATCCAGTACTGTGCTATCTGTAAAATCAAAGTACTGTTGAATATTATTTTGAATATATATTTTTGTAATCCATTTTGGTCGAATTAATGAGTGATAAATTCTAGGTGATAATTGCAAATAAAAACACCTGCACTTTTTTAAGTTTTTTAAGTTGATTCCATGTAATTCCATATTTTTTTTTAGTCCTATTAAAATCCTCTTCCATCAAACAAGGTACAATTTCCATAACTAAACTATTATTTCTGTCAGTCATTTTTTCTTTCTATCCACCATACAGCATAAAAGACACCTAGAAAAAATTGCAGCTATCACTATAGTTAAGGTAATCCACTTTCTTACCTTCGATATCCATAAGCATATGCCACTTTATTTTAAATACAATGCTATTATGCTTTTGAAAGAGGTTTGCATTAATTCCAATATAATTCTAACGAGGGATTAATTGGTGAAATTACAAATGCATGAAGTTTTTACCAGACAATCGGTACTTCTTAAAGAAAGCTTTGCGTCTTTTCTGTTTCTAAGCCTTATGTCATAACCGTCGATAATCCAGCGTCCCCCTATAGCCATTCAATAACTAAAAGATGCCTGAAAGTATTCAAATAAGACAGATTCTGAACAATATCGCTTCACAGCATCATCGTTTCATTAAGTAACGAGTATATTCCATGCTTAGATCAAAACGTATGAAACAGCTATCTCTATATTGAGTGATGTTGAAGGAAAACATATA
The DNA here is from genome assembly GCF_052663225.1 of Niallia sp. 03133. Classification (NCBI taxonomy): domain Bacteria; kingdom Bacillati; phylum Bacillota; class Bacilli; order Caryophanales; family Bacillaceae; genus Niallia; species Niallia sp. 03133. Next base: position 366,931 of record NZ_JBQTCY010000002.1, read on the forward strand.
ATGAAAAAAGGACAACTTCACCATCAGGTAAAGTCTGTCCAAAATGAAGTAGAATTTATTCATGAACTAATCGGAATAAAAAATTAATTAAGGGTATTCATCTTTATGAAATAGATCATCATAATTTCAAAACAACAAAAAATATGGGATTATCCCATTACTTATAAACAGGAAAATTTCTCCAATAAATAATTTTATCTTTTTTAAAAAGCCTTTAGTATCACAACACCAATAATGATAAGACCAACAGAAACTAGCTTTCTAGTGCTTTTTGATTCTTTAAATAGATAGATACCCAACAATGTAGTACTAACAATTGTCAATCCTGCCCATATCGCAAAAACAATACCCATTTCAAAATATTTTGTCGTTAATGAAACAAAATAAATACAAGGAATAAATAGCAGGAATGCGCCTATTGTCGGAAGAAGGACTTTAAAACCTTTAGATAACTTTACACACAGTTGTCCTGAAACCCCTAAAATCAAACTAATTGCTAAAAATAAATAGCCCACTATTTAACCAGCCTTTCTTTAGACTTTCCTTTCATGTTAAGAGAAATGGAACCAATAATAATGAAACAAATTCCCAGAATTTTAGATATAGAAATAGATTCACCAAAGAAAACTATTCCAGTAATAACAACAAGTACTGTTGCACCTCCTGCATACAAGGCGCTAGCTACTCCTACTTCCCCTCTAGCATTAAGCAGCATATATGCCGAAATGGAGGAACAATAAAATATTATAGCTAGAATGGTTGGGACAAAATTCGTAAATCCATCCGTTATTTCAAGAAAAAAAACTGCGATAACTTCTAAAATAATGGCAAAAAATAATAACAGATAAAACAATACAGCCTCTCCTTTTCCGAGAATTATACCTAAATTAAAATAACGTATTTAAAATAAGATAAAGTGAACCTTTCCATCAGTGGGAGGGTTCTTCATCCCCCGCTGATGGAAGCTTGTGGTCCACAAGATGGGAATCACACAAACGAAGACATAAGGAAGTGGCGACCTTAGTTTGTGTACCTCCCTCTGACCTTTACAGGCAGAGTTATCCTCACCTCGTTTCCTCGATTTCTCCGCATCTTGAGGTTGGGGGTCTTACTGCCCGTTAAGAATGGGATAAAATATGCCTTTATTGCATCATTTTAAAACCTATATCTCTAATATTTATCCCCCTATTAGCAACCTTATTTGATGGTCACTATTTTATCTTAGCAATAATATCTTGTAAAATAATGATAAGTGATCGTAGATATCATTAATCTTGATACCTAATTTATACAACCTAGTTTAGTAGATGAGGAGGAAAAGAAAATCATGGATGTTGAAGATATTCGTATTTTTATGGCTGTTGCAGAACATGGCAGTGTAAGTCTTGCTGCAAATGAATTAGGTTATGTCCAACCGAATGTCACTTCACGTATCCGTTCTCTTGAAGGGAAAATTGGAAAGCCATTATTTCATCGCCATCGACGTGGAATGACATTAAATGTGGAAGGTAAAAAACTTTTAAAGTATGGAGAACAACTGATGCAATTGATGAATCAAATGCATCAAGCATTTCAGGATGAGGATGATCCTTCTGGATCGCTATGCATTGGATTGGTCGAAACAGTAGTAGGCTTTCCTGATATTCTGTCTTTATATTATGGCAAATATAAAAAAGTGGATATAACACTTGTATCGGGAGTAAGTTCACAATTAATAGAAAAAGTTCTAACGTATCGGTTGGATGGAGCGTTTGTAGCGAAGCCAGTCAATGAACCATTGCTTGATCAAGTTCCTGCATTTGAGGAAGAGATTGTCCTTGTTTGTGGTACCATTAGAGAAGAATCTAAAAATGTTCAATCTGGCAAAGAATTACTGCACTTACCGTTTATTTTATTTAATAAAGGATGTCAATATAGAGAAAACTTACAGCATTGGCTAAAAGAAGAAAAGATGACGACACCAAGAATCATGGAATTTGGTACACTTGAAACCATTATGGGAACAGTTATTGCTGGACTTGGTATTACGGCAATATCACGATCCTTGGTGGAGAAATTTGAGAAAGAGGGACTAGTCCGACTATTTCCATTCCCTAAACCTTATAAAAATATTGAGATTGTTTATATCCGTCGATCAGATTCCTTCCTTGGCGTAGCAGAGAGTAAATTTATGGATGCGATTGCTGAAATAAGAATAAAGTGAACCTTTACGGGCAGTTATCCCCCACCTAGCTTCCTCGATTTCTCAGCATCCCCGAGGTGGAGGGCTTACTGCCCGTTAAGAGTGGGATAAAACATAAAGTACTATAACTATCATAAAAGAGCATTTAGCGGAAAAAGATTCGCAGATGGATTCCGAGCTATCTCCCTTTACAAATGAAAAAATGGCAGGTGACTAACATGTTTTTAAAAAGAATTAGTTTAATAAAAGAAAATATCCCTACATATGAGCAATACCCTTTCTCCATCCCAGCCATTAAAAATTTTCAAGCATTAGATTTAAAAAGCAATGTTACTTTTTTTGTCGGAGAAAACGGCTCAGGAAAATCGACTCTACTAGAAGCCATTGCCGATAAATGCGGGTTTCATACTGCTGGCGGCAGCAAGAATAACTATTATGATGTGCATTCCGCCAACTCTGACTTAGGAGAGTTTATCCGCTTAGCCTGGCTGCCAAAAGTCACAAATGGATTTTTCCTGCGGGCGGAATCGTTTTATCATTTTGCCACACATATTGATGAAGTAGACGAAACTGGTTTTCGGGATTATGGCGGCAAATCATTGTTGCAGCAATCCCATGGGGAATCGTTTCTGTCCCTCTTTTTAAACCGCTTTAAGGGAAAAGCAATCTATTTATTGGATGAACCGGAGGCCGCGCTTTCCCCGCAAAGGCAGCTAGTTTTTTTGCGGATTCTGCATCAACTAAGCACATCAAATGAATGTCAATTTATTATCGCCACACACTCTCCTATTCTATTAGGCTATCCAAATGCAACAATTTTAAGCTTTGACAGTGGCAGAATTGAAGAAATGGAGTATGAAGAAACCGATCATTATCAAATTACCAAATATTTTTTGCACAATCGAGAGAAAATGCTGAATGAGCTTTTAGAAGCAGAAGAATAATAGTGACAAAAAGGATATGTTCCTTCAAAGATCAGAGGAACATATTCTTTTATTAGGAGAAATGCACCTTACTTTAGCATTACACGATAATGACGTATCGATTTAGGAATCCCTTTCATCTTCAATACCCCGCCATACACTAAATCACGTATGCGATATTCTATAAAAGAATCACTTAATTTGTCTTCCATCGTATCAATTGCTTCCCCAATAATAGTGGAAACTTTTATAAAGGCTTTGTTTTCCTGTTTTTCATGGATTGTTTCGATTATTTTCAAAAGAAAGGCATCAAAATACTGCTCCGAAACACTGCAAATTTCGTTGTGCTGCCAAATACGTAATACCTCCCTTGACTGTTCCAACGATTTCCATTCTTCTATATAACAGGCTTTTTCCTCATTAGAAAGCTTTTTTTCTTTTTTCTTCATCTCAAAAAAGAATTTTAATTTCTCTGATTGAAACATAGAAACATAGGATTGTTTTATAGCGTCTTGTGCTTCTATATGGACAAGATGAATATCATTTGTTTTCTCAGCTAATAAAAATAGTAAGAAACGGAGTGCTGTTTGTTCTGCACTATTATTACCATACCAAATATAAATAGGAGATTGTTCTGGGATTTCTGCTATTTCAGCAAGTGTATTCGTAAAGCGAATTTCCTGGTCAAATTCACTTATTTCCGTATTAATATGATCGAACAGCCATTCAAACCGTTCTGCTTGTCCGCTTTTAGTATGTAAATTCTTTATGGGACCAACTGCCAGATATTCAGACAAACCAATCACCTTTTTAGGAAAATCAAGCGCAACGCGTAAAGAACCGGCTGCTGATTCAGATGCTGCAAGATGGACTGGAGTATGCTCCGCATAAGGGTAACCTCCATTATTGATGGTCAATGATTTTTTATGGTTAACAATTTGCCTGTTAACCTCTTTTATCATAAAAGCAATTCCTTCCTCACTCATAACAAAACCACTGCCAGTAACAGGATTCTCATCTTCATGATTAAATGCCGCAAACTCTTCTCCATCTTTTAGTTCATAAACTGTACAATCACCAGCTTCTATTAGCTGAGAAGTTCTTATGTACTTTTCTGTTTTAATTTCATATACAAACACAACTGATTCACTATAGAAATAAATGAATGGATAAATACATCTCGTTTCCATTCAATCCCCCCTTCCTTTTCATAAATTTTACCATATCTTTTTTATTGAATTTGTTTAATAAAGAACTTTTGATTAAATAAAGATATTTTGGATGCGTAAAATTTGTTAAAAAGCTAGATAACTTTTAAATCCTTAAAAACCTACTGATTAAGAAGAGAAAGCATTTTTTCATGAGGAAAATCAGTCTCCATAGCAGCAAAAATTTCGGATAAAATACTCTCCATATTAACAGTTAAGTATGTCAGCGCTTTTTGCACGTACCCATTTTCAAATTGCACTAATGGCCTCGGCAATTCTTCTTCATCTAAAAGAAAGATTTGCCCATTAGGAAACACAAGTACATCCAGTATTAAATCTTCAAAACTTAGGCATTCATCTGTTATGAATGTATGTTGTACGATATTAAAATAAGCGCCTAAATAACTGCCCTCTTCATCTCGCCACATATAGACATTATAAGGGCGGTCATTCCAGTAAAAAGCGGTGGTATAACTGCCTTTAGAAATAGTTAGATGCTTTCCTTCGACTGTTGTCATCGTAAAAGAATCCGTGATTTTATGAAAAAGGACAAAATGCGGTTCGACTTGCAACAATAAACAGCTATATTCGACTATTTTGTTGTTATAACGGATTTTTTTTTCGATAATTTTTTTATTTTGCTGAAAATTCATACTAACATGATCCCTTTCTATGCTATATTCCTCCATAATATCCCTACTATATTTATTATTCACAGATACTCTCCTATCATTTTGTTATCATACCATTTTTATCGATTAATCATTATTTTATTTCCTTTTATTATTATTAATCTTACTATTACCATTAACTCTTAAACTCGTACATACTAATGTAAATATACTTCCCTGTTTATTTGGACTAAAGAATAAAGTAAACTTCCATCAGTGGGGGTTTTTCCTCATCCCCCACTGATGGTTAGTTGCACTTATCGGACCTTTACGGGCAAGTTTCAACACCTAGCTTCCTCGATTTCTCGGCATCCCCGAGGGGGGGCTTACTGCCCGTTAAGAGTGGGATAAACTTTTTGCAACCCACATATTCTGAGCATAATATAATATAAGCCGTGCTACATTATATTTTATTTATTTTATTTCGTTCAATATTCATTTTTTCCACATAGGATATGAATAAGGAGTTGAATGTTATGAAAAAGCAACATGAACAGTTTGAGATCGAAACGCTTAAGCTTATTAAAAATAAACTTGATTATATTTACTCCATTGCTAAAAGCTACAACAATGATAACCGGGAATTAATGGGAACTATTGAAAGTTTAGCTTCAGTAGCGAACATGTTTGCGAAGATTAAATTAGAAGAACTAAACGGTAAAGAACAAACATCAGGTCCTCAAGGATTCATTGTGAGTAAATTAGGAAACGTATACTCAAATTTGAAAGAGTATGAAAAGCAAAAGCAAGAAATAGATTTTCCAGATTGGAAGCTTTGACGTTTGCTTTGTACTTTTTTCATTAGAGATTGCAGCGCCAAATCAGCGCTTATTTTAATCCTTCTCCTATTTATTACAAAGCAAAAAACAAAATAGAAAATCCCACCTATTAAGTAGAGTGGGATTTTGTCTATAACCAATGATAAAGTGATTGTTTTATTATTTAGAAAGCTCCAAAAAGCCTTTCCCAAACACATCGCGGACATCGTGAATGGTAATGAATGCTTCTTCATCCACTTCTTTAACTATTTTTTTTAAGATCACCATTTCTTGTTTGCTTATCACAATATACAGAATTTCTTTTGCATCTTTTGAATAAAAGCCTTTTCCGTACATAACGGTTACGCCACGATCCATTACGTCGTTAACTTTTTCTGCAATTTTGCTTTGTTGACTTGAGATAATCGTTACAGCCTTTTTCGGGTTCAATCCTTCAATAATAAACTCCATAACCTTTGTGGCAATATATAACATTACAATCGTAATCATTAATTTTTCTGCGCCTATTATAAAGTAGGCAGAAAAAGCAACAATCAAATCAAAAAACAGCAAAGAAAAACTAACATTCCAATCGAGATATTTATTTGTAATTCTTGCTAAAATCGTTGTTCCAGCAGTAGTACCGCCAACTTTTAAAATCATGCCAATTCCAATCCCAGCCAGAACTCCGCCAAAAATAGCGTTAATAACGATCTCATTTGATTCAATATGCCAGTTTTCTGTAAGATGTAAAAACAATGAATTAAAAATAACAGCAATAATGGTATAAATACATGTTTGTTTATCTAAAAACTTGTATCCTATTAAAAGTAAAAATGCATTAATAATAAAGCTGACGAGCCCAGGCCCCCATTGAAATAAATAAAACAAAATAATTGTAATCCCTGTTACTCCGCCTTCCCCAAGATCGTTTGGAATAACAAATAGATTAACAGCTAAAGCGAATAAAAAGGTTCCAAGCATAATAAAAACAATATCTCTTCCTTTTTTGTACATTTCTCTACTCATTTTTTTCACCTATTCTTTAAATTAATAATCTTGAATAATTCCTTTCTTACATTTTTGATTTATATCATGTTTAGGAAGAGTTTGTAAATATATTTTTTTATTTATTCAGCATCTCTTTATCCAAACAATAAAAATATATATCATACAAGTTAAAATTGTACATATAGGAATATTTTTTCTATAACTGGGTAAAGACAACTAACCTTTTCTCTAAATAATACCCATTGCTAAATTTTCTTTTTTACGAAAGAGAATTTGGCGGGGGGTGATTACATGAGAAAAGTTAGTGGAATAAAAAATCTAATTATTTACCTTCACTCGCTGGACTTTTCTATAACAGAAGATGAAATCAATCGTTTAATAGAAGAAAAGGCTATTCCCCATCAAAAACTCATTCGAAGCATTTTGATTTTTGACCTAGACCATATTGATTGGTGGGTAAAGGAATATCGTGAAAAGGGTAGATGAAGGGAGCTCCGCTATTTTAGCGGAGTTTCAGTCTGAACATCTAACATTTATTCTACATACTAAAACTCTGCTATTTTCTTAGAGATTCAACTGTAATTTCGATCCGCACATTCCCCTAAAAAAAGGAAGGCAAACAAGTTCAATTTGAACTAATTCTCCTTCCTTCTATCTTGATAAAGTTGTTATACGACTATTATCCTTTTGTTACAAGAAGTTTTGCTCTTGTTTGTTTTGCTGCTTCTACCATAACTTTTAACGCTTCAACTGTCTCATATTCACCGCGTGTTTTTAAACCACAGTCTGGATTAATCCAGAACAATTTCGAATCAAGCACCTTTAATGCACGGTCAACGTTTCTTGTGATTTCTTCCAATTCTGGAATACGAGGGCTGTGAATATCATAAACACCTAGGCCGATTCCTTTTTTGTATTCTGTTTCTTCGAAGGCATTTATTAGCTCTCCATGGCTTCTTGATGTTTCGATGGAAATAACATCCACATCTAAAGCATCAATGCTGCCAATAATATTTTTAAAATCAGAATAGCACATATGTGTATGAATTTGCGTTTCATTTTTTACACAGGATACAGACAATTTAAATGCATATACTGCACCATTTAAATAGTTCTCTCGTTTGCTCTGTTTTAATGGAAGCCCTTCGCGAATTGCCGGTTCATCTACTTGAATCATGCCGATGCCGCTTTGTTCCAACGCTTCTACTTCCTTGCGAAGTGCCAACGCAATTTGATTTGCTACTTGTTGTCTTGAAATATCATTTCGTACAAAAGACCAGTTTAAGATCGTAATTGGTCCTGTCAGCATTCCTTTTACTGGCTTGGATGTTAAGCTTTGTGCGTAAACCGTTTCCTTCACTGTCATTGGTTCTTGGAATGCAACATCTCCAAAAATCACCGGCGGTTTTACACAGCGTGAACCATAGGATTGCACCCAGCCGAATTTAGTAAATTGGAAACCAGCCAACTTCTCTCCGAAATATTCCACCATATCTGTTCTTTCAAATTCACCGTGCACCAATACATCTAATTCTAATTTTTCTTGGATCTCAATCCATCTTTTTGTTTCGTCCTCAATAAATTTGCCGTATTCTTCGTTTGATACTTCCCCTTTGCGCCATTTTAAACGCTTCTTCCTAACTTCAGCTGTTTGTGGGAAGCTTCCAATTGTTGTTGTTGGCAAAATAGGCAATTGAAATACTTTATCTTGAAGCGCTAAACGTTCTTCAAAAGCAGCATATCTTTCGGAAGAGAAAGAAGCAAGGTTTTGAATCGCTTCTTGCACTTCTACATTATTGCGATAAGAAGACTCGGATAATGCTGAAATTGCTTTTTCACTGTTGTGCACTTCGTTTTGGATAGCAGATTTTCCTTCTTGAACACCTTTTGCAAGAATAGCAACCTCTGATAATTTTTCATCTGCAAATGAAATTGCTTCTTTTAACACTGGGGCTAATTCCTGTTCATTTTTCACCGTTACAGGTACATGCAATAGGCTACAAGATGGCTGAACAACTATACGATCTTTTCCTACTATTTGAGCAATTTCTCCTAAAAGAGAAGATGCTTGTTCTAGTGAAGCTTTCCAAATATTTCTTCCATCCACTACGCCTGCAAATAACACTTTATCCTCAGGGAAACGTTTTGTTTTAAGCGCTGTAATATTTTGACCTTCATCATGAACGAAATCCAAACCAATTGCTTGAACAGGAAGAGAAACAACTTCTTCGTATTGATCAATGCTTTCAAAATATGTTTGCAAAATGAATTTTACATTTGGCGCAGCATTCGTTAATGCAGTATAAACAGGCTTAAATAACGCTAATTCTTCTTTTGTGATAGAAGTAGATAAAATCGGCTCATCTATTTGCAGCCACTCCACTCCCTCTTCTTGAAGCTGTTTTGCAATTTCTTCATAAAGAGGTACAAATTGGTTGATAATAGATGCAAAATCCTCTTCTTTATATCCTTTTGATAATTTCACGAATGTTACAGGTCCTAATAATACAGGTTTCCCGTCAATTCCAAGCTTTTTTTTTGCTTCTTTATAAAAGCTTAATGGGCGGTTTTCCACAAGTGTTGGTACTACTCCATCCAATTCAGGAACGATGTAATGGTAATTCGTATTAAACCATTTTGTCATTTCAGATGCTACAGCGTTTTTTGCACCACGGGCAATTTCAAAGTACGTTTCAAGGGATACTTTACCGCCATTATAGTCAAAACGTTTTGGCACTAGTCCAAACATAGCTGCTGTATCAAGAACATGATCATATAAAGAAAAATCGCCAACAGGAATTAAATCGATTCCCTTCTCTTTTTGCTTTTTTAAATGGTTTAAACGAAGTCCTTCTATCGTTTCTAAAAACTCTGCTTTCTCTATTTTACCTGCCCAAAACTGTTCTAATGCTTTTTTCCATTCTCTATTTTCCCCGATACGAGGGTACCCCAAATTTGAACTTTTCACATTACTCATTTTATTCTCCACTCCCGGTTTTTAAATTTTTCTGCAAAATAAAAATCTCCCTTTTCTTATTGGAAAAGAGAGATTAGATGGCATTACAAATAAAGCTGAGACATTTTGATTTTCTCAACAATGCGATTCCGCACCTCCTCTATATCCACGTAGAGTATAGCTGACACAACAGGCAGGTCTCCTGACTTAGGTTCAACGCTTCTTATCCCTTCCCATTTCTTTCATTAAGAAACAGTGGTTATCTTAATAAGTTGCTCCCCATCACAGTGGCGGGACCGTGCCGGAATTTAACCGGTCTTCCCTTTTAAGCTGTACAAAATTCTTATACCGCACCTAGTGTGTTATGTATTAAATTTTCAAAAGAAAAATATTGGCTAGATAATAAGCACTATTTTCCTTAAGACAAAAAGCCTCTCTATTATTTTAGAGAGGCTTTTTGTCTTAAGGATCCTCTCTTATTTTTCAAAGCATTTTTGCTTTGCTGGAATTAGCACCTTTTCCACCAAGGTAAGAATGGTTGCTGAGGCTTCGTAGGGCCAGTCCCTCCGCCTCTCTTCATAAGAGTTATTTATTCTCGTTTTTTTAATGTAATTGGATGTTAACATACTTAATAATATTCTGTCAAAAAGAATTTTTAAAAAAACAAAAATTCTTTAACAACATTCCAGCATCACAGGTTCAGAATTCCGAAGAAAAAACATTTGTAATTTGTATGGATTAAGCCCTTTCAGCAAAACATAAATCATAGCTGTAATTTATCATCTGTGTACAAAGGAGCTTTATAAATGAATTATTTTATTGATCATTTAGATTTACATGCGAAAGGTTTATGGTTTCCATTGGTTATAAGCACCCTTCTTGTCATCATGGTCCTTTTTATTCCGAAAAAAAAGATAAACTGGAAAGACATTTATATCATATTTGGGATAATCGGATTTGCCACATGGGTATGTGAAGGTTTAATCGGAAGAGTATTTGATTTGCTTGATTTAGGAGATCCAAAAAAAAACGGGGCTCGGGGAAATCGTCAGCTATACCTTTATTCCAGCCTCCCTTGCCATTCTTTATTTAAATTACTTGACACCGGAAAATAAATGGAAACTTACAATTGTGTTTGTATTGTTTTCTTCACTTACAGACATTGGCATGAAATTATCTGGATATATGATTTTTCATGGATGGAATCTTTTCTACTCGGTTATCGTTTTCTTTGTAACATATGCGTTTTTATTGCCGATTCATATTCGATTTATTAAATCTAATGAATGAGAGCAGGGTTATTTCTATATTATTCTCCCCATTCTATACGTTGTCATTCATAATATAAGGCAATTCAAAAAGCTAAGATTAATAACTTAACCTTATTACTGTTTCATCCCATTTACAGACAAGCAGATAGTTATATTCACCTATGTTTTTTTAGAAAATACAGGAAATAACACACTTACTAAAATGTACCATTTAAAGCTACAATTTGTGATAACAACTACCAGATAGCATCAATGTTTATAGAAATATGCTTTAAGCAATTTTTATAAGGAGGTGCTTTTTTTGATAAAATCCATTATTTGCTACATTCGCAGATATCACAAATTTAACTATTATAATAATAAATGTGTAACTTGTGGTAAATTGCGGAAACAAGCTTCCTAAAGTTTTTTTCCTAATTAGAACAAGGCCAAAACGAATGAACTTTTTTAGATGCTAACCTTCAGGAGTACAAGCTGATTGATTTCCATAAAGTAAACTTCCATCAGTGGGGGTTTTCCTTATCCTCCACTGATGGTTAGTTGCACTTATCGGACCTTTACGGGCAAGTTTCAACGCCTATCTTCCTCGATTTCTCGTAATCTTGAGGCGGGGCTTATACTGCCCGTTAAGAGTGGGATAAAGCCAACTTGCAAAAATAACGAAAAAAGACTTGTTGCAGCTGCATGGGGTGGGTCCAAAAGCTGTAAAGCAGCTGGAACTAACACTGCAAGATTAAAGGTTTAGCCTTTGCTGGAGAGCAGCTATACCTTTACTAAAGTTGTTGCAAATTTCAAAAATTTAAGTGCATTGATTGATATATACTCATTAAAAATTGACAAAAAATATTATTTATGCTAAAATTTACAGTTAACCATAATGATTATATAATAGGGTTCTCATGGCCATGAGAACCCTATTTTTTTATGGAGGTCTTTTTTATGAAAACAGGCAAAGCAAGTGTTACTTCACTCGTTTCCGCTTTTAGCAGAGCGTATCATAGTGAGTTTGATCGCCCACTAATATTTGATGATTATATCGCAAAGAATTTAATCTCCCAGCAAGAGAAAAGTATGATTAAAGAGAATATGGTTCAAGGCATACAGTTTTTTAATAAAGAAATCGCAGATAAATTAGATTATAACGCAGATAAATTACTAAAATGGATTACACAAATACAGCTTTCTCCAACGCCATTAGCTCGGGCTGCTTTTTGTGAAACAGCTTTATTACATGAAGTTTTCTTAGATGCAAAGCAATACGTTATTTTAGGAGCAGGGCTGGATACTTTTTGCTTTCGCCATACGCATCTTAAAAACAAGCTGCAAATTTTTGAATTGGATTACCCCGCAACACAGGGAAATAAAATAGATCGATTACATGAAGCAGAATTAGAGATTCCTGACCATTTACATTTTGTACAAATTTATTTTTCCGAAGAATTTTCTGATAACCTGCTAGTAAATGCAGGTTTTGATCGCAGCAAAAAAACATTTTTCAGCCTTCTAGGCGTTTCCTATTATTTAATGAAAGAACAGTTCGCTCATTTGCTACAACAGCTATTTGCCATTGTTCCATCTGGAAGCTCCATTGTTTTTGATTATGGAGATGAACATCTTTTTACAGAAAAAGGGGAATCAAACAGAGTGGAAAACATGGTAAAAATGGCTGCAGTTGGCGGCGAACCAATGATTTCCTGCTTTTCTTATCAAGAAATGGAGGAATTGCTGGAGAGTGCAGGTATGCTGATATTTGAGCATTTAACTCCAAAGGATATCGAAGAACGATACTTTCAAAATCGAAGCGACTTTTTATCCGCTTTTGAAACCATTCATTTTATGCATGCTGTAAAAAATAATAGATAGCTGTTTGTCCGTTCCATCCCCTTCTGTTTAGGGCTGGAACGGACTGCTTATTTAATGCGGATTTTTTGCTTTTCATAGATCAAATCTATATTTTTAATGTCCGGGTTTAATTTTTTTATACTATCGACTGCTGTTTTATAATCTTTTGCTATTTTCGTTAACGTTTCTCCTTTTTTTACAATATGATATTTAGGTTGTATTTCATCCTCTATTATATTTTCAGATGGGTTAATCCAGCTTCCTGGAACCTCTTGCTTCTTCGTAACATTTATCATTCCTTGAAATTCCTTGTATAGATAGTATTCTCCTTTCGAAACGTTTCCTTTTTTATTTTGCTTCGCTTTTGCATCTGCTGCATTTATATAAGCATTCACCGTCTTATTAATATGATAGGTCTTCTTAGAAATCGATTCTATAACAGCTTCCTTTGCTGTTTCCTTCTTCCAATGTCCCGGACTCTTTATAATATTATTTCGATCAATGGTTACGCCGGCAGTACGAATATTATTTTCACATTGATACATATGAATAAAGTCAGCAACTTGCCCTCTTGACCATGCATACGTTTGCCAGTAAAAGTCTGCTAACCCCGCATCCTTTACTGCATTCACCACTTTGTATGAACCATAGATTCCTATTTTATAATTCTTTACTATCCTTTGTATCTCACTGAAATATTGAAGCACACTTTTCAACTGGTAAAAGGATGCATCAAAGTCTACAGCAAAATAAATAGCTGTCCCTTTTGGCTGTTGAACAGACTGTGCATATTCCATTGCTTCTTTTACATCTGCAGCTCCTTGCAAGGAAGTAAAATAGGACCCATAATTTGCACTTTTTTGATAAATGCTGATTAAATTCAATCCTTCAGCTTGAATGGCTGCAGCCTCTTCTTGATTAAATGACTTCCAGCTGTCGCCAAGATAACGGGCAGCATAATCAAAACCAGCATTTTTTAAACCCTTGGCCGTTTCAGCTGTCAATTTTGTTGCACAATCAAATCCTTTTGCCAATTCACACCACACTCCTCTTTCTATAGTTATTAATACAATAGAAAAAGAGCACCTAATAAGGCACCCTTTTTTCATTCTATTTTTTATAAAATGCGGTTTTCTTAGTTTCGTCCATAAATAACCTGCAAAAAAAGAATCAGAATCATTTTAGGTTACTTAATCGCTTTGGATCGGGATCACTCGTGTTCTCCGTTGTTCATTCAAGATTTGAACATACTGTGAGAGTTTGGAAAATGACAGCGTTTTTTTCTTGATGATATAAATTTGAGAGCTGCAGCTATCCTTCATGATATTGGGCATTTGCCATTTTCTCATGCAGTTGAATAGACGCTTGGATATAATCATCATCTTTTACAGATGTTTATAAAAAAAAGAAATAGGGAAAAAACAATTAGTATGTATTTTTTTGGAGGTTTTTTCCATGTCCACATTAAATCTGCTGAGTGATCATTCTCTATTAGAAGCATATATAGATGCAAGAAAACTTAATCTATCTTCTGAATTTATTCAAATTCTAAGAGCAGAGTTATTTAATAGAGGATTGATACAGATAATTCAGCATCTGCAGGTTAAAAATTTATAGGGATCTAATTTCTTAAGTGCAGATTGTAGCATCTAAATAATGGAGATGATTTTATTGAACAAATCACCTCCTTTGTTTTGCTAAAAAATTCAAATACTATCCCTTCTCCCTCTGCCTATCTCTTCTTCTCGACATGAAGAAACTCCCTAATTATGCTCATTATTAAAAAGTGAAAAACCATTTGGATCATTCATTTATCCAGCAATACCCCAGCATTAGGTGATATTTATGTTTGTATTTTGTGATTAATTTTTACTGCCTATTGTCATTACGTTTACTCGCTTCCCCTATTTTTCCAAATTGGTTTTAGTTTATAGACTTGAATTGATCTGATATGGATCGTTTCATCTCCAATAAGAGATAAATAATCACTGTTTTTTAGAGAAGGATAAGACCTGCTCGTAATCATTTTTTTATCATTCAAGTAGCATTCGATTGTAGAATGATCGATATAAATATGTGCGATTAATCCTTTATCTATGACAAGTGAACCACCTTGTATATCCCCTTTGCGCTGAATACTACTTTTGCTTCGGTCAAACCAAACTTGTTTTTGCTCTTTATCAAAGATTAGACTTGTTTTTTCCTGGTTCGTAGGATGCCTTTTAAATTCCAAGCCAACTACCTTGTTTGTATCTTCAAATTCCACTATTATTTCAAGCATTTTATGATGGACAACTTTAAGCTTTTCATTGATATCAACTAATAACCTATTCTTTTCATTCACTAACGTTTCATCTCTCAAAGATACTAGATTTTCCAATGGTTTCATTCTAAGCTCATTGTTTTCAAGGTAAAGTTCAATGGGAAGTCCCGCATTATGTGCCCAGCCGGCATCATGCTCTTCCTGCTCATTCCGGTTACCTTGAAGGATTGAAAATACGATTGATTTGTTTGTCAGTGGATCCACAAAACCACTTGGTCCACTAAATTTAAACCTGCCATAATCTATCAATTGTGGTTCTTGGGAATGAGGGATAAATTTAAAGTTGTTTTTATCAAAATCCCCAAGAAAATAATAGGTATCCACTTGACCTTTTGGTTCTACATTAAAATAACTCATAAAAATAAATATATATTTTGTGTTTCCCTTTCCGTCAGACACTGGTAAAAAAACAGGAAGCTCCCAATTCGTTCCTAGTAAAGGATAGTTTTTATTGTCTACCGTAAAAAATTCCCCTCTAAATGTCCAATTTACACAATCATCTGATGAATAGATCCAGGCTGTTGGGCCTTTGCCTTCTATGCCGCCTCCAATTATTAAATACCATTCCTCTTCTTGTTCATCTTTCCAGACAAATGGATCTCTAAATTGGGAAGGTATTCCTTGTTTATCGGTTTGAGTTATTGCTGCATGAGTGGACATTTCCCAATCAACTAAGTGTGGATCTTCTATATTTTTAGGACGAGCGATAGCTACACCTTGATTACATTCCTTATCAAAATTGGCAAATGTATAAAAAAGACAAGGGATTTTATTTGGTCCAATTGTTGCAGACCCAGACCAGACACCTGATGGCGTTAGGTCACCCTTTTGTGGGAACAACGCAGTTTTTTGATTTTCCCAAAAAACTAAATCATCACTTGTCCAATGTCCCCAATGCAAATTGGAGAAATAAGGACCAGATGCATTTTTTTGAAAGAATAAGTGGTATTTCCCATTAAAGTAAAAGGGAGCATGAGGCTCATTCATCCAATGTTGTGGTGGGATTGCATGGTATTGCGGACGATGTTCGTCATCTAACAGTTTACATTCATCAAGGTCTATATCCTTTAAATTAAGTGACAGCTTATCACACAAACCAAGAAACTCACTTTGGATCGTTTCAGTGGACAAAGCTTCATCAAATATTTGGATAAAATCAATCAATCCAGAAAACATCCCACCTTTAAAAATGTCACTTATTTTAAATGGGCTATTATTTAATCCGATAGATAATGGGATAGTTGAAGGTATCCACCTAGTAATGGAATCACACATCAATTGAAGTTCTGCATTTATATATAGTAGCATCTCGTTCGTTTCTTGGTTATACGTAACAGTAATGAGTGATTTTTTATAAAATTCAACTTGTTTTTTACTTCTTTGCAGATGTATTTTTTTCCCGTCTCCAATTTCAAATTGTATTTCACCATGTTGATATAGACTCAAAGCAAATCCTTTTTTATTGCTTTTATCTAATTGGTCAATGATCGTTGTTGATACTTCTCCATGGCAAGCTTCGAAACAACGAGGTGCCATTAAAGCGGATATCGAAAATGATCCTATTACCTCCAATGGTTTATCTATAATATAGGTAGAATAACCATCAAAATCTAGTGCGTAACCTGATATGGGGGACTTAATCCAACGTGGTGAACTGTTTTCTTTATACTTGGCATCATTAAAAACATACTCGATTTTCAACAGATTTCCGCGTATATGTTCTTTTGTTTGATTACCGTTTCCTTCATTAAAATTAATGTTATAAATTAAACTCATAAGCCACCTCCAATAAACCTATTATTTAATTCCAGAAGAAGAATTTTGTGGCATGATGTATTTTTGTCCGAAAATATAAACCAATAAAATGGGAATCGTTGTTATGGTTAACCCTGCCATCACTTGGTTTAAATATACTGGCTTTGTCTCATTCATAATATTTACAGCAACGGATAATGGATATTTTGAAGTTTCAGTGAAAATCATAAGAGGCCAGACATAATCATTCCAGGATCCGACAAACACTAATATTCCAATCGTCAGGAAAATAGGTTTAGAGATTGGCACAGCAATTTTAGTGAATATTTTCCAGTCCGACGCACCATCGATGTATGCTGATTCTCTTAATTCTTTAGGAATTTTCTTAAAAAATACCATAAATAAATAAATGTTAAATGCACTTCCAATATGAGGTAATGCCAGCCCCCAAACTGTATTCGTTAGATTCATTTTATTTATGATAATGAATATTTGAATTAGAACTGATTGAAAAGGAAAAATAATTAAAATAAGTAAAACTCCAGTAATATACTTTTTAAATGGTATATCAAATGTTGCTAAGGCATACCCCGCTAACGAATTGACAAATAAACTTCCTACAACAATTACAAAACTATAAAAAACACTATTAAAAAAATGAAGAGAAAAATTAAATCTACTAAAAATATCTTTATAAGGTTCCAGCCAAATAGTTATATGATTAAAATTTGGTACAAAACTTTTAATCGTACCAATTTCTTTAGAAATTTCTGCAACCGTTTTTGTGCTATTCACAAACATCCAAACAGTTGGGAATAAGAACAGGAAAGCAAATGTCATTAACACAAGCATTTTTATAGCTGTAATCACATTAGATTTCTTCAATTTTTATTCCTCCTTAAATAATTTTCTTTGAGCCAATGCAATGATGATTAATATTAATGCGAATACAACCGTTATGGCACTTGAGTAGCCAATTTGACGATATCTTGTTCCCTGTTCAAACATGTATAATAAGATACTAGCTGTACTGCCATTTGGTCCTCCATTTGTTAATACTAACGGTTCTATGATGATTTTAAATGTCCCCGTTGTTACAACAATCAGTACAAATACGAGCTGCCCCTTTATACTAGGAAGTGTAATATATTTAAACTTTTTCCAGCCATTTGCACCTTCTATATCCGCTGCTTCGTACAGTGCTGATGGAATATCCTGTAGTGCAGCCATTAATATTAACATTTGAAAACTTATACCTTGCCAAAGAATAATAAAGGAGATGGTTGGGAGTGCTAGATCAGAATCGGTAAAAAAGCCTTGCTTGTTAAAGCCTAAATCAGCCAAAAAAATGTTAATAATCCCCACACTTGGATCTAGAATGTTTTTCCATAGTAAAGAAACAACTATAATGGATAATATATATGGTGAAAAGAATACAGTTCTAAAAAAGGTATTCACTTTTGATTTTTTTGCAATTAAGATGGCTAAGAACAATGATAAAGCGACTTGAAGTGGGACTATATAAATGACATATTTAGAAGAGTTAAAAAAAGCGTATCGTGCATGATTGTCTTCTACTATTTCCATGTAATTATCAAATCCAATAAATGAGATATCATTTGGTTTCAGTAGGTAATAGTCTGTAAATGAAAAGCCAACTGCAAGTATTAATGGATAGATTACAAACACACCTATTAAGGCAAATGCTGGAAGTAAAAATAAAAATTTACTACTAAAAAAGAATTTCAGTACTCCGTATTTATTTATGTTTTTTCTTCCTTTATTCATATAAATACCCCTTAATAATAGTAAGTATACGACTTCTCGTATACTTACTATTATTCTATCAAATTTGTTTTTTACTTAAATCTTGAAGCTTCACGTTCAGCTTTATCCACTGCATCCTGAACTAAATTCTCAACAGAATCGCTACCTAAAGCTATTCCTTCTATAATATCTCCTAATACATCTTCAAGTACTGGGAAAATAGGTGATGTAGGTTTAACATGTGCAGTTTCTACTAATTGATCTAACATTAATTTTCTAGGATACTCACTATATGTTTTCGACGAAGCTAATAGTTCTTTATGACCTGGAATTAGTCCAGCATCTTCTTCCATCGCCTTAGCACTATCCTTATTTGTTAAGTGAGCTATTAGCTCGGCTGTAAGTTCAGGATATTTTGTATTTTTCGTCGCAGCAACATACCAACTGCCATGTGGTGCTGAGTTATGCCCCTTTTTCCCATATGGATAAGGCATTAATGACCAATTCAAATCTGGATACTCTTTTGTAAGTACATCAATCACCCAAGGTCCTTCAAAACTAATTGCTGCTTTTTCCGTAGCAAATGCATTTTCCCTAGCAGTTGGTGAAACAATTCCTTCTCTAAATAGAGTATTGATAAAGTTTAGAGCTTCCATTGTATTTTCACTATTTAAATAACCATCTGTGTCTAAGCCATTTTCTCCAACTAATTGCGCATCATTGGAAAAAATGATTGGAGAGTGTGCATACATTTGCCATCCATTATTATCAGGGTACATATGCACTGGTTCTTGCCCCATAAATTCTTTGAGAATTCTAGTATTTTTCAAAAATTCATCATAGCTCCAAGCTAAATCTAATGTCCAATTTCCATTCTCATCTGCTGGAATATCTATTCCCGCAGCTTTAAATAAATCTACATTGTAGAATACAGGTGCTGATAAATCAAAGGATTGCAACGCGTATAAATCATCTCCAACGCTTCCAGCCTTTACGATTGTATCTAAATAAGAATCAATTACATCTTTTCCTAAATACTCATTTAAAGGCAAAAGAAGATCTGAATCAACATAAGACGCAGTGTACACGCTTTCAAGAGTAATTACATCTGGTAAATCTCCAGTTGTAATGGCAGCGTTGAGTCTATCATTATATCCACTTCCCTCCCCGGTTTTTACGATATGTTCAACGTTTACCTTTACATTTTTATGTTGTTCTTCAAATTCTTTAGCTCTTAAATCATAATTTTTACCCTCTTGATCCTCTGCAGGAACATGTACCCATACTGTTAATTCTTTTGGCTCATTATCATTTGTTGAATCTGCACTATTATTCGTAGAATTAGTACAAGCAGTTAAACCGAAAATAAGGGCTGAAATCATAAAAAAACTAAATAATTTTTTCAAACGTCTTCCCCCTCTCTTTTTGATGGAAACGCTTCCAAAAAAGTTAAATAATTAAAGGGCAACGCCCCTAATTTAAATATGGAAATGTTTCCACCCATGCTTTCAGTATAGTAAATACATTCATTTTTGTCAATCAGCTTTTTATTACTTTTCTTCTTTTGTTATTATAATGTTGTATCCCCCTTAAATAATACTACTGGATGAATAACAGGTTCAACTTGAACCCCATTTATTCTTTTAAGGACTAATTCAACTAAACTTCTCCCCATTAATTCAATTGGTTGCCTAATAGAAGACAGTCTTGGTCTTAGAGCTGAATAGGTCTCGATTCCATCATACCCAATAACAGAAAGCTCTTCAGGTATATTTATATTATGTTCAATGGCAAGCTGTACGAGTTTCAGTGCCATGATATCATTCTCCACAAATACCCCATCTATATCCTTATAAACTTGTAAAAACGTAGTTAAAAATGCAGTTTCATCCTTAATGGGATCCTCTTCAATATAGAGAGTACAGTTTGTTCCATTCTCTTTTGCAGCATCTTCAAAGCCTTTTCTTCTTTTTTCTACTTCCGTTATTACAGTTTTCGAAAAAGTTCCAATATAAGCGACATTAATGCATCCAGTATCTTTCAACACTTGAAAGGCTAATTGACCTCCATCATAATTATCACTTGAAACATAAGGTATATTTTCTCCAATATGACGGTCCACTAAAACAATTGGCATGGAATTATTAAGTTCATTTCCAATTGAATTATAGGAGATTCCAATAATACCTGATACTTTGTTTTGTTTGAGCATGTTTATATATTTAAGTTCTTTTTCGATTTGTCCGCTAGAGTTACAAAGCATCATATTGTACCCATGTTTATCAAGCTCATCCTCAATATGAAAAGCTAGCTCTGAGAAAAACGCGTGATGTATCGAAGGTAAAAATAATGCTACGATCTTACTATCTTGTGTCACAAATGCTCTTGCCGTTTCGTTTGGAATATATCCTAATTGTTCAATAGCATCAAGTACTTTTTTTTTAGTTACTTCACTAACATATCCAGATTTATTGATAACTCGAGAAGCAGTTCCTAACCCTACTCCTGCCAACTTTGCGACATCTTTTATGGTTGCCATGCAATCACCTCAAGTAAAATCATATCATATGTGGAAACGTTTCTCGATTTAATTTTCTAAAGTGTGTTGCTTAGTATAAAAATAAAAGTTTGCAAACAAAATGACACTTTCAAATAATCCTTAACTAATTAACGCTTTAACAACTAAAATAGGTTTATCATATACTAATCCAAAATTACCAACTTCTCCTAAAAGTTTGTACTCATTATCTGAAACTACAAAGTTACTTTCAACAATTTTTGGAAGTATATTTGTTCCCTTATTCTCATTTTTTGTTTCATTTTTAGAACATCCTATAAAACCTATTAAAACTAATATAGTACATAATACACTCATAAATTTTTTCATAGTTTATTTTCCCATTTGTATTTTTATAACTCCATTTTACATTTTTTTCTATTTTACTAAAACAATTTCTTTTGTATTTTTTCGATTAATTTAGGGTGTTTTGTTTGTTCCACTTGAACCAGCAGAAGGCATTGATTTTGATTATAAAAATGCATCCAATGCCAAAAGTGCTGATAAACGGACAGAACCTAACCATCTATTACAGGTGGGCAATCTGTAGAATCAATTAAATTAAGAATTATTGCTAGGAAATGTGTTGGTTTAGAATAAAGTCTAATTAAAAGAATGCTGCAAACGTTGATTTCACAATAGAAAAACCCACACATTTTGAAAAAAGATTGATCAAAATGTGTAGGTTTTAAAAACGGTTAAACTTTATCCCACTCTTAACGGGCAGTAAGACCCCCACCTCGGGGATGCTGAGGAATCGAGGAAGCTAGGTGTTGAAACTCGCCCGTAAAGGTCCGATAAGTTCAACTAACCATCAGTGGGGGATGAAGAAAACCCCCACTGATGGAAAGGTTCACTTTATTTCAAATATACAAAATGGTCCATCCATTCGATTAGAAATATACTAATATTAGTTTTTTTCATTTATTTGAATAAGTCCGTTGATAAATAACGCAATCCTGTATCGGGTAAAATGACAACAATTCTTTTCCCTTTATTTTCAGGGCGTTTCGCTACTTCAATTGCTGCAAATAATGCTCCTCCTGATGAAGTTCCAACGAGTATCCCATCTAATTTTGCAGCTATACGAGCATGCTCATTTGCCTGTTCTGTTTCGACGCTAATGATCTCATCAATAATAGAACGATTTACATTATCGGGAACTTTTTCATCTTCCATATCAGAAAAACGGTAAACACCAGTAATTTCTGGAATATCAGGATCTTGAATTGATGCAATGGAATTTAATCCGGGTTCAACAGCTACAATTTTAATATTTGAATTTTGTTCCTTTAAAAATGCCCCAACCCCTGAAATAGTACCACCTGTTCCCACTGATGCAACGACTATATCCACCTGCCCCTCAGTGTCTCGCCATATTTCGGGGCCTGTTGTATCAAAATGAATCTGAGGATTTGCCTTATTATCCAGTTGATTTAAAAAGACAACGTCGTCTTGTTTTTCAATAACTTCCTTTTTATAAACATTAATAGCTGCAACAAAATCGCCATCGATTTCTTCGGCAACCGCTGCAATTTCAGGTACTTCAAGAAATGGGATCACTTCTCCTCCATGTGCTTTTATTGCTTTCGTTCGTTCTTCACTAACATTATCTTGGATAAGGACTTTTAATTTATAGCCTTTTGCTGCTGCAATTGCTGCCAAGCCAACCCCAGTATTGCCGCTGGTAGTTTCAACAATTGTGTGTTCCTTTGTTAATTCACCATTTTTCTCTGCCTGCTCAATCATGGAAGCTGCGACACGATCCTTAATGCTATTAGATGGATTAAAATACTCTAACTTAGCAATAATTTCTGCTTTAACATCCAGTTTTTCTTCTAGGTTGACTAATCGAAGCAATGGAGTATTTCCAATTAATTGTGTGATAGACGTATAAATAGGTTTTGTTGCAACTTGGCTCATAAAACCCTCTCCCTTTTCCTTTTAATAGCTCTATTAAACTTGCCTGTTGATTGCAGTGAGGGGCGTCCGCTTTCAGCGGGCGGTCCGTGAGCCTCCTCGGCGCTTTGCGCCTCTGGGGCCTCCCACTGACTCGCTTTTCCCGCAGGAGTCTCACGCCTGAAACGAAAATCAACATAGTGCCAAAATCAACAACGAGCTTTAACATAGCCTTTTTAATATAAATGGCATGAAACGTATTGATCTATACTAAATTCCTCAAGTATAGGTTCTTTCTGTTTACATATTTCTTTTGCAAAAGGACAACGACTGTATAGCGGGCAGCCACTCCACTCATCTGCTGCACTTGAAATTTCTCCTTCTAGCAATAGAGGCTCTCCTTGCCTTTTGTAGGTTGGAATAGCCGAAACAAGCGCTCTTGTATATGGATGAAGGGGAGTCTCATATACATGATGTACATTGGCAATTTCGATAATTTCCCCTAAATACATTACTGCTATTCGATCACTCATATAATGTACAACATTCAAATCATGTGAAATAAACAAATAAGTTAGTTGATATTTTTGCTGCAAGCTTTTTAATAAATTCAAAATTTGTGATTGAACGGAGACATCTAATGCAGAAACTGGTTCATCTAGAATCAGCAATTTGGGTTTTAATATAAGAGATCTTGCAATGCCGACACGCTGCCTTTGTCCTCCGCTTAGTTCGTGTATGTAGGCATCACGATAGCTCTCATCCAATCCAATATCATTCATCATTTCGTTTACCCTTGCTTTCCTCTCTGCTAGTGTTCCGATTTTTTGAATAATTAATGGATCTTCGATTAATTTTGAGACTTTATGTTGTGGATTTAATGCGGAAAATGCATCTTGAAAAACATATTGTATATCTTTTTTTAGCAGCCTTTTCTGTTGGATGGTCATACCTCCAATTACTTGGCCTTCGAATATCAAATCTCCTTCGGTAGGTTCTAACAATTGGCCAATCAACTGGCCTAAAGTGGACTTGCCACTTCCACTTTCCCCGACCAGCCCTAGCGTTTCTCCTCTTCTTAACGTAAGACTTACATTGGAAACTGCGTGCAACTCTTTGGTTTTATATAGCCTTCCCTGTGTATATGTTTTTTTTATGTTCTCCACTTTAACTAGAAGATCTTGCGTACTCATCATTTCCCTCCGCAATTTCACTAAAGTAGCAACTGACATCATGAGCATCAGAAACTTTTGTAAGTTGTGGCTTTGATTCAAAGCATTTTTCGATTGCCAGTTGGCAGCGACTAGCAAAGGGACATCCGCCTTTTCGTTCTTGAAGCGGTGGTACAGTTCCTGCGATGGAATAGAGCGGTTTCCCCTTTTTATCCGGTGAAGGGATTGATTGCATTAGCCCCTTCGTATATGGATGACTAGGGTTTTCAAAGAGTTGTTCTGTCGTGCCAATCTCTACTATTTCTCCAGCATACATAACCGCTATCCGATCACACATTTCACCCATTACACCTAAATCGTGGGAAATGAGTACTATTGTCGTGCCTTGCTCACGCTGTATTTCTTTTAATAATTTTAAAATTTGTGCTTGGATCATAACATCTAAAGCAGTTGTTGGTTCATCCGCTATCAGCAGCTTTGGTTGACAAGCAATGGCAATAGCAATCATCACACGTTGCTGCATTCCCCCTGATAGTTGGTGAGGGTACTCATAAAGTAATTGATCAGCACGCGGTAAACCTACTTTCTTCATAAGCTCAATCGCTATTTCTCTAGCTTCCTTTTTGGGGATTTTTTGATGCGTACGAATGATTTCCATAATCTGATAACCTATTGTTAATGATGGATTTAAAGAGGACATCGGATTTTGAAAAACCATCGAGATTTCATTTCCTCTCATTTTTTGCAATTGATGCTTTGGCTTGTTTAACAATGACTGTCCTTCGAACACGATATCTCCCTTTGACGCGAACATTGTTTCAGGCTGTAAACCCATAATGGAATTTGATAATACGCTTTTTCCACATCCTGATTCCCCAACAATACCAAAAATTTCCCCTTTTTGAACCGTTAAGGATAGTCCGGAAAGAACAGGGAGTCTATTCCTATTTTGTTTAAGTTGAATGGTCAGGTTGCGAATCGATAATATTTCTGGCATTTTTTCATTCTCTCCATCCTCCAAAATAATCTTTACTCCGAAAAATCATGTAAATCTCTTATCCCGTCACCTAGCAAATTAAATCCAAGAATGGTTAGCGTTAACATAAAACCTGGCGCTAAAGTATACCAAGGAGCTAACTTAGCAAACCCTTGCGCCTCATTTAACATTCTTCCCCAGCTTGGATCAGGGGGCTGAACACCCAGCCCTAGATAACTTAATGCCGCTTCTACCAGTATCGCAGTGGAAAAACTAAGAGAAGCAGTTACGATAATAGAAGAAACAATGTTTGGTAAAATATGATGAAGGATGACACGAAAATTACTAGATCCAAAATTTCGTGCAGCCCTAATGAAATCCATCTGTTTATACTTAATAAATCCACTTCTAATGACGCGAGAAAAGCTTGGGATCGTCATAATACCAATTGCAATGACCGTAATCTCTAAAGCAGGTTGAAAAATTGCTACTAAAATAAGTGCTAATAGAATTCCTGGGAATGCCAATAATGCATCAATTATTCTCATGAGCAATTCATCAACCCAACCTCCAAAATAACCAGCCGCGGCACCTATTAAAATCCCGAACGACAGTCCAATTAATACTGCTCCACCGCCAACGATAAACGCAGTTTGAGATCCTTTCATCACTCGACTTAATACATCGCGTCCAAAATTGTCCGTTCCCATTAAATAATGGCTGTTTGGCTCAATAAGCCTATCTTCAATATTCATTTGATTAACATCATATGGCACATAAAAGAAGCTAATAAGAAAAATGAATAGTAAAAAAAGTACAATCGCTCCTCCAGCTATTAGATTAAATTTTTTGAACATTTTACCTCACTTCCTTACTTCCATTTGATTTTTGGATCTAGATAGCGGTAGGAGAGGTCGACTAATAAATTTACAATCACTGCAATCATTGCAATAATAATAACCATCCCTTGAACAAGTGGAAAATCGCGATCTCCAATTGCCGAAATAAGCATTCTTCCGAAACCTGGCAATGCATATACTTGCTCAATCACAAGACTCCCAGCAAGAATTTCTCCAAAGTTCAATCCGGCGATCGTAATAACAGGTATCAAAGCATTTTTTAATACGTGCCTAAACAATACAGCTGAATCTTTTAAGCCTTTACTTTTAGCTGTCCGCACATAGTCAAAATTTAATTGTTCTATTATCGTTGTCCGCAAGTACCTAACAAGCACTGCTATTTGAGGAATGGATATTGCAATAGCTGGAAATAGCAATGATTTAAAAGCTAATACAGGATTTTCAGACCACGGCACATAACCGCCTACTTTAATCAAATGAAAAAATACACCAAAGATCATAATTAATAATATCCCCATCCAAAAGGATGGAATAGCAAGACCAATTTGGGTGCTAATAGAAATGAATAGGTCTAGAAATTTCCCTTTATAATTGGCAGCAATTATTCCTAGTGGAATAGATACTAGAATCGTAATAATAATGGCGATGCAAGCTAAGGAAAATGTTACACCTATTCTTTCACCAATAAGTGAAAGAACAGGTTCTGAAAAACGCAGTGACTCTCCAAAATCTAGTAGAAAAACTCCCTTAATCCAATGTATAAATTGTTCAACTGGTGTCTTATCGATTCCAAGCTTTTGTTCCAATGCTTCAATTTGCGCAGGCGTTGCCTCTACTCCCAAAATAATATTAGCTGGATTACCTGGAATGATTCGAAAAGCTAAAAAAACGAGCAGGACGACAAGTAATAATGTTAATAAGGAGCTTAATGTTTTTTTTAGTACATAATCCATTCCATGCCCTCCGATTATTATTTTTCAATATATACTGATGATAAATCTTGAACATAGATTGGATATGTTTTGTATCCCTTAATCGTATCTTTAAAGGTGACATTTGTATAAGGATCCATAATGAAAACAGCTGCTGCATCCTCTGCAATAATTTTTTGAGCTTCTTTAATGAAAGAAATTCGTTTATTTTCATCCGTTTCAATTTTGGCTTGATCTAATACTTTATCTAGCTTAGGATTCTTGTAGTTTAAAAAGTTATTATCAGATATTGAAATATAACGACTTAATATTTCAAACGGGTCAAGCTTTCCGTCTAATCCAATAATCGTAGATTCATAATCGCGCCCTTGATAAACTCTTTCTAACCAAACTCCCCACTCAACCGTTTCAATCTTCGCTTTAATTCCTACCTTCTCTAATTGATTTGCGATTACCTGTGCTGTATCAACATGAAATGGATATACGGAAGGAACTGTAATGGTAAGTTGGAATCCATCTGGCAACCCAGCTTCAGCTAGTAATTTCTTCGCTTTCTCTATATCTGTTGGGTATAAGTCTTCTAAGCTATCGTTATAGAATTTGCTTAATTTAGGGCTTAAGTTAGAACCAATTTTTGTCCCTTTGCCTAGAGCCACTCCTTTGATAATTTGATCCTTATCCACTGCATAATTAATTGCTTGACGAACTTTACTATCATTAAATGGTTTCACTTTATTATTAAAGGCTAATAGCTGAACTAAGTTTTGCTCGTTGCTAATTGTTTTAAAACCAGTGGTTAATTGTTCTGCTTTTTCCGTAGCAATCCGTGGATAAATATCAATTTCACCAGATTGCAAAGCTAAGAATGCTGCTTCTGGGTCTGGCAGAATGCGGAATTCTACTTTATCTAAATAGGGAACTCCTTTGATATAGTAATCTTTATTTTTTTCCACAATTAAATGCTGGCCTGCTTTATATTCTACAAATTTAAATGGTCCCGTTCCGATTGGAGATTTATTGCTGTCTTTGTAATCGGCTGGAATAATAGGCGCCGTAAAAGCTGTAATAATTGCCGCTTCATTTTCTTTTAACTTCACAACAACTGTTTTATCATCTGGTGCTTCAATCTTTTCAACATTGGCAAAGCTAGCGGATAACGGTTTCCCTGAATCCAAACCAGCAAGCTTAGAATAAGAATAGACAACATCTTTTGAAGTTAAGTCTTGACCATTATGGAACTTGACTCCATCACGAATAGCAAATGTATAGGTTAAGCCATCCTTTGAAATTTCGTATGATTCTGCAATGGCTGGATCTAAGCCTCCATCTGTATTTGCTTTTAATAATCCCTCAAAAATATTAAACGTTACTTCTCTTGTACCAGCAGCTTCTGCTAAATGTGGATCTAAATAATCCAAATCTTGAGGTATTGCAACTACAATGCTCCCACCTGATTTCGGTTCTGATTCAGCTTCTTTATTATCCTTTCCATTTTCGGCAGCATCGCTATCCAAGCTACTACTATTACTGCAGCCCGATAACAAAACGAAGCTTAAAACAAACAATAGTAACGCAGGTAACCATGTTCTTTTTCTTGTATATAAAGTCATCATTCATCCTCCTCCAAATTCCTAATTTATACACGTATGGCTTTTAATAATGATGGCAGTTCATTAATAGACTCTAGGGTATGTGGATAGTGAAGCTCTTCAATTCCTTTCTTTTCAAATCGATTAATCAAATATGTTTTAAGCCCTGCTTTCGCACTTCCAACAACATCGTGATAGTAATTATCACCAATATAAATACTTTCCTCGCTTTTTGTTTTCCCTTGCTTAAAAGCAAGTTCAAATATCTGTTTACTTGGTTTTTCGATACCAACTTCTGATGAAATAATAATATCGTCGAAATAGTCAATTAACCCATAGTATTCTAATAAAGGGCGTGCACTCTTATCCCAATTACTAATAACACCAAGTCGATAACCATCCTGCTTTAACGTATGAAGCACGTCTTTTGTGAAGGAAAAAGGCAGCCAGTACGGTTTTGTTTCCTGAATTTCTTTTTGCATAAAGCGGTTTTGAGATTCTAGATGAAATGCAAGTTGTAAATAATGATTTACTACGCCCAAATACCATGGATAAAAATGGTCTGTTTTTGTTCCGAGGATGCCCGGATACTCACGCATAAATAATTTATCAGCATAATGATAGGCTTCTTCAATTTTTTGGATAGGTATATGAATGTTATGTTCTTTCAAATATTGATCATATACCTTTTCACGCTGCTGATATAACAAGGTATATCCGATATCAAACCATATATATGTATATTTCAAGATCTACTATCCTCCTGTTTTTTTATGGTTTAGGGGACGGAGCTTCGCTCACGCCACCTTTATTAGGTTTGAGTCTGCCTCTTTTCTTTGTTAGATGGTGGAGACGAGGGACGAGTCTTCATGTGAGTTTTTAATGGTAAATCGTATATTGGATGGGTATTGTTCGTTATGGTATACCGTTTGGGTAGCTGTTTTAAACGTTAGTTCAGTGACTTCATCCAATGGCAAAAACTGATTGCAATGTCGGTCAAATGTTGGGAACAATGTGCTTGTTATGTTTAGTCGGATAGCATGCCCCTTTTTAAAACGATGTGCAATGGAACCAGCTGAAATGTCCAATTGATATACCTTATTAGGAATTAAGGCTTCACGCTGATCTATTCCATTTCGTGCACTTGCACGAAGCAGTCCTTCTGCAACATTGACAGAGCGGCCATCAGGAAAAACATCTATAAATTTAACAGCAAAATCCGTATCTTCTACTGTAGTGGAAATGTATAATTCTCCGTTCACCTCCCCTACTACATCTACATCTTCTGTTAGAATATCAGATGTATACACAAGTACATCATTACGGATTTCAATAGGCTGTTGATTTTGTGCTCCCATCGGTGTCTGTACGGGATCTGGTCCAGAGCGGCCACCAATTGCAGGTACATAGATGGACGGATGATATACATAAATATCTTTTTCACTATTTTGTTCTGATATTTCCTCTGCCAGTTTTCCTGAACCATTAATTGAATTTGCTCGATCTTCACTTGATAAGTAAAGAACTCTACTTTCACTCTCAGGCAAAGGCCAGTGTTTCGACACATGCCATTCATTTTCTCCTGTAATGAAATAACGAACAGGGTCTTCTTCCCACGCCGTTGGACTATCCTTCAACCACCTGTCAAACCATTTAATTTGTATTTCGTTAACACGATTTTCTGCATTTTTGCCAAAATCAATTTGCCCTACATATCGAGACCATGGCATATGATACCAAGGTGTTAAAATTAAGTATTGATTTTCTCTTGCATTCTCATTTTTGCTTTTTTCTTTTATTCCTTCATAATTTCCAATCGTTTTATCCACATACATGTCATACCATCCACCTAGATGTAAACCAGGAACCAAAATATTTTCATATAATGAGGACGAATCTACTTGTTTTTCATGTGCTTGTTGAATCCACTTTTGATAGAATGGAGCAAGCTCATTTTTGATAATCGGTACGTCTTGCAAAGGCAAGTATTTATATAGTTCTTGAATATTCGTTGTCGCAAGCTGTTGAAGCCATTTCACATCTTTTTTTCTGATTGCTTCATTTTGACTAACAAAGATCGCCCAAGACAAATTTTGAGCTAATGGAAAAGCGCCATTCTCTGAAACCTTTATTGAATTGGATCCACACATAAATGGTGCAATACATGCAAGGTGAGGAGGCTGCTCTGCCGCTGTCAAAAGTTGTGAAAAACCGATAAATGAAAATCCATACATTCCCACCTTTGGAATGGTATAAGGTAACGTTACTGCCCATTCAATGGTATCGCATCCATCTGTTCCTTCGTGAACCAGTGGATTAAATTCCCCTTCAGACGACCACCGTCCACGTGTATCTTGAACAATAACAACATAACCTTGCTGTGCATACCAAATTGGATGTGCATAATTCATTGTTTGTGCATCTTCTTTGTTGTAAGGCGTTCTTAATAGTAGAATCGGATAATCAATTTGGTCATTTGGCCGATAAATATCGGCATATAATTTTGTACCATCTCGCATACTGACTGGTACATTTTGTTGGCGGATAATTCCCTTCTTCATAGCCACTTTATTCATCATCATTACGTTGTTTTCCTTCCGCATATCATATTTATACTATGGATTTAGTCAGTTTTAAAAACATGTAAATCCATATATTTAGATGTAGGCATTATCTTTAAAGATCATATCTATAACACATAACAGTAAAATCAAGAATGTCGTAGTCATATTCAGGGCTTCGTACAAACCCAAAGCGTTCATACAATCGAATCGCATCAGGCATTTTTTCTGAAGTATGTAAATATAAAGCAGAAGCACCTTTCACTCTTGTATAATTAGTGCTGGCTACTAGCAATTTCCTTGCAATACCACTACGTCTTATTTTTGGATGTACACCGAGTAAGCGAACAACCGGAGCATTTATTGGAATATTTAAATCTCCATAAGCATGAAAACCATCCGTGAATATTTGGAGTGTCCCGACGACTTCATTTTCCATTTTGGCAATTAACACTTGATCAATTAAAGGATTGTCAAGTGAAGCACGGATATGTTCTATATAATCATAGTACTCTTGAATATTGGTATAACTGTTTTTATATTGCTCGTAACTCAAGACCAATACTCCAACTGCCTCCTCCTTATCCTCTGACGAAAGTTCTTCAATACTGATGTCGAGTTGATTCATTCGTTCCTCCTTTTCAACACACACTAAATATCATTTTCAATAGTTAATTAACTATCAATTGATTTTTTTTAACACATTTTCCATCCTCCTTTTATATAAAAAAACACATTATTATGATGCGTCCAGAGTGTAGACAAAGTAGTATTTGCACAAACTGCAGGCTGATCGAAAACGTTTATATTTCGAGGCGTGAAGCTCATGACGAGGAGCGAAGTTACCGTAGTTGGGTAATGAGCATCCGAGTAAGGCGAACAACGAAGAAATCGAGCGTTTGTCGACAGCCTGAACACATTATTATGATGTGTCTCCAATAGTCTGGTCATCATATTCCATTTTTAGTGTTAAATGAACATTAACTTATACGATAAGATTCTCCTTGCACAATTCCATCTAAACAAATTGGATTAGTTGTTTATAAAAATATGATAAAGGAAATATTTACAAATGTATAATCAGAAATACTAATGCTATAGTTTAGAAAATTTAAAACATAAACCAAAGTCTATATCACCACTAAAAGAGTTTAATAGGCAAAACAACAAAAAAGTCCTCCTCTAAAAAAAGGAGATTGCTCCCCGAGGTCACTGAAAAAGTGAATGCTATAAAATATAGATAGTGACAATCCAAGCAATGCAGGGGTTTTCGTTCGGTTTTCCGAGGCTGTAACAATCGGCTTTTGCATTAACGATGACATGACCTAATACTTCAATCCCTAATACTTAGCCGCATTCTACTTATCTTTTCGTTATCGTTATATCTTCTAAAGAAGGACTCACAATGATGATTCACTGTTATTAAGAATCGAAGCTTTAAAAACTTCCATCGGAATGACTAAGGAGACACTCAACCATTTATGTGTGCATCAATTGTAATCGAATCAGCATGGTTAATTCCTTCTACTAATTCTTTATACCTTGGTGAACAAGCTGCAAATCCTCCAAATGCAGCGTCAACAGGTAGCCAGAAATGATAGCTTTCTTTTAATTTACCGTGTTCCAACATAGACTAATGAGGAATGCTTTTTTATCTTTGTCTAAAATCAACATTTGTTTAACAATAAAAAAAATATGAAAATAAATAAATTTTTATTGTAAAACGATAATTGATGTGTTAAATTCAAATTGAAAATAAATAAGTGAGGTGCTTTTTGTGAAACGAGGAACAACATTGTTTTTAAAGATAGCTGTTTTTCTTATTGGAACTCCAATTCTTGCTTTATGTATATATGGGTTACCTTTGTTAGCTAATAATCCAGTAAATCCAGATTATGCCCATATACTATATCCTATTATAATAGGTATGTATGTAGCAGCGATACCGTTCTACTTTGCTCTTTATCAAGCTTTTAAACTTTTAACTTATATTGATAAAAACGAAGCTTTCTCAGAATTATCCGTTAAGACTTTAAAGAAAATAAAATACTGTGCTTTCGCAATTAGTACGGTGTATGTGGTGGTTCTTCCGTTTATTTACATCTTGGCAGAAAAAGACGACGCTCCAGGTGTCATGTTAATCGGTATGGTCATTATTTTTGCTTCTCTAGTGATTGTGTTCTTTGCTGCTGTTCTCCAAAGGCTTTTACAAGAAGCGATTAATATAAAATCTGAAAATGATTTAACGGTTTGAGGTGAAAACAATGGCGATTATAATTAATATTGATGTGATGCTGGCGAAAAGAAAAATGAGTGTAACAGAACTTTCAGAGAGGGTTGGAATAACAATGGCTAATCTTTCTATCTTGAAAAATGGAAAGGCAAAGGCAATTAGATTATCCACTTTAGAGGCGATTTGTAAGGCTTTAGAATGTCAACCTGGAGATATTTTAGAATACCGAAGTGATGATGACGCCGAAGATTAATAAACTGGAATATTTAACATTTAGAAGGAATGAAAGTCATTCGGTGGTGAACCTATGGACTTAACCCTAAATCTATTTAGCTATTATCCAATTCAGGACTTACAGATATGGAGAAAAAACCTTTGGAGGCACAAATCATGAGAGCATTAACACAACTCGTTCGTTTTGGTTGGGAGCAGGCCCTATCATGTTTGTTTCCTGTCGTTATTTTTGCCTCTTTGGCTTTTACAAAAATCATGCCACTTCCCTTCCTACCACGGTATGACTGGCTGTTTATCATCTGCCTTCTGATGCAGTGGTGGATGGTGCGTTCTGGTCTTGAAACACGGGATGAACTTAAGGTTATTACCTTGTTCCACCTTATTGGACTTGCTCTTGAACTTTTCAAAGTACATATGGGCTCCTGGTCTTATCCAGAGGAAGGATATTTCAAAATTTTTGGAGTGCCTTTATATAGCGGATTCATGTACGCAAGTGTAGCGAGTTATCTTTGCCAAGCGTGGAGGAGGTTTAAGGTTGAACTGGTTAAGTGGCCACCGTTTTTGGTAGTTGTACCTCTTGCAGCTGCGATTTATTTGAATTTTTTCACCCACCATTATTGGATTGACGTTCGCTGGTGGTTATCTGGACTTGTAATTATCGTCTTTTGGCAATCATGGGTCACATACGAGGTTGATAGAACTCGTTACCGTATGCCACTCGCACTTTCTTTTGTGCTCATCGGATTTTTTATATGGATAGCCGAAAATATCGCAACGTTCTTTGGAGCTTGGGAATATCCAAACCAAACCGATGCATGGAGTCTCGTTCATCTAGGAAAGGTGAGTTCATGGCTCTTATTAGTGATTGTTAGCTTTCTTATAGTAGCAACGTTAAAGCAGGTTAAGGGAAGAATTCCACTAGGATAGATACTAGTCAATTTTTATAACTGTTAAGAACCCTCTTAAAAAAAGTCGGATCCTTAACATAGTAGGGGATTCGAACTTTTTTTAGGTTGAAGTTCTCCTAGCGTACAAAACTCCGAATTAGATAAATGGGAAAAAGCAACTTTTCGAATGTTGCTTTTTTCTTTATAAATAGCTTTTGATAATACTGCCGTGTACATCTTTATTTAATAGCAATACGTGCCCTTATTTTTATTATCCAACTAAGTGTAGCCTATCCAGTGCCCTTAAAGAAAAAAAAGTTTGAAGAAGAACAAGAAAAAAATGAAGGTATATCATAAAATGAATTAAAACAAACCTGGAGCGAATATACGGAAGAAGTAGTAAAAAATGCAGACGTTGAAATAGTAAATTAAATAAAAATAGCTAGATAATGAGAAGGCGGTTGGTTCTGTTAGAAAATACCACGAGTTAGGAAGATACAAAAAAATTTTTGAAATCGAAGAAATTCCCTCGATCTTCTCTATATTTTACGAAAGTATGTAATGACTATTCTTAATCTAATCCCAATTACTGCCTTCGGGATTCGGTACCAGCACCCTAATAGATTACACCCTTGCACCGGTCACACCATCCTTAGAGCCGTTATTTCTAAAGCGGCTCTCTTTATTTGAGTCATTAAATAAGATGCAAAATTTAAACATATCTAAGTATAAACACATCTTAAGTGTGGCAATATTGCTTCCACTATGAAAACAGGCTCTTTCATAAAGCCAATCCATTCTAGTATCATGATTTGACATGACCTGGTGAACTGGAAATATGCATTTTTTGTTCCATATTGGTTTCTTTTGGTAACCGAGATGAAGCCCTGGGGACTTTTTGAGATTCATAATTGATCACTTCAGAAGAGTAAAGGTTTACAACCATACTTCCTCTATTTCCTTTAGCACGAATCAATATCGGCTCGTTAAATTTGTTTTGAAAGCGAAAGTCGGGTCCGTACCAGCTTACCGTAGCATCACGCCCGGATGGAACATAAGGTACGTGCCTGCTATGGGAATAACGCTGTACGATTCTTAATCCCGCGCGATCTACAGCATTAAACAATGTTGATGATACTTGACAAATTCCCCCTCCAACTCCTTCAGAAAACTCCCCTCTAACAATAATGGGAGCTCGCCTGTACCCCTTGTCTCGTGTTCTCATACCTACAACTTGATTAAATGAAAACGTTTCATTAGGAAAAACGACGTGATTGTCAATTGCTTTTGCGGCAAGTGAGATATTATGCGAACGGCTTTTATTGTTAGAATTAAAGTATGTCACGTACTGACCAATTTGTTTTACCCGGATATGAGCAAGCAGCTCACTGTCAACTTCCGGATAAATGTTCATTTCCGGGACTTCTACCTTAGAGGATCCTTTCCCAAAGAAATAAGTATAAAACTGCTCCTTAAACCGCTGCTTATTCAGTCTGTGGCCTACCTGTTCTGGGACGATGCCTTCCTGTTCGTTGATCGTAGCATTGATAGGAGCATGGTAAATTTGCTGATCTAGTTTGTTGATTAATTGATTGTATTTTTCGCTATTAACTATTGGAGTACCGGAAAAGGGCATGGTAAAGTTTTCACGGTTAATAACGGCAATCTTCTGCCCTTGCTGAGTCACCGTCAAGCTGTTAGGAAGCTCAACAGGTTGAGCCAATAACAAAAAACTAGCCATCCATATTTGTAACATAAAAGGTCTACCTCCCAACATTAGTATGAACAGGAGTTTACCTTTTAATGTATATCGTGAGGTTGTTTATCAAGAATCCCTCTTTCGATTAAATTTAAGCATGGATTCCTTCCTCTCCATGCTAACATTTCTAACTGGATTTCTATCCTTCTCCCCTTGTTTAACTTTTTTTACTACTCCCCTTCCTTAAATTTTAGAATATTCTTAAATATTTTTTGTCTTTTTTTGTTTTTTTTTGTATGTTCCATAATAGAATAAAAAAGAATTTTTACATAAATTTAACAAACCTTACATAAATCATTTTTCATGACAAGTGTTATATTTATCCATATGGAGGTGATTCTTTTTAAAGACGTTTATTAGTACTGCCGCCATCATAGTTCTAACCAAACATTCAGGCTCACCATTGGATCCCTCTATAAAGAGATAATGGCTTACACCAGGCTACCTTCAAGAAACAAATACTTTCTTATATCTAAAAAAAGACTTTCCTTAACATTGTCAGCATAGTAAAATAACGACATAAATGATCGAAATTTTCAGAAAACTTTAACAAAACTTTCTTTTTCAGGGGGAATGAACAGTGAATTTAACAGAAAAACAACTATTCTCAGAGTATAACGTTACATCATTCTATGATGAGATGTTCTCATCAACTAATGAAGTAAGAGAATATTACAAGCAGGTTTATCAGCAGCTGCAAGAGATGGGATCTGAAGAATTGATTATACGGCAGCTATCCACTGAAGCGCAGATGATGAAGCAAGGAATTACCTTTACGCTATATCATGAGCAGCATGAAGACCCCCTTGAACGAACGATCCCTTTTGATACCATTCCGCGTATTTTGACAGCGGATGAATGGAGCTTCCTTGAAAAAGGATTAAAACAGAGAGTAACGGCATTAAATCAATTTATTTATGATATTTATCATGACCAGAACATTATTCATGACAAGATTATCCCTAGGAAGCTGATTGTCACTAACTGTTACTTCCGTCCAGAAATGATGAATGTACAAGTACCTAAAAATACGTATATAACCTTATCCGGCATTGATTTAATTCGAGATGAAAATGGGGAGTTCTTTGTTTTAGAAGATAATTTACGGACACCTTCTGGCATCTCTTATTTGTACAAGAATCGTCAGCTTATGAGCCAATGTTTACCTGAGTTATTGTTTCATAATCCAGTTCGCTGTATGGATCATGGATTAAACCATTTATTATCCGGTCTAAGAAGTATGGCTCAAGGCAGCAAGAGGAATCCTAAAGTTGTCCTATTGACACCAGGCCGCTACAATTCAGCTTATTATGAGCATTGCTTCCTTGCTCAAGAGATGGGAATCGAACTAGTAGAAGGCTCAGATCTTGTCGTGATTGATCATAAAGTGTATATGAAAAACTTTCATGGTCTAGAACAGGTAGATGTCATATACCGAAGATTAGATGATGATTATTTAGATCCTCTTGCTTTTCTGCCGGATTCCCTGTTAGGAGTCGCAGGACTAATGAATGCTTACCGTGCAGGAAACGTTACCATTACTAATGCACCTGGTACGGGTGTAGCTGATGATAAAGCTATATACGCCTATGTACCAGATATGATTCGCTATTACTTAAATGAAGAGCCTATATTAAAAAACGTCCCTACTTATATTCTCTCTCGTGAAGATGAACGAGAATATGTTTTGAATCATTTATCGGAGCTTGTTGTAAAAGAAACTTCTCTTTCAGGCGGATACGGAATGTTAATCGGACCTAAAGCAACGGAAGATGAAATTGCTTTATTCGCTGAGAATATTAGACAGGATCCAAGCCGATACATTGCACAGCCAACGATTAAACTTTCTACAGCTCCTTCTCTTATTGGAGAGAAAATTAAACCTCGACACATTGACTTGCGTGCGTTTGTGATCGCAGGAAAAGAAATCAGCGTAGTTCCTGGCGGATTGACAAGGGTTGCTTTGAAGGGAGGATCCTTGGTCGTAAACTCCTCTCAAGGTGGCGGAAGCAAAGATACTTGGGTTTTAGATTAATAAGATTATTTCGAACAGTGAAACACCCATCTCATTTGATTTTTGTAGAAGAAAGGTAGGAATACATAATGCTTAATCGTGCAGCTGAACAATTATTTTGGATCGGTCGATATATGGAAAGAATTCAAAATCATACACGTTTAATTCAAGTTAGTTATCATATGCGACCAGAGTTAAATAGAAATTCTCCCCAAGCTGAATTTGCTTGGGAAAGGCTTTTAGAAAGCTTTCATTGCCAACAGGATTTTTATGAAAATTATTCAGAAGCGAATGAAGAATCTGTTTTACACTATATCACTTTTGACTCATTAAATAGTAATTCCACATACGCTTGCATCAAGCAAGCTAGAACGAATGCTCATGCAGTCAGAGATAAACTTCCAAGCGAATCGTGGGAGACCTTAAATGCTCTCTATCTTTGGATGCAGGAAAAAAATATTAGTGACGTCATTTCGGACACACCCTACTTATTTTATCAAAAACTAAAGGAATGGCTCACTTTATTCAATAACAGCCTTGAATGTTCAATGCTTCGCCAAAATGAATGGCATATAATGCAGATGGGAATTTTTTTGGAGCGAGCCGAGAATACAGTACGAATGCTCGGATCTATTCATCAAGAATTTCTCTATGATTCCGATTTCGTGCATAGCAATGATCAATATTACAAAATGTGTGCATTTTTAAAATCCTTAAATGCCTATGAAGGCTTTCGTACCGTATATGCAGATAATATGGAAGTGGGAAAGATTATAGAGTTTTTTATAAGCTGCTCTGTATTACCACGGTCGTATTATGCTTCATTAATCGCTTTAGAAAACCATTTAAAGGCGTTCCAGCATATACTGCCTCATACTTCTTTATATTACAAAGCGGCGGGGCAGGTAGAAAAATTAATTTCTCACATATCTTATTTAGAATGGCGCCAGATTTCGACTAATTCTTTGCAAAAACTGCTCGATGACTTGCAATGGTCTTCGAGTGAAATAGGAACTCTTATTTCAAGAGCATTTTCACAACAGGAGATGGTAAGAGTATGAAAATTCAAATTTCTCATATGACCCGTTATCGGTATGAAGAACCGGTCTTTAATAGTGTAAATGAAGTTCGATTAACACCTCGTACGAATGATCGCCAATCTTGTCATCATCATTCGGTCTTCATTAATCCAACAGTTCCATTGTTTACATACGAGGACTATTTTGGCAACCGAGTGTACAGTTTTTCTATTGCGGATCCGCATGATGAAATTGTTATCGAAACACACTCAATTGTTGCCACTTATGATGAGCAGATTAAGAATGTGCAGGAATATCCGTTAGATGAGGAGCTGAAAATCCTAGCAAGCGAACAGTTCCAAAACGATTTTGCTGAATACTTGACAAATACGACCTATACATTTCTGACTCCAGAAATACAAGCATTCACTGAAGATACAAAAAACAGTTCAGAAGTTACGAGTGTGTACCAAATTATTGAAAACATCTCTAGATCCATCTATACACAGTTTAAGTATGATCCTGAAGCTACAGATGTTCAAACCACTGTCGCAGACACATTTAAATTAAAACGAGGAGTATGCCAGGATTTCGCTCACTTAATGATTTCCATGTGCAAAAGCCTCGGCATCCCCGCTCGATACGTGAGCGGCTACCATTTCGTTGGTGATCTTCAGGGTGGACATGCTGACTTTGAGCAGGCTTCACACGCATGGATAGAAGTGTACGTACCTGAAATTGGCTGGTTGGGCTTTGACCCAACAAACAACGGAAAAGTCAACTGGCGTTACGTAAAAATCGGCCACGGCCGCGACTACAAAGACATCGTCCCAATAAAAGGCAGCTACCTTGGAGTGGCCAACCAAACTCTTGAAATAGCAGTCGACGTACAAAAACTAGAAAACTAAAAAACGCAATCACCAAGTGCTAATGATTGGTCCCCTTCCCTTAATGCTTAAAATCACAGGGGGCGCCTTCCTCCTATTTTGTTTCTTTTTAGATCACTCAAATAATATAACACACAAGAATCTCATATCCATAGAGGTAGAGGAATCTCCCAAATGAAACCTCAGCATACACAATATTTGTATTGTATGGTGCTAATTCCAACAAAGCTTAGTTTTTTGATCGATAAGAAGAGATGACTTTTTATACAAAAAAAACCCCTCTTCTTAGGAAGAGAGTCAGGCTGTCGGGTTTCTCGAAAGCCTGAGGTTCGATAAAACCACATTTCTTCTACAAATACCTTATATATAAGGGTGCTTTAGCTGAAGAGGTGAAAATCTTCCCTTTGTTGTTCATAGCAATCTTGAAGATTATCCCAGGTATCCCAAATTATATTTTTTGATTTCTAAAAATACTTGAATAGTGTTTTCATATTTTTTATTTTTCCATTCTTGTGCTTCTATTTTTAACTGTTGAATGACATTGGACTTATCAAATAATACTTTACCAGTAATAAACTTAACGATAGACATTATCCTACGATTCCGATTATCATCTTGAAAGTGTTTACGAATTTGCTTTGGTAGTTTTACAAAATATTCGATTAGAAGATCATCAATAATTTTATTTCCTCTTTCTCTCCAGTCAACATCGTCAAATAAAATAATATGTATGTCTAAGTCTGATCGTTTAGATGGATTTCCTGTTATATAACTTCCACATACGAGTGCTGCTTTTACATCGTATTTGTATTTCCAATCTTCAATAAACTTATTAAAAACAACTTCCCACTTTACCATTCGTAAACTCCTTCCTTTAAAATCCATTTTATCAGAAGAAATTCTATAATATCTTATACATTTCTAGTTTATATAACGATTCTTTCAGGAATTCACCCACAACGAAACCCTTGGGAGCTAGGAGTTATTATTTATACAAGATTTTATACAACTTAGATATATACGTTTATGCACTCTCAAGTACACTTGAATGGTCCGATGGTGGAATAACACAATCGACATTTTCAAGTAACTTTATTGTAAATGTAACAACTTGATTTGAAATTAAAAGACTATATTGTCAATTTACAATTTATAGCTTAAGAAAATAAAACAATATTCGTAAGAGAAGATTAAGTACAAGATTGTTTACTTTGCATAAACCATTTAATTAGAATAATATCAATACCATAAAAGAAAAAGGACTGAAAAAGTTATGTATATAGAAATGGATGTATTGATTAAACTGGCTATTTCATCAGGGCTGGGGATTATTATTGGATTAGAAAGAGGAATAAAACGAAAACCAGTAGGGTTAAAAACAAGTCTTGTTATTAGCATCATAAGCTGCTTATTAACCATTATTTCCGTTGAAGCTGCTTATCAATATCCAGGGAGTGAAAAAGTAAGAATTATCATGGATCCTTTACGTTTACCGGCACAAATTGTATCCGGAATTGGTTTTTTAGGAGCTGGGGTTATATTAAGAAGAGGCAATGATCGAATTTCCGGTCTTACTACTGCTGCGCTTATTTGGGGAGCTGGAGGGATTGGTATTGTTGTAGGTGCAGGCTATTATATGGAAGCCATTTTAGGTGTTTTGCTTTTAATTGTCAGTGTTCAAGTTATTCCATCGTTAATAAGTACCATTGGTCCAAAACAATTAAGAGAAAAAGAAATAAAAGTAAAGTTAAAAGCACATGAAAAACAAGATGTTTCATCCATTATTACAGCGATTAAAAAACAAAAAATAGGAATTAAATACGTCCGGATTAAAGATTTAGAAACAGGAGAGCACTCTATTTTACTTATCCTTATTGTAGATCAGAATTTTGCAATAACCGATTTATACGAAAAATTCTCAGAACTTCATGGAATCGAGCAAATTGAGAGCATTAATTAGCTGAATAGACATAATGATCTTTTTAATTCTGATGATTTAACATGCATAACTCCGTTCTAATTTTAGGACGGGGTTAAATAAAGTTGTTTAATTTTTTGGTGTAAAATACTGTTTTAATGTTCATCATATCGCCCTCTTTATCTTTTTAACCTAATTCGTTTTAGATTATAAAATTCTCTTTTTTAACCTTTATCATTTGAAAACTCTTTCCCTTTTGTTATTCAGCTAAATATCCTTCTAATCTTCAGAGCCGACAAAAAGTATTTTTAGCTCTGGAAGCCTATTTAAGAAATAGTAAAATGATAAGCATATTTCCACTAAAAACTTACATTCTTTATGCATGTTTTTTCTCTTCCATCGGACGAAAGAAAGCAGCCATGATGGAATCTATTTTGAAAATTCGAGGCTGTCTCTTTGTTAAACAGTAAGTCCTTACATAACTAGATTGTATTTCTTTTATAAAAATGGTTCTTTTAGAAAAGGTCTTATTCTTTTTTTCATAGATAATTTCGATTGGTTTTTTTTCAAAAAACGCCTTTTTTAATTGTCGATCTAACATAACTTACCTCCCTTTTGAATATATTATATACAAACATACGTTCTTAATCAAGCAAAAAACAAACAAATGTTCTATTTTTATATAAGGAGTGTTTTTTATGATTCATGCCTGTTGTACAGAAAGTCGCCTTGTTAATCTCGTCCT
This sequence comes from Niallia sp. 03133, assembly GCF_052663225.1. Classification (NCBI taxonomy): domain Bacteria; kingdom Bacillati; phylum Bacillota; class Bacilli; order Caryophanales; family Bacillaceae; genus Niallia; species Niallia sp. 03133. The sequence continues at coordinate 409,840 of NZ_JBQTCY010000002.1, forward strand.
CAATAACATGAAAAACATCGAACGAGATGGGAACAATGACTAAGATGTCACGAGAAGATAGATGCATATTTGAACAATCTATCTATTTACCTATCGTTTTAGCTGTCTTGGACAATGATAGAAAGAAAGCAAACTTATCCCCTTTTAAAATCAAACAAGTTTATATAAATCTTATGGAACACACCACACAAAAGGTTCAGAAAGACTTAAAAACAATTCATGATAAAATGCATATTCATAAGCTAAAACTGGAAAAAGGCGAAAATGATGGAATCTATACCGAATATCATTTTTTCCATAAAGGCTACCATGAACCACATCGATATCTCAATGCTCATTTAAGGAATACTACAGAAAAAATGCTAATGTACTATTTAACAAGGAATTTTTAATAGGAAAACTTTCACTTATTCACAAAACTTTCAAAATTTTTAGTCTTTTATCTATTATAAAGCTACATTTATACGTTTTATAATAAAACTATTAGATAAATAAAAGGAGAGTTAGAATGATTATTGATAAAACGAAAGAATTATGCCAAAAAATTTACAACGAGAACATTCAATCAATGGACAATTGGGCAGGCTATGAGTATATCGGGTTACGCTTTGAAAAGAAAGAAAGAACGGTAGGAGAACTTTGTGAATACAGCAAACATATAAAAAATGGAGATGAACTGGATGGAACGTCTGCTTGGGATTTATCTGAAAATGATACATATAAGAATCCCTCCTTTGAAAAAAGCGCAGATGATCCTTATTGTCATTGCTACATAGTCGCTGGCAATAAGCTTGGCCAAATATCTAAAGTACAACTTGATGCAAACGAAATTGTCATTAAAGGTGCGCTTGTTATTGCTAAAATCTTTTAAATAATTTGCTTCTTTGTTCGAAGATTTATCTTTATTTGCCAGAAAAAAATAAAGGGATTCTCCTTGACAGAAAGATTCTTGTTCAAGGAGAAACTGCATCAAACAAAAAAGCTGCCGCAAACCATTTTATTTTATCCTTCCTCTGCTACTATAGTGTCTTTTATTTTAATGATTGGATGCGTAGAATTTTTTATTAAAACCGATTTAATAATAGAAAACAATTATCATTACACCCTATTGGTACCGATAAAATTAATTGGAGGCTCCAATGACAGACCTATTAGCACAACTTGCATTTAGTCCCCTCTATATTATTACGGTTTTAATGGCTTTTAGAGTTATTGTTTTTCTTAGAAAAGAGAAAGGATTTATTCACTACTTATGTAAAATTTGGGCTGTAATCCATATCCTTATCTACTTACTGGCTATTTATTTTTCATCCTAAAACATTTATCCTAGCTAGATAATTTTATGTTTTATGATTGTAGCGATCCATCTTCGTCCATTTTTTTCATGAAATATTTAGGTGATTCCTTATACCCTTGAGACTCATAAAATCGATGTGCACGTTCTCTTCTCGAATGACAGTGAACTTCTATTCTATCGCAATTTCTGCTTTTAGCTAAATCAATTATGTATTCCTCCACTTTTTTGCCAATGTTTTGATTTCTCCATATTTTATCAACCACAAAATAGCTGATTCTTGCAAAATCCCCTTTTAATGCTAATTGAGGGATAAAATGCAAAGAAATAAGGGCAGCAACCTTTCCATTTTGTTCATAAACCAATAATTCTTCATCAGGATGATTCAGCATTTTTTCCATTTTGCTTTTAATAAACAAGTCCGTATCCGGATACCCCAGCTGATGAAGTAGTTCAGAAAGTTCTTGCCAATCTGTTATTTTTGCCTTTCTCATCCCCATAAACGATCCCTCACGATCTAGAATTACACCTTTTTAAGGATTGATATTATCTCCTCTAATGATTGTTCATATGCTTCTTTGTCATATTTATTAGAATAAGGATTAGCAAATCCATGTTCTGCTTTAAACAAGTGGATGTCAACATTTTGGTATTTTTTTTCTTGTATTTTTATTATTAAATCACTAACTTTAAATGACCTTTCACTATTTGCAAAAAAAAGCGATGCTTGGCATTTGGGATATAGTTGATAATAATTTCTAATGCGAGAACCATAAAAACAAAACACACCCTTCAAATACGTATTTTGGGTGCTGCATATCCAAGCAATTGTTGCACCAATACTAAAGCCTGCCAAGTAAATCTCACTATAGTTTTTATGTACTTGATTAATTCTTTCATTAATAACTGCAGAAGCTTTTTCAAACCCAATATGATTAAAAAAGTATTGATAGGCTTCTTCTTCCTGTGTTTCACTAAAAGATTCTCTAAAAGAAAGTAAATTAGGACAAATTACATCAAAACCATTTTCCTCGAATAGGTTTGCAAAGTGTTTCATATGATTGTTTACTCCATAAATTTCATGAACTAAAATGACTAATCGATCCCCTTTTTTTCTATCGGACATTCATTTCCTCCCTAGTAATTTATCAGCTTATAACTTTTTTAAATCCCTTCTAAACTCGTAGCTTCTTTAAAAATTTCCTCACACAAACAAATGTACGTTCAAACCTTATGAGAATTAAAACATCTTCTATAAATATACACCTAATTATAAAATTAAATGGAACGAAAGGGAACCTAACAATAAAGTAAACTTCCATCAGTGGGGGATTTTCCTCATCCCTCACTGATGGTTAGTTGCACTTATCGGATCTTTACGGGCGAGTTTCAACACCTAGCTTCCTCGATTTCTCGACATCCCCGAGGTGGGGGTCTTACTGCCCGTTAAGAGTGGGATAAATTCTTTCCCTTTCCCTATCTATTAAACAGTATATTCTTTTAAACGGCAAAAGTCTTAAGCGTTACGTTTGAATATGTGTAGCGAATGCAAAATGGATAAATACATAGTCAGCGCTAATTCTTATTAAATGACCACTCTCTATTAATTAACAAATAATTTACAAGTATTTCCTATTAACTTAATATCAAAATGATATTTTTAATTTAGCGGGGATAGCATGCGTGGCTATCATGGTATTTGGCGTAGGAGGAGCCTATACTTTTGTTTCATCCTATCTGGTTGATTAATCGTAAAAAACGATACAGAATATTCTAAAAACTTAAGTCTATAGACCAATGAATCTTATGAAAGGAAAAGAATGAATAAAAATACATAATGAAAACAGGATGACTAGGTTACTCTACCATAAAAAAACTATTTGGACTTTGTTGTTTAGCTTCGGTGAGATCCACATGTTGACATGAAATTTATTTCTATTAAAGGATTTCCACAAAAGAACAACTTAACGGTTCAAACTTAATATGGAAAGACATATAACAAAATATACGGTGTTCAAAATTGGCCAATCTTCAGCCATGCTCCAAATGAGTTATAGGCTGCTGTGGACTCCGCCTAGTTTATTTAGGAAATAAAAATAGGAATATGGCATTCATTTAGAAACCTACTATTAAGGCAAAGGTTATGCATCTCAAGCAGTTGATGCTGTTATTTATTATGCATTAATGAACTAGCAAAATATTTGTTTATAGGACAAAAGCTCTCTTATTTCACCAATAATTATTAATCGTTTATCTAAGTATAGTTCTTTGCTTTAAATCTTTTTATTCTAAGCTTCCCATACAGTTTAAAAATGATCCGTACTCCTTTTAATCCATTGTGAATAACGCTTTTTCTTTATATTTTTATGTGAAAAAAACTACCTACCTTATACATTATTTTATTTCCCCCTAGGCCATTGCCCAATCATCCTGATTTAGATCATCATAGGCTAAAGCAATATTAGTTTCTTAAGTTACAATTCTTAAATAAATATAATGGTATGGATAAGGAGATGGCAGTATGCATCATTATAATGCTTTATTTAATCAGAGAAACCACATTGATATTTCTTTAGACCTTGTTAAAGCGATTAATGGAGAATATTCCGCTATTGCTTGTTATGAGCAGCTAGAAAAATTAGCACCTTCACAAAAAGAAAAGAAAGTAATCCACGAAATACGCAATGATGAGATGAAACATTTCCATACATTCTCAAACATATATACTCAATTAACTGGAAAACAGCATAGACCAATAATCACAGAACCATGTCCTTCCATTTACAAAGCAGGATTAGATTTCGCCTTCCGGGATGAACAAAAAACGGTCGATTTTTATTTAGACATTGCCGACAAAACAGATAACCAATACATTAGAAAATCGTTTAAAAGAGCAGCGTTGGATGAACAGAATCATGCGGTTTGGTTTCTATATTTTTTAAAATAATGGCTTACCGAGTTCAAGGTTATTATTAAAGAATTTTTTAGTTGGTAAAAGTAAAAATTGATCAACTAACACATTTTAATCATCTTATCCAAAACTTTATCTAGCTATAGTTAAAGATTTGTACTTCCAGTATAATACAGTTAAATATATTATAAGGGAGTACTTTGCTATGATTATTAGAAAAATCAAAACCTCTGATGCAAAAGATTTTCTTCAACTCTGTAAAGAATTAGATGAAGAAACTAAATTTATGATGCTTGAACCAGGAGAAAGACAAACAACGTTTGAACAACAGAAGGAAATTATTATGGAAACACTCTCCAATAATTTGTCATTACTCCTTGTATGCGAGATAGATGCTAAAATTGTTGGATACATATCAGCAACGAGTGAGAGCTTTAGTAGAATGAGGCATAGTGTATATATTGTAATAGGGATACTTAAGAAATATTCAGGCAAAGGGATAGGAACAGATTTATTTTCTGAACTAGAGAAATGGGCTTATTCAACCAATATTCATAGGCTGGAACTTACCGTTATGACGAACAATGAAGCAGCTGTCGCCCTATACAAAAAAAAGGGTTTAAAATCGAAGGAACAAAGAAGCACTCTTTAATGATTGAAAATGAGTATATTGATGAATATTACATGGCAAAGTTACTATAAATTAATTAGAGGTATGGTTCATCCTTATCTCTATTTTTTATGCAATATTTTGGTCTACTCCGTTTAACTAATTCTCTTTTTAAAAGTCCCTTATCCTAACAACATAAAAAAAGGAAACTTATGGATTTCAAATAGAAAACATGTGATAATAATTTCGAAGGAGATGATTTCTATGGAACTTGTTGTCGGACTGTTTTATTTTGTTGGTGAAATCATTTCGGCATGGGCCATTTCAACTTGGAGCTATTACCAAGAAAAATTGGATAACAATTAATTTCTTCGTTAAAAGCTCCCCTAACTTGAAGCAGTCATCATTGATACTATTATTATGTTTAAATTTTTTTAAAAGGCTTTTAATCGATATACAAATTCTGTCGTTGCTTTTCTTTCCTGCATACTAAACAATGAAATGACTAAAAAAGGAGTGGTATATGGATGATTGGAATTACGAGCTTTGGCCTTTTTATAATGGCTGCACTTTTAATGAATTTAACTCCAGGACCAGATACGATGTTAATTATCAGCAGAAGTGTTTCTCAAGGAAAAAAATCAGGCATTTATTCTGTGCTTGGCATTTCATCAGGAGCGCTTATCCATACTTTTTTTGCAGCTATCGGTTTGTCTGTTATCCTCGCAAAATCGGTCTTTTTATTTACACTCATTAAATTAATTGGTGCAACTTATCTAGTATACTTAGGAATAAAAATCTTGCTGCAAAAATCATCGGCAATGGAAATTTCTGATACAAGCTCTTTATCCTTAAAGAAAATTTATATGCAAGGATTAATAACAAATGTTACCAATCCAAAAGTCGCTTTATTTTTCCTTTCATTTCTGCCGCAGTTTATTGTGCCCAATACTTCGCATAGCACTATTTCTTTTGTTATTTTAGGTCTTACTTTTGTTATGACAGGGACCATTTGGTGCTTAATCGTTGCATCTTTTTCTTCTTATATAACGGAAAAGTTAAGAAGTAATTCCAGAATGGAAGCAGTTATGAATAAACTTACAGGCATTATTTTTATTGGCTTAGGGATTAAGCTTTTTCAAACAAAAGCTTCTTGACAGACAATGAATAAAAAAAGAGTTACACTGGCTGTTTCAGCAGCTTTTTTAACTTCCTAAACTTACCAAGGAGATATAACTGTGTTTAAAAGAATGCCAAAGAATAATGAAAATATTCGTCACCATTGGTTCTTTAAGATTTCAAATTATAAGAATGCTTGTATTGGGATTTATACTAGGGATTATTTTTGATCGATGATTTCTGGATTAAACTTTTATTTATAGTGTTTTTAAGCATTTCCACTAACCATTTGCAGGATAAAGGAAAGGGTGTTTTAACTTGTGTTTTCCATATCGAAATGACCCTAGAAAAACATTAATTCCTTATTTGAAGAACCTTGATGAAGAGTGTTGGTTTCAACATTCGCCATTTTACTCCAATAATATAGCATGGATTATTTCTCATATCTCAAGCAGTGAAGATTATTGGATAAATGAAGTTGCATTAAAGAAGCGCTGCATTTTAACCTTGAAGGAAGATAGTTCCCCACAAGATCTATTAAACAGTTATATGGAAATTAGAAGTTATTCAGATTCCATAATACATACTTTAGAAGATTCACAACTTAATCAAATAGTGGATGTCCCCACCTTTTCCGATGGGTGGAAACCTCCTTCTTTTCCTACATTAAGATGGTTGTTTCATCATGTATATGCCCATGAAACCTATCATATTGGACAAATAGCAGTGATTGCACATATTAACGGTTTTCAAAAACCATTGTTTTAAATTTCAAAAAGTTATTCCCTTTTCGATCATTGCATCATTTTGTTGCATGGTCTACTAATATTGCCTTTTCTATAGGAGGAAATAAAATGAAAATTATCGAAGACTCTCCTTACTCGGAGGATGCTGAACTGCTAATTAAAGAACTATCCGAAACTTTAACTGTATTGACTGGCAGCAGCGGAGAAAATTCATTCCATCTTGATTCTGTCTGTGCCCCTCGCGCCTTATTTGTAATTGCCTATTTTCAGGAAGAACCTGTAGGATGTGGTGCCATCCAGCCTTTAAATCAACATATTGCAGAAGTGAAAAGAATGTATGCCAAGTTAAAAGGAAAAGGAGTTGGAACACAAATTTTAAGTTTCTTAGAACAATCTGCACTAAATTTTGGATATTCAGCAATATGGCTTGAAACACGAAGGATTAACCAATCAGCAGTCACTTTTTATCAAAAAAATGGCTATAACCCAATACGAAACTATGGAAAATATAGTAATAGACCGGAAGCCATTTGTTTTGAGAAGCAATTAGGCAGCTCATAGTTCCTTACTACTTGTAGTGTTATTATAAGTAAGCATCAAAAAAATAGGACGTTTGTATTTCTTCTTTCCTTTGAAAAAATATCATTTAAACCGTAAACAGATGACTCCTTCTTTGCAGAAATCATCCTCTCTAAATAAAATAATTGTAACAAGCTTAAGTATCCTGATAATCTATGATTTATGTTTTCTTCCTTTTGATAGAAAGAAAAGAAAAGATACATTAACTGAACAAACTTCCTTATCCTCTGTAATGTTTTCCTATTAATATACCTTCCGCCACTTTCGCCAACGGCATCCGCCTCTGCATGCTTTCTTTTTGAAGCCAACGCATAGCTTCCTCTTCTTTAAACCCCAATCTCTCCATTATCTTTCCTTTGGCTTTTTCCAACTCCTTTCTCGTTTCCATCTCCAGTTGCAGTTCTCGTATACTGGATCGAAGCTCCGATAATCGAGCTTTCTGCCCGAGTGCAATCTCGATTGTTGGAATCAAGTTCTCTTTTATAACCGGCTTTACCAAGTACGCCGTTGCACCTGCCTCCTTGATATCCTTTATTATCGATTTTTGGTCTTGGTCTGTTAACAAGACGATCACTGCATCTGAAAAGGAACTAATTATTTTTGACGCTTTCACTCCACTTACTTTTGGCATCTTTCTATCCATCAAAATCAAATCTAGCTTCTGTAGATAAGCCTTTTCTACTGCCTCTTCCCCATTCCTCGCTTCCGCAGCTACAACATAGCCCTCTTCTTCCAGCATTTCACAAATATTCTTCCGAATCATGGATTCATCAACCACCACCATAATCTTATTCAAGCTTATCACCTCATCTATTTTCTTGATTAAACTGGGCTTCCATTTATTAACATGCAATTTATTCTATTGTTTTTAATACTTCTTCCAAAAACTCTTCCACAGTAGGGATAAGTTTAAACCCTTCATGAGCTACTCCAGTAACCTCTTCATATCGAACCAGGATTCCTTCTGATGTCCAATTTTTACCTAGTGTTCTAATTCGTTCCAAACGAGTATTCCCGGCTATTTCAACTCCTGGAAACCAAAATGGATTATCGCTGCCGTTTACCAACCTTTTGTTATCGAGAGCCCCTATGACCAATTGTACTGGAACACGACGCATTTCCTCCCATTGAAGATGGATGCCGAATTGTTCTTTAAAGTCACGGATTCCTGTAAACCAATTCAAAGAATCATCTAACAATGTGACATTGCCTGGAGAAGCAATGGAAACGCCTAATAGCCGTTCTGGGTAAAGATAGTAAAATCGATGAACAAACTGCGCTCCACCAGAAAAACCAAACAGCAAAAACTTTTGACCTGAAACTCCATATAGAACGGTAAACTCCTGTATCATTGCTAACAAAACATAATCAAATCGAACATCTTGGTACTTAATCATCTTATAGGAGTTTAATTCCCCGGCTTCGCCAATTCCAGCAGGAAAGAGAGGTGCTAAAATCACAGCACCTGTTCTTTCAGAAAACACTTTAAACTCATCCCTAAAACGTTGTGCTGCACGTTCCGTTCCATGTATCACTACTAGAAGCGAGTTTTTTAAAGGATTAGTCTCATCAAAATTGCTTGGGATATAAGCACAATAAGAAAACCTTTGATCGTATTGACATGCATATAAGGAAGTTGCACCTCTTTCCTTCCTTACCGTTTGTTTTTGAAACGATTTCATATCCCATTCACCTCCATAGTAAACTGTCATTTCGATCGGGTATATCTTCAAGCATACAGATGACATGCAATGTATTGTCCATCTATGTGCTTTAATTCAGGTTCTTCCGTTTTGCAAATCTCCATGCATTCATTGCATCTTGGGTGAAACGAACAGCCAGAAGGCGGATTAGCAGGGCTTGGAACATCCCCTTGCAGCACAATTCTCTCTTTTTTTATCATGGGACTCGGAGTTGGAACTGCAGACAATAAGGCTTTCGTATAAGGATGTTTTGGAGAATCAAACAACTCATGCTTATCTGCCATTTCTACTAAGCGTCCTAAATACATAACTCCGATCCGATTGCTTATATGCTTTACCACACTTAAATCATGGGCTATAAATAAATAGGTCAAATTAAATTGCTCCTGTAAATCCTGCATAAGATTAATGACTTGAGATTGAATAGATACATCTAGAGCGGATACAGGCTCGTCGGCTACAATTAGCTTTGGATTTAAAGCAAGCGCCCTGGCAATTCCGATACGCTGTCGTTGTCCACCACTGAATTCATTCACATACCGACGAGCATGGTATCCACTTAAACCGACAATATGGAGCAATTCTTCTACTCGTCGTATTTTTTCCTTCCCTTGGACAACTTTGTGAATTTCCAGTGGTTCAGCGATAATATCAAAAACCGTAAGACGCGGGTCTAGAGAGGCATAAGGATCCTGAAATACCATCTGCAAATCTTTTCGGAACTTTCTCAACTTGCCTGAAGGCATGCCTACGAGGTTTTCCCCTTCGTAAATAACTTCTCCCTCAGTCGGATGAAGAAGCTGCAGCAGCATTTTCCCCGTAGTTGATTTTCCACAACCGCTTTCTCCTACTAATCCTAACGTTTCCCCCTCATATATCGTAAAGTCCAAACCGTCCACTGCTTTTACATGGCCGATTGTTCTGCTGAAGATTCCTTTTTGAATAGGAAAGTATTTTTTTAAATTTTTCACTTCAACCAAAGACTTTTTCATTGTGATCACTCTCCTTATCGGATGTATGGAGCCAGCACCTTGTAAAATGTCCGATTTTCACTTCCTCCAATTGTGGCTGCATTCTTCTGCAGTAATCTGTAGCAAATTCACAGCGTGGAGCAAAATTGCATCCTTCCTGTAAGCTTCCAGGGGCTGGTACACTTCCTTTAATAGAATATAAACGTTTCTCCACTGATTCCAGCGTCGGCATCGATTTCAACAGTCCTTGTGTATATGGATGCTTTGGATGGGTAAAGAGGGACACAACATCACTTTCTTCCACCACTTTCCCACCATACATGACTACTACACGGTCGCACATTTCCGCCACTACGCCAAGATCATGTGTGATCAGCAGAATCGCCGTTCCTTGAGTTGATTGGAGCTTTTTCATTAAATCCAGTATTTGCGCCTGAATTGTTACATCTAAAGCAGTCGTCGGTTCATCGGCAATTAAAAGCTTTGGGTTGCAAGCCATTGCCATGGCAATCATGACCCTCTGTCTCATTCCTCCAGATAAACGATGGGGATACTCGTCTACAATTTGTTCCGGTCTCGGTATTCCAACCAGCTTGAGCATCTCAATAGACTTCTTCCTTGCTTCCTTCTTATTAAAGTTCAGATGAATACGAACTGCTTCTCCAATTTGATCCCCAACGGAAAAGACAGGATTCAAAGAAGTCATCGGCTCTTGAAAGATCATAGCCATTTCATTGCCCCTCATTTCCTGCATTTGCTTCTCAGAAAAATTTAATAGATTTTTCCCATTGAATATAATGGAGCCTTCCACCACTTTCCCTGGGGTTAATCTCATCGCAGTCAAAGAAGTCACACTTTTTCCAGAGCCGGATTCTCCAACAATACCTACTATCTCTCCACTGCGAATATTGATATCCACACCATCAACGGCTGGAATCACCCCGTCATCTGTAAAAAAATATGTCTTAAGTCCTTTAATAGCAAGTAATGCACTTTCCAATGCTTGTCCCCCCTTTTTATTAACCAGCTTTGTTCCACTATCTCCCTTTTTTCACTGAAAAGACTACAACTTCATTTTTGGATCGAGTGCGTCCCGAATGCCGTCTCCCAACATATTAAAAGACAGTACGATGAACATGATAATTAGTCCTGGTATGGTACAGACATGTGGAGCAGTTCTTAAAAACTCCCTGCCTGCACTTAGCATCGCTCCTAATTCTGGCGTCGGAGGCTGGGCGCCCATCCCAAGAAAGCTTAACCCAGAGGCCGTGAGAATCGCTGTCGCAATACGCATTGTAGACAAGACAATAATAGGTGTGATACTGTTTGGAATTATATGTTTGAATATGATGCGAATATTTCCAGCACCCATTGATTTCGCAGCTTCGATGTATTCTTTGCTGTTTACGGATAAGACAGAGCTGCGGGAAATCCTTGTAAAGTTTGGCACCGAAAAAATGCCAATCGCAAGCATAACATTGATCATACCCGGCCCCAGTACGCTAACAATCGAGATAGCAAGCAAAAAGCTCGGAAATGCCATAAAAATATCCATGAACCGCATAATAAACATGTCGGTCTTTCCGCCAAAGTATCCTGCAGCCGTCCCAAGCGCCACTCCGAACACCACAGAAATCAACACCCCAAAAACACCAACCATCAAGGATATTTGGATTCCATATATAACCCTTGATAGAATATCCCTGCCATACTCGTCGGTTCCAAACGGGTGATTTAAAGAAGGAGGATTCAAGATAATATTCATATTTTGTTCAATCGGATCAAAAGGCGTTATCCACTTTGCGAAAATTGCGACAATTATAATACATACAGTCATCCAAAATCCGACTACTGCTCGTTTATTTTTTTTAAATCTTTTCATAGTCAACATCCATTGTGAGCGCCTTTGGTAAGTCGGATCCACGCTTTGCTTTCCTTCTAGAATGATGGAGGTCTTACTCATAGCTTTAATACTCCCTTCTATTTATATCTAATTTTGGGATCCACAACACTGTAACTTACATCAACAATAAGGTTAACCACAACGAAGATTATTGCGACGAACAGAATGCACCCTTGCACGGCGGGATAATCCCTGAACTGAATGGACTGGATAATGTACCTTCCAAGTCCGTTCATCGAGAATACAGTTTCCGTCACAACAGCCCCACCCAATAATGTGCCAAACTCCAACCCTATAATGGTTATAATGGGAATTAGTGCATTTTTTAAAGTGTGCTTATAAATAATCAGCCATTCCTTGACTCCTTTTGCGCGTGCAGTACGAATATAATCTTGATGAATAACCTCAAGCATGCTGGACCGAGCTAATCTGGCTAAAACACCAGAAGAGGAAAGCCCTAAGACGACCGAAGGAAGAATAAAATATTTAAAGCTGCTGCTTCCACCGGAAGGAAGCAGCTGCAAATAAAATGAAAACAGCAGAATAAGCATAATCCCGAACCAAAACACCGGCATCGATATACCGAATAGGGAAAACATCATCGTTACATTATCCCTAATGCTGTTCGGTTTTGTAGCAGAAAATATTCCAGCAAATAGACCAACGATAACCATTATGATAATAGAATAAATTGTCAACATCATCGTGTTCGGAAACCTCGCCATAATTTCTTGCAGAACCGGTCTTTCAGAATGCATGGATATTCCCAAATCTCCTTGGAGCAAACCCAATGCGTAACTGATGTACTGTTCGTATAAAGGACGGTCTAAACCTAAACGCTCATTGACACTTTGCACTTGTTCTGCGGTTGCATCGGCTCCCGCAATTAAATTTGCGGGATCCCCTGGAACCGAATGAATGATAATAAAGCTGAGGATGGATACGCCAATCAAGGTTGGAATCATTTGCAGCACTCGCTTTATGACATAACTTATCAAAAGAATTCCTCCTATATCTTTTTTTGCAGCTTTTCTTATTCATTCCCTATCATTTTATTACTGCTTTGCGCAAATCATATAAATAGGTTGGGAGAAATGTTATTCCATCTACCTTTTTCGACATTCCCCAATGCGCAACATCCTCATGAAGAAAAATCCACGGTGCATCATCCTTGACCAGCTTCAGCATTTCTGCATAACTTTTTTTGCGAGCATCTGGATCTACCTGTGATTGTCCTGCCATTATAAGCTTATCGACATCTTTGTTATTGTAATGGGCATAATTCGTAGGACTTGTCGAGAAAAGGGCATCACGGAATAACGGGTCAGCATCACCTGTATTTGCTAAAGCACCTCTCATGAATAAATCATATTTCCCAGGATTTTTCAGGGCTTCTAAATAAGCTCCCAATTCCAATGTCTGCAGTTCTACTTTAAACCCTAGTTGCTGCAAGCTGTTTTGAACAAATTCAGTGGCAGGCTTATCCTGTGTTACATTTGCAGCAAAAATTAAACGGAAACTATATTTTTCTGGAACTACTCCTGCTTCTTTCAGCATTTGTTTTGCTTTGGACAAGTCAAAAGGATAGGAACCTACATTACTGTAGCCAAATGTTGACTCCGAGATGGCAGCTGTAGATGTTCTAACTTTTCCCTCATATAATTTACTCACCATAGTGTCCTTATCAATTGCATAATTTATTGCTTGACGCACCTCTGGTTGATTAAATGGGGGTACGGTCGTGTTAAATCCAACGTATGCAATTCGATTTGCTTCGATATTATTAACGACAATTTTATCGTTATCTTCCAAACGAGATAATTCCGAAAGAGGAAGATTGCCAGTCACGTCGACTTCCCCTGTTTCAAGCATAATTACACTTGCAGAGGTTTCCGGAACATTTTTGAACGTAACGGTTTCCACTTTAGGCTTTCCAGCCCAATAGTTTGAATTAGCTTCCAATACCACGGCATCCCCAGTAGTCCACTCTTTTAATTTGAAGGGTCCTGTTCCTACCGGATTCTTAGCAATCCCCTGCTCATTTTCTTTAATCGACTTAGGACTAAGTATACTGCTGGCCGGTGAAGCCAAATTTCCTAAAAAGGCTCCCTGTGGAGATTTCAAATGAAAGATAACGGTTGTCTCTCCACTTGTCTCCATATTATCGATATATTGGCCAACCAGCGAATGCTGACTTAACTCCTTATTGTTGGCAACTCGTTCAAAACTAGTTTTTACTGCTTCTGCATTAAATGGGGTACCGTCCGAAAAACTGATTCCTGAATTCAGCACAAAGGTCCATGTTTTTCCATCCTCAGAGGTTGTCCAGTTTTTAGCCAACTGCGGTTCGATTTCCATCTTTTCATTAAATGTGACAAGTCTATCGTATATTTGATAATTAATTAAGCTGGAGATTGTATCGGTTACATTTTGAGGATCTAAACCTACTGGATCTCCTCCTACTGTAAGAGTTAAATCTTTCGCTTCTGAAGCTTCCCCTTCTGATGCTGGTTTTTTAGAACTACATGCAGACAGCAATACAGAAAAAATAATGAACATGACAACTACTATTTTCCTAGACGAAACCCAAACCATTTTTATTTCCCCCTTTGATATAGTAAGAACTTCTTGTTCCCCAAGTCACTTTTGATCATAATCAACAAACTGATTTTTCTGAATATATAAAATATTATTATAGTATAGACAACCGCGCTTTCTTCTCTCTAATAGGATGAACGACTATCGGAAGTTCTTATAACAAATGCTGCTATATGAATTTATTCATTCTTTATTCGTTCACTTTGATTCATCTGTCAACGATCAAGTTTGTCTTTACACCCTTCAATTGAGATGCCAAAACATGGCTAAGGAGGAGGGCATCAATGGGTGGGATGGTAAAGAAATTCGCTCCCCATCTGGTATACTTATCCACCTCCTCGGGTGTAAAAGCCGGAATACCAATACCTAATCCTGCATGACGAGTGACTTTAATAATTTCTTCTATCGCTTCCATAACTACCGGATGATCGAATTGCTCTTGATATCCGAGAGAAGACGCCAAGTCTGCTGGACCAATAAAAAGCAGATCCAGCCCAGCAACACGAACAATCTCATTAATATTGGATATAGCAATGGCATCTTCAATCATCCCGATAACAGTGACTTGTTTGTTTTGACGCTCAATATGCTCCAAAAAAGGAGTTGTGCCATATTGGGCGGATCTTGATGAGCCATCAAGCCCACGAAAGCCGATTGGACGATATTTTGCTGTGCCTACAGTTCGCTCCGCTTGTTCTTTTGTTGTTAGATGAGGAACCATGATCGCATCTGCTCCTGCATCCAATACTCGCAGCATAGCTCCATAATCATTTTGAGGGGTTCTCACCACAGAGGAAACATGGACGCATTTTGCTGCCCGAATCATATGTTCTACCAAACTGAAATCCATTGTTGTATGCTCCATATCAATGATGGCAAAATCATACCCTGTATATCCCAGCATTTCCACGACGGCAGGATCCTTTAAGGTTACGATTGTTCCATAAGCAGATTGTTGACCGTATAACAGCTTGCTAAAATTAGTCATTTAGGATGCTCCTTTCGAAATCAGTTCATTATTTCATAAAGCATGGGTTTTCTTTGTTCATAGGAGGGCAGCTTGGAACGTACACTTTTTAATCTGGATAGGTCAATTTCACAACTAATTACTGCTTCTGTCTCAGGACCAGCAACCATTTGGACACCCATCGGATCTACAAGAAGACTTTGCCCAATGTAAAAATCGCTCACCTGATTGCATGCAGCTACGAATACAGTGTTTTCCAATGCCCTGACCGTTACCAAGTGACGCCAATGATGCTCCTTCATATGTCCTGTAACCCAACCGGATGGAACAATAATGATATCCGCTCCCTTTACTGCTTGATAACGGGCAATCTCAGGGAATCGCAGCTCGTAGCAGACGAACAAACCAAGTTTACCGAAGGGAGTTTGAATAGGCTCAAAGAGAGTATCGCCTGGAGCAATCGTATCAGTTTCCTCAAATCCGAAAGCATCGTATAAATGTGTCTTGCGATACGTTCCTACTATGGAACCTTCGCTTGAAACGATAACGACTGTATTGTACACTCTACCTGAAAGCTTCTCATTCATCGACTCCTTCATGCCGAATATCAACCATGTCCCATACTCCGCAGCCAGCTTCCTCATCTTACAGACAAACTCCCCCTCTAACGTTTCAGCATCGTCCAATATGATCTGTTTTGGGGTATTTATTGGAAAAAAACTCATAAATATCTCTGGAAAAACTACCATCTGGGCCTGATGGTCACGAACGGCGCGACGTACAGCCCATACTGCTTTTTCATAATTTGCTTGTTTACTAGACGTTGATTCCAATTGAGCCATAACTAAACGAAATTTCATCTTTTCCCCCCTATTCAAGTACAGCCGTCTACAGCTTCCCCTTTTCCAAATGCTCTGTCAGATATTGAACTGCAGAAGAGATATCCTTTTGAACAATTGCATTCAAAATGGTCCGGTGCTCTTCAATAAAATGCTGAAGCACATCTGGTTTATTTTTCAGCCATTTACCTGCTCTCACGGTAAACTGGCGTTCCCTTGCCTGACTATACATTTTAATGAATTGAGTGTTTCCGACGATTTCCAGTAAGTAATAATGAAACAATGCATCTTTCTCCACTAGATCACCAAAATCTCCCGATAGATACGCTTTTTCCTGCATATCAATAATATGGTATAGTTCCTCGATATCTGTATCTTTAATACGAGTCGCTGCCTGCCAAAGAGAATATGTTTCAATGGCGATCCTCATATCGATTAACTCATTGCGTTCCTCTGAAGAGAGCTCAGTAAAAACGATGCCTCTATTCGGCAAGATTTTCAGGAAACCCTCGTGCTGAAGACGATTTAACGCCTCTCGAATTGGAGTTCGACTCATATTCAACTCAAGCACTAAATTGTTTTCCGATGTAAATTCTTCTTCTCCTTTGATCATCTTTTCTTTTATTTTTCGGTAGGCTTGATCTTTAAGTAACTCCTTTGTTTTTTGCTGAAACAACTTTTCCACACCCTTAACTTGATTTACTCATCTTGCATACAAACTTGTATTCTAACTGGTATACAAGTTAGGTATAAAAAATCATACCCTTATTCCTGAAGTACTTCCTTTAATAGTTACCTAAAATTAAATTTTTATCTTTCATGAAATGATCCCACTTGTATTCTAACTTGTATACAAGTTGGGTAGATGAATTAAGTATAATAATATATTCTATAGTTAGTCAACTAATTTTTCTGAATATTGTAAATAATAAAAAATTAATCACTTCTTTTTCTTTCCCTATTTTCCTTTGTTCCTATTCGTTCTGTAAAAAAATTGCTCATGCCCCAAACAAACAAGGCATGCCTGGAAGTTTCTGCATTTTCACCCGCACTACTGTTTCTACTGGACAAGGCTTGCAGCATTGGCTTAACTGAATATCGCCAACTGCTCCCATTAACAAATAAGCGTCGGTCATATCGATCCTCCAACGTTCGGATAGAAGCAGTTGTGTAAACTCGCTTGCCTTCCTAATTGCCTTAAGTATTTCATGATCACTTGAAATGACATACCAAGCATCCTTCGTCTCCACAACTGGTGTTGGCAGGGAAAAACTTCCTCGTTTTAGCAATGTCAAACGGACTTCAACCTCTCCGTCAATTTCTATACCCGTTCCGCACATTTCTCCATCTCCCATTGAAGCATGCAAATCTCCTAATCCAAACAAGGCTCCAGTAACAAAGACTGGTAAATAAACAACTGCCCCTTCTGCGATACACGAGGAATCCAAATTTCCCCCATGAACTCCTGGATGGCCACATGCTACTTCTCCTTCGGCAGGAGCGACACCGATTACTCCGATCATAGGGGAACATGCAAATTTAATCCGATCTGTTAATGCAATTGTTTTTCCTTCCATTATTGGGACCGTCTTCGTGCGAATTTCTGATTGATGTATTAACGTTCCAATGTTTGGCAGCGTTGTAATAACTCCCTGTTCTCCGACAGTAATGCGTTGAATTTCTACCTTTAGAATGTCTCCAGGCTCAGCATCTTCGACATAAATTGGACCTGTTACTGGATTAATTCTGCTATAGTCGATGGAACTCACCAAATCATCGTCGTTCTGAATTTGTCCGGAAAAACAATCTTGTGTTCTTATCACGACTTGATCTCCGCTTTGAACGCGTAGTATCGGATTGTGCTTCGCCGAAAAGCTGAAAACAAACTGATCATGATTGATTTCGTGCACTCACTTCACCTCATTCTTTTCTATTTTCGATGTTTCAAGAAGCCTCTTTTGCCAAGAACAGCTAACACTTTTACTACAAAAGCTGTTTCCTCTTATTAAATGACTTTCATCACTTTTACTCTTTAACCACCTCCTTAATTGCTGCTTCATAGAGATTACTCTATATTAATAAGACTTTACATTCTATAACCTACCACCCGATGCTTCTTTATTCCTTTGATGCATGTCAGATTCCCTTTTTCACCTTTGTTTATACTTGTAAATGAATGCCGCTCAATTGCTGTTCGATCATACATTTCAAAACCGCTCCAATATGTGCTGCTGCTTCTAAAGGAGGCGTCCCTTTCTGATGAATATTGGAGATTACGTTTCGATCAGATTCTATCATGCCTTCCCTAGGCTTATAGCACATGTACGCACTCATCGATCCAGGAGATGCTAATCCTGGACGCTCCCCGATTAAAAGCACCAGGGCTTCGGGTTCAAGTAATTCACCAATATGGTCCATACAGGCAACTCTTCCGTTTTTCACAAAAAAAGGAGTACCTGATTGCAAGTCATGCACTGCTAAAGAATCCAAAAGTGCTGGAAGGACATCGTTGCCGTTCGCCATAATCGCGTCTGCACTTAGACCGTTGGAAAGTACAATCTGAATTTGCGGCTTATGCATACATCGTTCTTGAATCATCTTTGCTCCCTCAGGAGAAATACGTCTGCCAAGATCGGGACGCTGCAAATATACCTCCCTGCTTTTACTAAGCGTTTCAACCGTAAATAATCCAAGCTTCATAAGAAAGTCGTTATCCACATGTCCATGTACGGCATCAACAGCAGCGGCGTGATCTCTTCTTAGGCGAAGCATCGATTCCGTCAAAGGTCGGGTTCCTGTTCGGCCTTCTCCAATCCTTGCAGGTGTAAAGCTCTTTAATAACTTCAATTGTTCCTTTTCTTCCATGCTGTGCCTCCTTTCTCTTCTTATTACCCAAAAAGCAGAGGGTTACCAGCTTGCCGGGTAAGCTTTCCATTTTCCATAATCCCTTTCATTTCCAGCCAACTCTCAAACATTGGAGTCGGACGCAATTTAAGAAGTTCTCGAAGGGTTGCAATATCATGGAAACTAAGTGATTGATAATTCAACATACAATCGTCTGACAACGGCACACTGATCAAAAAAGAGACACCTGCGGAAGCAAGAAGCACTCCCAGATTGTCCATATCGTTCTGATCTGCCTTCATATGGTTTGTATAGCATACATCAACCCCCATCGGAAGACCGTGCAGCTTTCCCATAAAATGATCCTCCAACCCCGCCCGAATTACCTGTTTACTGTCATACAAGTATTCAGGACCAATGAAACCAACCACCGTATTGACTAAAAATGGCTTATATTTACGGGCCAGACCATAACAACGAGCCTCTAATGTCAACTGATCGATTCCAGAATGCGTCCCCGATGATAGCTCTGATCCTTGTCCTGTTTCGAAATACCACCGATTTGGCCCTAGCGCTGTCCCTTTCATTCGGATCAATTCATCTGCCTCGTCCAACAGCCTACTGTTAATGCCAAATGCCTTATTGCCATCAGCCGTTCCCGCTAAACTTTGAAAAATCAGATCCGCTGGCGCTCCTTTCTCAATTGCTTTCATCTGGGTGGTTACATGTGCCAGCACACAGTTTTGGGTAGGAATATTCCACCGGTCGATCACTTCTTTCGTAGCAGTCAAGATACCCCCTACACTTTCCACCGAATCAATGACAGGATTAATGCCGATTACAGCATCCCCAATTCCGTAGCTTAGCGCTTCATATAGTCCTGCTTTTATACCTTGAATACTATCAAATGGATGATTTGGCTGTGCTCTTGATGCTAAAACTCCCTTTTGCCCAATTTCATAATTACACCGTACCACTGTTTGCATTTTTGATGCAGCTGTAATAAGATCGAGGTTTGACATTAGTTTTGTCACTCCAGCAATCATTTCACTTGTTAATCCGGTACGAACAGTTTCGATAACTTCATTTGTTGTACTGTCATTCAACAAAAACTCGCGAAATTCCGAAATGCTCCAATTACGGATTTTTGCATAAACAAGCTCATCCACCCCCTCTTCTATCATCATAGATACTTCGTCCTCTTCAGCAGGAAGCACCGGATTATTGCGAATATCACCTAGCGTCAGCTCAGCCAACGCATATTTTGCCGCCATTCGTTCACTTCTGTCGGTGGCAGCAATACCAGCCAGCTGATCCCCGGATTTTTCTTCATTCGCTTTTGCTAATATTTCTTTTAAACTATCGAATTGATAAGTTTGATCTAAAACCCGAACCTGTTTGATCATCCATATTCAACTCCTTTCCATTCCAGCGGCAAACACAAGCGTTTTAATAATAACAGGAACAACCTCGCCTGATAATGGTTCTCCAATATCCATATAATCCCCTTGCTCCACTTTAATTTGATCGATACAAACAATCTTCTGCCTCCGTCTACTTCTAAGGTATAATGCCTGGCCAAGCGCCTTCGCTATATTATGCTCGCAAATGACAACAATTGCGCTGGCATTCGGAATATGCTTCTCATACGCTTCAACCAATGCTTTTGCTAATCTTTGAAGCTTTACATAAGAGTGTATTTCCGAACACTTAATAGCAATTGCGAACGGAATATGCCCTTTAGCAGATGCAGATAAATGGTAAAACCGGCTTGCTTGTTCCAATGTTCTGTCGGCTTGTTTCTTAGATGCTTCCAGTCGTTCTCCATCCTCCCATTCTAAAAGTACGATAGGAAGATTTCGAAGTGGAAGCACATGAGGACTAATAAAAACAGTAGATCCACTTAACTCCATGCTTTGCATGCCGGAACCAATAACAGTGGCTCTTGATGTCTGATCCGGAATAATGAGGCGAAAAGGGCTTTCCTTTAATACACGTTGCAAGGTACATGCCAACAAAGGTCCGATATCTCCATATACTGCGACTTTCTCGATGCTGCCGCACTCGCATTTATTTTGCATGATGGCGCCAATCCCCCCAGAAATCATGATTTCATCAATCTCCGGCAGTTGAGCTAACGGCTTGTTTCCTACAATCAGCAACGAACTGAAAGCGTCTAGATAACGGTCTTTGAGACAGTTAACCATATCGCGGCACATAGCTAAAACGATTACTTCTAAATTTTGGAGGGAAATCTGCTCTCCTTTTATTAGCGAATAGCCCCGTTCCCTTAACCAGAAATTTATTGCAGGCGAGATACTCCATATACAACCTTTTGAATTTAATCGAATCAATCTACCTCCAACATGAAACGTGATGGTGCCTATCAGCCTGCCCCTCTGAAAAAATGAAGCATTTGCTGTTCCTCCTCCAATATCAATATTGGCTACAACCCCATGAACACTCAATGATCGCAGCTCTGCACCCGATCCTTTCCCAGCCAGCATTCCCTCCACATCTGCTCCAGCAATTGCTACAACAAAACCCCCGGCTTGTTCGGCTAAATTATGTACAACCCGTCTTGCATTATTTTTATTTGCTGTCTCTCCCGTGATAATAACTGCCCCAGTTTGGATATCCTTCACCTTTAGTTTTATACCTTCATATTCCTGTTTGATCCATTTTGAAATGACCGTCAAATCAATGTCCTGTTGGTTTAAGAGAGGAGTCGGAAAAATGGGACTTACATATTGCAAAAGTCTGTCTACAATTTCGTAGCGCGGCAAAGAATATGGGTTCGTTGTAGGAGCTACATGAAGCTGGCTGACAATAAGCTTCGTCGTACTCGTTCCAATATCAATACCTACACTTGTCATATAATACTCCTCTTTCTCCATTCCTTAGCCACACTCCTACGAAAACTAAAATAGCGCCTTGGACAGAAATAACTCCTGTACATAAGGCGCCTTTGCCAACATATTTACTTGATAATAAAAATATAATATGAATTATAAGAAAATTCAATATTTTTTTATAAATTTTTATCCTTTTTTTAATCAGATAAAAATGGGAATAAATTCATCCAAATTGAACAAACTGTATACAAAGAACATTTAAAAAGGTGAGTACATGATTTATATATATAACGATTATGGTGGCACCCATACAACATCTTTAGCTGCAGCATTACATTTACAAATTATTAAACCTCCAATTACACCATTGACGAAAGAAGAAATACTAGCAGTTCCCTATTTTAATAAAATGACAAAAAAAGATTTTGGAAAACTTATTTTTCATGGACAAGATAGTGACGGACATTCAGTTTATACTATAGGAAGGAAATCGGATAAGCTTGTGGTTCCTTCACTTAAAGAATTCGGTCTATTGCTTTTTGAGCACTTCCAAGTAGAAGAGCGTATTATATTTTCTAATACTTCACCTACTGTTCCTCTCCCTATGTCCTTGGGCGGTTTTTTTTCTAGGGGGTTGAAAATAGACATTATTGGTGTTCCACTATTAGTGATGGGAGCAAAACAGTGTATTCAAACGATCAGTGAATTAGTGGAACTTACAAAAGAAGTAGCTAATACTCCCACACAAGAGAAAATAATTGTATTAGAAAATCAGCAATACCAAAAATAGAATGTAAAAAAGTTTAAATCTATTTCGCCATTCTGAAAAAGGATCATTTTTCTGATAAGATAGTTAAACTAAAGTTCATAATTACCTTTCTTCTTGATAGTTTCATGCCAGAAAATTTAAGTAAAAAAGCCACATTTTATTACTAGGCTTAAGGATTCCGAGTTGTTTTGTGAGTACGTGCTATTAAAGTTTTTTAAAATAATCTGCTTAAAAGCTGCAGGATATTTCTACAAGTTCTCTTACCAAAATTTATATCCTGCTTCTGTTTGGATTTTGTACCATTGTTCCCTTGTCATCTTCACACCTTCGAGCGAATGCAATGCACGTTTTATACGTTCTCTATTTCCCGTTCCTAATACAATAACAGGGTCTGATGAATGCTTAAAAAGCCACTTGTATATCACTTCATCAATCTCCTCTAATTGAAGTTCCTGTCTGATACCTTCTAATACGTGCTTCATGTTTTCTTGAAAGGCATTTGTTGGATTGAAAATTCTTCCACCTGCTAATGGAGACCAAAACATCGGATGAATACCTTCCTTTAAACAATGGGTCATAGTTCCATTTTTATAATTTTCAATACCTAAAGGATGCAGCATAAACTGATGGGTAACTAATTTTACATCTACATATTTTTGCAGTGTATCGAACTCTAAAGGATTGTGGTTAGATAATCCAAAGTATTTAACCTTTCCCTGCTCTTTTAATTGATTAAGCGTATCATTTAATTCTTTCGGGTTTACTAGCAAGTCGTGCATATGAAGGAGGAGTATATCAATATAGTTACATTTTAGTTTTTCTAATGATTTATTTACTTGACTTATGATGTAGTCGCTATCTGAATTGAAGTATCTTGTTTTAATCGCTGGATTTTCCTCATTTGGAACACATATTGAACATTTCGATATAATTTCCATTTTTTCTCTTAACTGTGGTTTCTTTTGCAAAACTTCTCCGAATAGTTCTTCATTATGATGATTGCCCCCATAAATGTCTGCGTGATCAAATGTTGTAATTCCTTGATCCAAACACCATTCAACAAATTCCAGCCTTTGTTCAACATTTAAATTCCATTCATTCATCCGCATACATCCAATGACTATTTTTGAAATAGAGAAATTGTCCTGTAAATTAACTTTCATACAAGTGACCTCCACGGATTTTTTTTTTTCAGAAACCGCCATTGCGGCACTCGAAAAATTAAATAAAAGATAAAATTTAATTAGCATTCTTTGCAAAACATTAATCTTATGACCAATATAACAGAATGGTAAATGGTAAGATATCAATGTTTTTGGTTAAACATATTTAAAATATTTGGCAGCTAAGATCGTTTATTCAATCCTCATTTACTTTTTCCCTCCTTGTAAACTTAACTTTATTTAGCTCAAGCTTGAATAATTTTTTCATTAATTGTTAAACTAAGAAAAAAAGGGGATTATATGTTGAAAAATATTCTTACCAATTTCCTTATTTCAGGATTATTAATGAAGCATAATATAGACTGACATAGACGTATAGTTATTCTTTATATACCTTTATTTGTTATTTTCAAGATAATGCAGGCAGAGTATATTATTCCTCGAGTGAAAAACAATACCACCCATTATTAGACTGCATCTTCTGATTTCAAACGAAAATGCTCCATTCCTTTTTATCCCCATATATTTCTAATTTTGTATGCAGACATAGTAAAAAGTCCCGTTCTATAAAAGAACAGGGACAATGTTTGTTAATAATCATTATTTGTATGTAGGTAATCACATTCTATTACTGGCTTTAAAGCATGGCCATTTTCATCCGTACACCAAGATTGAGATTGGAATGCTAAGAAAATTCCTATCCATTTGTTTTCGTCTTCAAAGTGAATTAGAATACCTCCATCCTGCCAGATTCCATTATCTTTTTTCCAACGTCCAACGTTTCCTTGATTCATATGAATATCATGTATTCCATTGCCAGGACTAAAACCGAAGTATTTATCGGGTTTATTTTTTTCTGGCCCCCATCTCTCTCCAAAAGCATACACCGCTGCAGCCTTTTCTTTTGCCTGGCTCATATAAAAATAAATTTTCTCGTTCAAATCATTATCCATACCAGGTAATTCAGCTGGTAGAGGAATCATTTTTTTAGAGTCAAATAGTCCACCTCTAATATAATCCAATGCAATTTCTCGATTATCATCTGTTATCTTCGTAATTCCATCTTCCAAAGAAGGGAGAAAGGTAATACTCTCTGAATGAAAGTCTTCGCTAACAAAATATAAAACTTCTGATGGATATGCTTGAGATGCAATATTAATTGCTATACGGTAGTCGACTTTTCCTTCTTCTCCTTTAACATGAACCTCAAAATGAGGATTTTGTGATCTTCCCATGTTCATATCATATACTTTTCCTTTTAAAACACTATAATTTTTTAATGGCATAACATCCTGCTCCTTTTTTAGTTGCCTAAGTTATCTAGACCTATCTTTTTTTTCATCCTGTATCACAAAGGTGTTGATATGCATGGGTAAGTTTAATTTACTTATCCAGATAATTAATTATCCATATATTGGAAAAGCTTTTAACACTTCTTCACAAACTAACTGGCGAAAAATATTGGTTATTAAATTTTTTTCATGCAGGATTTTCTTTATTATTGAATAGCCAAATTATACGCTTCTGAAACGTTTTGTGGAATCGGTTATATCTTTTCTTTTGATTTTGTTGGTTCATACAAGGGATTTCTAATTTTAAGTAATAGGTAGTAGCATTTGTTCAGTCTCCTTATTTTAATATAAATATTTTATCAAAACAAGAACAAATGTTCTAGTTTTATCCTCTTTTTTTTTAAATAGGCGATTCCTTCCCTGCTACTCACTTTATTACTTGAAGAGGGAGTCTTATCGCTGATATGATAAAAAAACTACATCCCCCATTTAAACATTTTCTTCACTCATAGGAAGAATAGTACACAATAATAGTCTGACGTGTGGACAGCTGAAAAAGCAACAAAAAGAACCCTTATTTATCAAGGGTTCTTCACTTACTACATCACGCGCTTAAACATCTTCTCCATCTCATAAGAAGAATAATGCACAATAATCGGTCTTCCATGGGGGCAGGTGAATGGATCGGATGTTGTGCGTAATTCATCAAGCAAACTTTGAATTTCGTCGCTGCGGAGATGGCGATTTGCTTTAATGGAGCCTTTGCAGCTCATCATAATGGCTGCTTCTTCGCGCAGTATTTTAATATCTATTTTTTTCATGGAAAGTACTTGCTCGATCATTTCCTCGATAGTCTCTTTTTCTTCCCCTGCTGGGAACCATTGAGGATGGGAACGGACTAAATAGCTTTGTACGCCAAATGGTTCTAAAAACACGCCAACTTTTTCTAGTTCCTGCTTATTTTCTTCAATCTTCATCCACTCATCGACTGAATATTCCAGAGTTAATGGGATTAGTAATTCCTGCAGATCCTTATGCACCTGTCCGACTTTTTCCCGGAAAAATTCATACTTAATCCGCTCTTGGGCAGCATGCTGATCGATAATATACAATCCTTTTTCATTTTGCGCAAAAATATAGGTCCCATGCATTTGTCCAATTGGGTAAAGAGGGGGAACACGATTGCCACTCTCTACATCCTGTATGGCCTCTTCTTCCCATTCTTCCTCTTCAAACCCTTCTGCCTTTTCAGATTTGGGGAATGCAGCTTCTGTTTTTTCTATTTGCCATTCATTCATTGGCTGCAGCTCTTCTGTGATACGATTCTCTTGCTTCGCTTCTTCTTTGTTCATCGCAAATGGAATAGCAGCTTCTTCTTTTTGCCCAAAAGAAGATCGTACTTCCGGTTCTTTTACCGTGTCAAAGGAAAGAAAAGTTTGTTCATCTTTAGCTGCTTTTGCTTTTTCCTTGATAAAACCGGATGGAATCAATTCTTTTTTCTTAAATGCTGCTTTAATGCTGTCGCTAACTAATTCATTTAGTTCCTGTTCTTTACTAAAGCGCACTTCCATCTTTGATGGATGGACATTCACATCAACTAAAATGGGATCCATTTCTACATTTAATAGTACAATTGGGAATCTTCCAATTGGCAGTAAGGTATGGAATCCATCTTGGATGCTGCGCACCAGCGAATAATTTTTTATAAAACGTCCATTAACCAACGTTGAAATATAATTTCGGGATGCTCTTGTAATTTCCGGCAGCGCCATATAACCAGATAATTTAAAATCCAAAGAGTTTCCAGTAATAGGTATCATTTTTTTAGCAATATTTAATCCATAAATGCTAGCGAGTACTTGTCTGACATCCCCATTGCCATTTGTATGAAGAATTTTACGGTCGTTATGAACGAGACGAAAGGAAATCTCGGGATGGGAAAGGGCCAATCGATTGACAATATCGGTTATATTTCCGAGCTCCGTATGAATCGATTTCATATATTTTAAACGAGCAGGTGTATTAAAAAACAAGTCTTGTACTGTTATTTCAGTTCCTTTTCTGCCTGCTGCTTTTTCCTGCTTCATGATCTGTCCGCCTTTTAATTCCACAAATATACCTGCTTCTCCTGTTGAAGTCGTGATCATTATATGAGAAACAGATGCGATACTTGGCAATGCTTCTCCCCTAAATCCAAGAGTGCGAATACGAAATAGGTCGTTTTCATCTTTTATTTTGCTTGTGGCATGCCGCCGAAACGCAGTTATTACATCTTCTTCCTCTATTCCTGCTCCATTGTCAATAATGCGGATGCTTGCAAGTCCTGCCTCTTCTAAAAATATTTCAATCGAAGTGCTGCCTGCATCAATGCTGTTTTCCGCTAATTCTTTTACAACAGAAGCCGGACGCTCCACGACTTCACCTGCAGCAATTTTATTAGATAGTGCATCGTCCAGCTGAAATATTTTAGCCATAACTATCCCCTTCTTTTTTTAACTTGCGGATGCTTTTAAAAGCTAATACGGGCGAGTTTACTCTCAGCCCGTATTTTCTATATGATAAGAAAATATAAATTTACCGATGTCTAACCGGCATCTAGCTCCGATGTACCAGGATGTACTAGTGCCGACGACGCCATAGGACGTGGCGTATTTAGTCGGCCAGCGCCTATCGTACTTCAGAACTTTTCCCTACGATAAGTCAACATCGATTCGCTATCGCTCATCGTGTTTCCTTTATCCACCGTTAACGGACAGTAATTTAATCTACAAGTAGAACCATTATATAGAAGGAAGTCACCATCTTAACAAAGTCTAACTGTCCGTAAACGGCCGATCGACTCAACTAACCATCAGGGGAATATCATCCCTGATGAAAGGTTCGCCTTATCTCAGTCAAAGTCCCTCCAGTACGTACGCCGATGGGCAAGGAGCTTCCGCTTTTCTGTTAATCCTGTTTTATTTTTTTATGAAGTTCGTACAATGTATTTAATGCTTGCATTGGCGTCATTTCTAAAATATCCAATGATTTTAATTTATTGATTAACTGCTTCTCTTTTGATGTGATAGATTTCGCCTTTTTTTCCTCTTTTTCTGAAAAAAAGGAAAGCTGTGCTTCATTGACATTTTCTGCCTTTGCTTCCGGTTTTGCTGTTTGTACAGCTACAGCCGGTTCTAAATCTTTTTGTTCAAAAGCATCTAATAAAGTTTGAGCTCGGTCAATAAGCTGCGCTGGCAATTCTGCTAGTTGGGCAACATGGATACCATAGCTTTTATCTGCTGCACCCTCTTTTATTTTATGAAGAAAAACTACTTTTCCATTCTGCTCCATTGCGCTGACATGAACATTTCTTAATGCAGCTAGTTCATTTTCTAAAACAGTCAGCTCATGGTAATGAGTCGAGAACAATGTTTTTGCCCCAACCATATGATGAATATGTTCAATAATTGCCTGAGCCAATGCCATTCCATCATACGTGCTTGTCCCACGGCCAATTTCATCAAATAAAATTAAACTGTTTTTCGTTGCATGCAAGAGCGCATTTTTTGCCTCCAGCATTTCAACCATAAAGGTACTTTGCCCTGATATTAAATCATCTGCTGCACCAATTCTTGTAAATACTTGGTCAAATAATGGCAGCACTGCACTTTCTGCAGGAACAAAACAGCCAATCTGCGCCATAATGCTTGTTAATGCTACTTGTCTCATATATGTACTTTTCCCGGACATATTCGGACCTGTAATTAACAGCACCTCTCTTTCTTGATGCATATCACAATCGTTCGGCACATAGCTTTGCGAATCCATTACTTTTTCCACAACTGGATGGCGCCCGTTTTTTATGGATAATACACGTTCAGTCGAAAAGCTTGGCTTTACATAGCGGCGCTCTTCACTCACAGTGGCAAAGCATTGCAGAACATCTAGTTCACTTACTTTTTTCGCTAAAGCTTGCAATCTCGGAATATAGTCTTTTACCGTTTCTCGGATTACCGTAAATAGATCGTATTCAAGCCCAACGATTTTTTCTTCCGCTTCTAAAATTAAGCTCTCTTTCTCTTTCAATTCGGGAGTAATATACCGTTCAGCATTTGCCAATGTTTGTTTTCTTTCATATTGGCCTTCTGCCAATAAATGAACATTTGCTCTTGTTACTTCTATATAATAGCCAAATACTCGATTATAGCCTATCTTTAATGATTTAATGCCCGTTTTTTCCCGCTCTAGTTTTTCCAATTGAGCAATCCATGTTTTTCCATTTCGACTTGCATCTTTATATTTATCCAGTTCTTCATTATATCCATCTAAAATGATATTGCCTTCTTTTATCGATAATGGAGGATTTTCCACAATAGAACGTTCTAATAGATTGGTTACTTCTTCGCATGCATCCAATTCTTCCGCAAGTTTTTGTGCTTCTTCTGATTTAAAAGAAGCTACCAGCTCCTGAATCAGCGGGACTTGCTGCAAGGACCGTTTCAGCTGCACCAAATCTCTTGCATTTACATTTCCGAATGCAACCCTTCCTGCAAGCCGTTCCAAATCATACACTTCTTTTAATTTTTCTCTTAAATCCATCCGTTCAAAATAATGGCTGATCATCGTTTCTACCAGCTGCTGCCGAAGGACAATTTCTGCCTTATTTAATAAAGGACGGTCTATCCATTGTTTCAATAATCGTCCGCCCATTGCTGTTTTTGTTTCATCCAGCAGCCACATAAGAGAACCTTTTTTTCCTTTCGAACGAATGGTTTCCGTTAATTCTAAATTTCGCTTTGAAAAATAGTCAATTTTCATAAATTGATCAATCACATAAACAGATACCGGCTGAAGATGGTCAAGGCTTCTTTTTTGTGTTCGATATAAATAATGGAACAAACGAGACGCTGTTTTTCGCATTGCAGTTTCCACTACTTCTGCCAACAGCGTATGATGGGCATCTTTATCTTCTGTTTCATTTTCATAGGAAATCGTTAAGACAGCACGTTCTTTCAGACGTTTTTGCTTCGCTTCAGAAAAACCACTGCCTACAATAACTTCTTTTGCTCCGGAAAGAGACAGCTCATTTAAACATGCATCAAAACCTGCTAAACGAGTTGCCTTGCATTCCCCAGTTGAAAGGTCGCTGTAGGCAAACCCAAATATATCTCCATCAAATTCTGATATTGTTGCAATATAGTTATTCTCCTTATCAGAAAGATTTCTTCCTTCCATCATCGTTCCTGGTGTAATTAGCTGAACTACCTCTCTCCTAACAACCCCTTTGGCTTGCTTCGGATCTTCCGTTTGTTCACAAATAGCCACCTTGTATCCTCGATCAACAAGCTGTTCAATATAATTGGGAGCAGAATGATGCGGCACCCCGCACATTGGGATTCTTTCCTTTCCTCCTCCGTCTCTGCTTGTTAAAGTGATTTCTAATTCTTGAGAAGCTTTAACCGCATCCTCGAAAAACATTTCGTAAAAATCTCCTAAACGAAAAAATAAAAAGGCATCCTGATAATCTGCCTTTACTCGTAAGTATTGTTGTATCATCGGCGTATACGTTGACATAAATTCCTCCATGCACTTGCACTCTCTCAGGGCAAAATTCTATTTTTCTATTATAACATAAAAGCATTTTATCTATCAGGTTCAGCTTCTTGCAACATGCTAAAAATCACATAACTAGAAAAATAACCTAGTCTAATTAGATCATTTATACTATAATAGACAGCTGTAAGAGTAAATTTAAGGAAAAGAAGGAAAAATATGAAACAACTAATCTCCTTATTTGCTTCTGTATGCATTATTGTTACTTTATCTTTCATTAGTACGGGAAATGCAGAAGCGAAATCAAAAATAAAAGAATACAGCAATTGTAAAGAGCTGAATAAAGATTACAAAGGCGGGGTCGCCAAATCATCCTCTGTCAAAAACAAGGGCGGGAAAACAAAATATAAACCGTACGTATCAAAAGACCTATATAACTCAAATAAAAAAAGCGACCGTGACAAAGACGGCATTGCCTGTGAACGTTAATTATTTACCACTATATCGACAGTTTTTAACAAATAAATTATTGCTAAAAAAAGAACTAGGAAAACTGCTCCTAGTTCTTATTCTTCTTCTCCTCCAACAATAAAGTCAGGATTTAGATCTTCAAATTCTTCATCTTCTACTTCGTCAGACCAATCATCATCGTCATCACTTGCATGTTTGTCTGCGTGAACTTCTACGCAAATCGTTGTTTCCCCAATTACTTCTACAATAAATTCTCTTTCTACATGAACAATAATTTTATTGCCATTTGGAGAAATTACTGCTTCGATGCAATTTGGCTGTTGAACAACGCGGGCAATCACATCATGATCTTCTAAACTATCTGGATCACGATATTTTAATTTCACAACATCCGTGTATTCAACACGTTCTGTTACTACTTCTGTACGTGTATTATCAGCATATGAATACCAAACATTGATATCGTAGTAACCGCTTATTTCTACTTTTTTGCCAACCTTTTCCGCTTCATACGTATGGTTAATTATCCAGCACCCTAATATGCTTGAAGGGCTGTGATCTGGGCAGATCGTATGGTGAGACTTTGTAAATTTACGTCCTTTCGCAACGACTGCTTTGGTAATAATCTCTCTATATTCTCCCATTTTCGAGCGAAACCTCCTCATTCATTTTCATTTCATCCTATGCGTGATAGACGACTAGTGTGCGATAATTTTTTGATGCATGTAATAATTCATTAGCCTACATTATTGTATGAAAAGCACAGGCAAATGTTCCGGTATAAAGGGTATTTTCTAGACCACTGTCATGAAAATCTTGTTTTTCCATCGAAATAAAACAGGGAGAATAAATGTGTATCAAAGCAGCACTATTTCCCTCCCCATTTTCTTTACATAAAGTCTAGAAAATAAACAAAAACGAGGAAGAAATCAAAAAAATATGCGTTTGTATCAATACATTAGCGGATACAGCTTGGTCTTGGTTCTATATACTGTACTATACGGTAAGGGGGTGAGGGAGTTGGCAAGCAAGTTTAATATAAAAGATCAATTAGATTTTAAATTTAATGTAAATGGCAAAGAGGTTTCAGGTGAAGAAGCAGTAGAGCAAGCACAAGAATTTCTTTCTAAAATGTCGTCAGAAATGGGCGGACTATTACAAAAATTAGGGAAAAATGCTACTAGCAATGTAACAAGCAAAAGCATAAATGCAATTAAAGATAAAGTTCTTCCAAATAACCTAAGCGTTGATTCCATTAAAGACCTGCTTAATCAAGAGAAGTTAAACGAACTAAGAGAAAAGCTGCCTGTCGTTGATGCTTCAACAGATGATGGCAATTTCCAAGTAAATGTGAATGGTAAACCTCTTTTTTCTCTAGATATTTCAAATTTTATCAAAAAATAAATCCAGTACAACATTCATTTTGAAAGGAGGTGAAGTCAAATGTTATCTGGTAACACTTCTAATTGCGGCAATAGCCCTTCTGATGTAGAAGGAAGCAGCACAGAATTACGTGCGTTTACAAATGCTACTCAAGGGAACGGTAACCTTGCTAACCAATTTACTGCAGCAGCTGCTGCTGGTGGTGCTGCTGTAGGCGTAAACTTATTAAACTTCTTTGTTGGTGGTATCCTTGTGAATGCTAACCAAGCTGGAGATGCTACTGCAGTTTCTTACAATGAGAACAGCCCTGAAATGGTGAATAAAGGTTAATAGCACTTTATCAAACAAAAAATAAAGTACTCCTTAATGGGCAACACTCCTTCTGTAGATTTTTAATCAACAGAGGGTCTGATTGCCCTCTTTTGTTTATATATATACATAGAGAGGAGTGAAACAATGAAAGAAGAAAAAAATATCGGATTGACAAAAGAAAAGTTAAAAAGCCTGGGAGTTCCTGAAGAGCTTATTGACAAAATTTTAGAATCAGGCATTCCGTCTGTCAACACACATGCAGAGGGTGGAAATGGGGGAAGTGCTGTTAGTTTAACCTATGTGGATAATTATTCTACCTTATTCCTTGTATACACATTCCTTCTTCAAACCATTAATAACGGAGACCAAAAAGACAAAGAAACAAGACTGTTAAATAAATCATTGCTTGATACATTACAAACAGCGATGAAAGAACAAAAGGAATATCGGATGGCTTTTTTGCAGGCTGTTAATATTCTTAATAAAAAATAAAGGCTCTTTCGTATAGATTGCAGCTATCCAACCCGCAGCCTGAATACACTTCGCTTTTGTGCTTAGCGAGTGCCGAGCTGCTTCGTCGCTTTACTCTGATTTGCAAGGTCTCGTCTGTCTGGCTTTTCTAAGCAGGAGTCTACGTGTATTCAGGCACTCAGGACTTTCTAAAGGTTTTTCATCCTAATCAAAAAGCAACAAGCTTTAGAAAACAGTCAAAATAAAAGAGGAATTGGGTAGTGTCTTTATTTCATTAAGCTTATTTCTTTGTCTATACTTTAAAATAAAAAAGTCCTAAAAGCGAGGCGATAGCAGGCATGGAGAAACTTGGATGCCAGTCTGCTTACTTCTACGCTTTAGGACTTTTTATCCCACTCT
Source organism: Niallia sp. 03133 (assembly GCF_052663225.1). Classification (NCBI taxonomy): domain Bacteria; kingdom Bacillati; phylum Bacillota; class Bacilli; order Caryophanales; family Bacillaceae; genus Niallia; species Niallia sp. 03133. Next base: position 443,571 of record NZ_JBQTCY010000002.1, read on the forward strand.
TAACGGGCAGTAAGACCCCCACCTCGGGGATGCTGAGAAATCGAGGAAGTTAGGTGGGGGATAACTGCCCGTTAAGGTCCGATAAGTTCAACTAACCATCCGTGGGGGATAACTGCCCGTTAAGGTCCGATAAGTTCAACTAACCATCCGTGGGGGATGAAGAAAACCCCCACGGATGGTTAGGTTCAATTTATAGCATTTTATTTTTCCTCGTTACTTGAATCCAATTTATTTACAACGGAATTGGTAATCGTTTTGGTCACCATTTGCAGCATCTCATTTACTTCCGCCTGTGATTGTTTAAATTCGTTGACAATTGGCAATTCATCTATTTCTTTTTGAAGAGCATCAATCTTAGCTTCTGTTTCTTTTAATGCGGAGAATTTTCCATAATGCTGCAAATTAACCGCTTGCTTCTGCAGTTTTTTAATTTGCGCAATTTTGTCATTCACTTTTGTATTTTTATTGATTTGCTGCTCCGCTCTTTTGTAAAAATCCACCTCTTCTGTTTCACGCATCATATTGGCTAGCCGTTCTGTACGCTGAATAATTTCTTCACGTGTATGTTTAGCCATTAGTTAGCCTCAACAGCTTCTAATACCTCAATCATTTCTCCGTTTAACGACCATGTTTTTGCATCCGTAATTTTTACAGACACTAATTTGCCAATTGCGGATTTTGGTCCTACAAAGTTGACTAATTTATTTTTCCGTGTATAACCTGCAAGAACATCTGGGTTGTTTTTGCTTTCCCCTTCAACCAATACTTCTAATATTTGATTCTGATATCCTTTCATTGCTTTTGCCGACATATCATTCACAAGGGCATTTAAACGCTGCAGGCGCTCTTTTTTCACTTCCATTGGCACATTATCCTTCATTTTTGCTGCTGGAGTTCCTTCACGTGGTGAATAAATAAACGTATAAGCAGCTTCAAATCCGACTTCTTTATAAAGAGATAATGTTTCTTCAAACTGTTCGTCAGTTTCATTCGGATAACCAACAATAATATCTGTTGTTAACGTTAAATTGGGAATGGCCGCCTTCATTTTCTGAACCAACTCTAAATATTGTTCTCTTGTATATTTGCGAGCCATTATTTTCAACACATCCGTTGAACCTGATTGAACCGGCAAATGAATATGCTCCACTAAATTACCGCCTTTACCAAGCACTTCAATTAAATGATCATCAAAGTCACGAGGATGGCTTGTAGTAAAACGAACACGTGGAATATCAATTTTACGCATTTCTTCCATTAAATCACCTAAACGGAAATTAATATCTGTAAAGTCTTTTCCATATGCATTTACATTTTGTCCAAGCAAAGTGATTTCTTTATAGCCTTGTGCAGCTAACTGACGCACTTCTTGAATAATATCCTCCGGGCGCCTGCTTCGTTCTTTTCCGCGTGTAAATGGCACGATGCAATACGTACAGAATTTGTCGCATCCATACATAATATTAACCCATGCTTTAATTTTCCCATTGCGGACCTTTGGAAGGTTTTCGATAACGTCCCCTTCTTTAGACCATACTTCCACTACCATTTCTTTTGACAAATATGCTTCTTGTAAAATATTTGGCAGACGATGGATATTATGAGTCCCAAAAATCATGTCTACTTGATTATAGGTTTTTAATATTTTATTAACTACTGATTCTTCCTGGGACATACATCCGCACACGCCAATTAATAAGTCTGGTCTTTCTGTTTTTAAATGCTTTAAATGGCCTAATTCACCAAATACTTTGTTTTCCGCATTTTCACGAATGGCACATGTATTTAATAAAATAACATTTGCATCATTTACACTGTCTGTTGGTTCATAACCAAGCGCCAGAAAAATCCCAGCCATTACTTCTGTGTCATGTTCATTCATTTGACAGCCAAATGTGCGAATATAAAATTTGCGTCCTTCTCCCATACCACGGAATTGGTCGGAAATAGAGAAATCTTTATCGTAGCGGATTTCTTCTTTTCCTCTTTTTTTCGCTTCTTTTAAAGAAGGTGGTGTATACACTGATTCGAAATATTTGCTGTAATCCTTGACGGATTTTTTGTCCGAAGAATTAGCTGTATCTACTTGTTGGCTTTCTAATCGTTGTTTTTCATTCATTTTTACTACTCCTCTCTTATCGATGAGTTGTTATCATCTATAAGCATTCTTTTCTAATAAGGTGCAATTAACTTGAGCAGCAAGGGTTTTTCCCCGCTCAAGATGATTGTGTTCCTGCAGGATGCAGTTTTACCACCGTTGTTCTTAAAGGAACTTTTACAGGGAAAACGATCCTTTGACACTTTTACATTATATTAGTATAAGCCTTTGTGGTTTTGAAAACAATAGCTACATTTGGAAGGTCTGTTTCTATGTATTTTATCTAGCAGCATATCTTTTTATCAAATTTTTATAGAGAAATTTTTCTACTTGACTGGAACTATAGTATTTTGTTAATTCATCGATTAAATGGGGATAATGATTGATAGATTGCAGATCCTTTACGCTGTGTGTTGTTCCATCAAAATCTGATCCAAACCCTACATGATTCTCTCCGCCTAGTGCACAAATATAATCCAAATGCCTTACTATATCCGTAATGCTTGCAGAAGTGGTGCCACTTAAGAATTCCGGGACAAAGGTAATGCCAATTACACGATTAATTTCTATTAATGCTTTGATTTGGTCATCCCGCAAATTCCGAGGATGAGGGCAAAGTGTATAGGCATTTGAATGGGATGCATATGGCAAGCTTGCAAGTTCGATTACATCCCAAAATCCTTGTTCTGAAAGATGAGAGACATCACACAAGCAATGATGCTTGTTTAATTGATCCACCACTTCTCTTCCAAATAAGGATAAACCAGCTCCTCTTGGCTCTAATGCACCATCTGCGACTGCATTGGCATTATTCCATGTAAGGCCAACTGATGTTACACCTAATCGCAATAAAGTTTTTAATTTTACCATATCACTTCCAATTGCTTCACAGCCTTCTAATGTCAATATCGCACCTATTTCATTCGCTTGTAAACGAGCAGCATCCTTTTGTGACTGCACAAGCTTCAGATGAGGATATGGCTTTAAAATTTTTTCGTAGAAAATGTCCACCATTTTTAAAGAGGCGTGGAACCGCATATCCGGATGAACCGTTTCCGGAATATAAATAGCAAAGGATTGGATTTTTGCCCCGCTTTGTTCCAATCCTTTTAACGTCACTTGCAATTTGTCACTATGATAAAAATCAATAGTTGGGTCTAAAAACATTTTGTACAATACATCACAGTGTGCATCAAAAAAATACAGAATAACCAACCCCTATTTTAAATATCTTTTTCATTATAGTTTACGCTTCAAAAAAAGAACCTGACAGCAGATGCTTCCAGGTTCGCCCTCTTATTTTTTTGCATGATCTTTTTCCTTCATTTTTTTCTAACTATGTTGAAAGAAAAGAAACCAATTTGTTGAGAGAATGATAGGTTACTAGTTAATGATTAATTCTTTCTTCTTGCTATTGATTTTATCTAGGCTCCACAATGAGCTTAATGGCTGTTCGTTCTTCGCCGTCAATAACAATATCGGTGAAGGCCGGGATACAGATTAAATCCACGCCGCTAGGTGCTACAAATCCTCTTGCTATAGCTACTGCTTTAACCGCTTGATTTAATGCACCTGCACCAATAGCTTGGATTTCTGCCCCACCTCTTTCTCGCAGAACACCAGCAAGCGCACCAGCTACAGAATTGGGACTAGACTTTGCTGAAACCTTTAATATCTCCATTTCTAGCTCCTCCTTGTTTAACCCCCCCGCATGACTCACAAGGTGTGAGAACATATCAGGAATATATATCATTCCATTGTTACTATATTCCACTTTTAAATCACATATTCCAGCTTGGACATAAAAAATTCAAAAAACCCGCTTATAGAAGTTTTTTAATGGATGCTTGCCACCAATAGTATAATGAGATTTTACACACTCTGCGCCTTTCGTCTGGTTTGCTCTTTGCCAAATGTTATCGAATCGTTGCTGACTCCCGCTGTAAAGAAAGGCAAAATAGGAATTCCAGCAAAAAAACTCCTATCCACGAATGGATAGGAGTCATACAGCTTGTTTAGGAGTAAAACGGATGATCGTCATTGATAAGAATACGATCGATTTTTTTTGCTTTTCCTGTTTTTTTATCTACTTCAATTATACAGGCACTCAATTGGGATCTTCCTGTTTTCGGCGGTTCAAATCTTGTCGGTAGGTTGGTTAAGAAACGATGCAATACTGCTTCTCTTTCCATTCCCAATATGCCATCGTATGGTCCTGTCATGCCCACATCCGACATAAATGCCGTTCCTTGCGGAAGAATGCGATTATCTGCGGTTTGTACATGTGTATGAGTTCCAACTACAGCTGTGACTTTTCCGTCTAAATACCAGCCTATTGCCTGCTTTTCACTCGTTGCTTCTCCATGAAAATCAACGAAGATTATATCCGTTCTTTTTTTCGCTTCAGCCACCAATTCATCTGCTTTTATAAAAGGATCATCACTTGGATTCATAAATGTTCTTCCTTGCAGATTGATAATTGCAACCTCTATGTCATTAATCTTTACAAATACCATGCCTTTTCCTGGATTGTTTTTTGAAAAATTAGCAGGTCTAACTAAGTACTTCGCAGTGTCTATAAATTCAAATATTTCTCGATTATCCCATGTGTGGTTTCCTAATGTTACTGCTTGTGCTCCCACTTCTAAAAAACCACGATAAATTTTTTCTGTTATCCCCTTGCCGCCAGCAGCATTTTCTCCATTAATAATGGTTACTTGAGGACGATACTTTTCCTTTAGCTTAGGTACGTATTCTTTGATCATATCTCTTCCCATTGAACCGACCACATCACCTATAAATAAAATATGCATACCTTTTTCCTTTCTATTCTTAACATGAATTACTATTAGTTTAACATATGGCTAAACGAAGAGTGAAAATCAGCAGCCTATTCAACCACACTAGAATTTTATCCCACTCTTAACGGGCAGTAAGACCCCCGCCTCGGGGATGCCGAGAAATCGAGGAAGCTAGGTGTTGAAACTTGCCCGTAAAGGTCCGATAAGTTCAACTAACCATCAGTAGGGATGAGGAAAAACCCCCACTGATGGAAGTTTACTTTATCAATTGATTGGCTTGTTATGTAGGAGCTAAATGAAGTATCTCCTATGCAAAATAAAAACGGTGCAAATGCACCGTTTTATTTTGCGTATTCAACAGCTCTTGTTTCCCGAATAACCGTCACTTTTATATGACCTGGATAATCTAGCTCTTCTTCGATTTTTTTGCGTATATCTCTTGCTAATCGATGAGATTCCAAATCATCTATAAGATCTGGTTTTACCATTATTCTTATCTCACGGCCTGCTTGGATAGCAAATGATTTTTCTACACCATCATAAGATTCGGAAATCTCCTCTAACTTTTCAAGACGACGAATATAATTTTCCAGTGTTTCTCTTCGTGCGCCAGGTCTTGCAGCAGAAAGTGCATCTGCTGCTGCCACAAGAACAGCTATGATAGAAGTTGGTTCCGTATCACCGTGATGGGAAGCAATGCTATTAATAACTACAGGATGTTCCTTATATTTACTAGCAAGCTCTACACCGATTTCCACATGGCTTCCTTCTACTTCATGGTCAATTGCTTTTCCAATATCATGAAGCAAACCAGCTCTCCGTGCGAGTGTTTCGTCTTCGCCTAGCTCTGCAGCTAGAATTCCGGACAATTGTGCTACTTCCATACTGTGCTTCAGAACATTTTGTCCATAACTTGTTCGGAATTTCAAACGCCCAAGAATTTTAATTAAATCTGGATGAAGTGCATGTACACCCACTTCGAAAGTAGTTTGTTCGCCGATTTCTCGAATATGCTCATCTACTTCTCGTCGTGCTTTATCGACCATTTCCTCGATTCTTGCAGGATGGATTCTTCCATCTTGGACAAGTTTATCTAATGCCAGTCTGGCAGTTTCTCTTCTGATCGGATCAAATCCTGACAGAATAACCGCTTCTGGTGTATCATCGATAATTAGGTCAATTCCAGTTAATGTTTCAAGGGTACGAATATTACGGCCTTCCCTTCCAATGATTCGACCTTTCATCTCATCATTAGGCAAGTTTACAACAGAAACAGTTGTTTCTGCTACATGATCAGCCGCACATCGTTGGATAGCAAGCGACAAAATTTCCTTTGCCTTTTTGTCTGCTTCTTCTTTAGCTCTAGTGTCACTTTCCTTAATCATTACCGCGATATCATGAGCAACTTCCTGCTCTGTTCGCTCTAAAATGATGGACTTAGCCTCTTCTCTAGTTAAGCCGGAAATGCGTTCTAGTTCAGTCTGCTGCTTACGAACCATCTCGTCCACTTTGCTTTCCATCTCTTCCATATGCTGTTGTCTTTTATTAAGAGAATCGTCCCTCTTTTCTAAAATTGTTTCACGTTTATCTAACGTTTCTCCTTTACGATCAAGGTTCTCTTCTTTTTGCAATAAACGATTTTCTTGTTTTTGTAGTTCATTTCTTCGATCACGAACTTCTAGTTCTGCTTCACTTCGAAGCTTGTGAATCTCATCCTTTGCTTCCAGCAAAGCTTCTTTTTTCAATGCTTCTGCTTCACGATTTGCATTGTCAACAATCTGTTCAGCAGTAATTGTCGCACTATTAATTTTTGCGTTTGCATTGGATTTACGAATAAAATATACAACAAAGCCAACAACGGCAATTACGATTAGGCCAAGCAAAATGGAGATGAGGATTATTATTGGGTCCATCATTTTCACCTCCTCTTGCTATGAACTTGTGTTTGTTACGATTTTAAAAGTATTGGCTCAAGTATTCTTTTTAAAAATGAAAGTTCTACATAGCCGCAAATGGTTTCTAGGTTTTTCATACTCATAAAAATGTAAAATATACAATATAATTGTATAGTTGTGCCAATTCATTGTCAAGAGCTTGCATTAGGTCGTTTGCCTCTATTTTCCTCTATGTGTACTAATAAACATATTTATCCCACTCTTAACAGGCAGTAAGACCCCAAGCTCAAGATGCTGAGAGATCGAGGAAGCTAGTGTAAAGGTCGGAGGGAGCTACACAAACGAAGGTAGCCACTTTCCTGTGGCAACGTTTGTGTGATCCACATCCTGTGAACTGCAAGCTTTCCATCAGTGGGGGAGGAAGAAAATCCCCACTGATGAAAGGTTCACTTTATCTTTGTTTCCATTCTGTTTTTTTCATTTTTTTCCTATATTCAACTGTTTTTAACAAATAAAAAAAGAGAGGAGAATCCCCTCTTTCACAAGCAATTAATCAATTAACTCAAGTGATTCTTGCTCGTCATCAGCATTTTTAAAAACGACTTCTTTATCTAATCCATAGTGATCGCGAATTTTTCGGGAAATCTCATTTCTCACTTCCGGATTTTCTTTTAAGAATTGTTTTGCATTTTCTCTTCCCTGCCCTAATCTTTCATCATTATAAGAATACCATGAACCACTCTTTTGTACGATGTCTAATTCAGAGCCAAGATCAATTGTTTCCCCTTCTTTAGAGATGCCTTCTCCGTACATAATATCTACTTCAGCTACTCTAAATGGCGGGGCTACTTTATTTTTTACGATTTTAATTTTTGTTTTATTTCCTACCATATCTGTTCCTTGCTTTAATGTTTCTGCACGGCGAACTTCTAAACGAACAGTTGAGTAGAATTTTAGAGCACGTCCTCCTGGTGTAGTTTCAGGGTTACCGAACATAACTCCAACTTTTTCGCGAATTTGGTTAATAAATATAGCAATTGTTTTAGACTTATTAATAGCACCGGAAAGTTTGCGAAGGGCTTGGGACATTAAACGTGCTTGCAAACCAACATGAGAATCTCCCATTTCTCCTTCAATTTCTGCTTTTGGCACAAGCGCTGCAACCGAGTCAATAACAAGAATATCTACTGCACCACTTCTAACTAGCGCTTCCGCAATTTCAAGAGCCTGTTCCCCTGTATCTGGCTGGGAAAGAAGCAATTCATCTATATTAACACCTAATTTTTGTGCATATACCGGATCTAATGCGTGCTCTGCATCAATAAATGCTGCTTGTCCTCCCGTTGCTTGAACTTCTGCAATAGCATGCAAGGCAACGGTTGTTTTACCAGAACTTTCAGGACCATAGATTTCAATAATGCGGCCTCTTGGATATCCGCCTACACCAAGCGCTGCGTCCAATGCTAATGAGCCACTAGGAACTGTGGATACTATTCTATCTGTTTGTTCTCCCAGTTTCATAATACTACCTTTACCGAATTGTTTTTCAATTTGTTTTAACGCCATTTCTAACGCAGCTTGACGATCGCTCAAAAACTTTCTCCTCCTTTTATATGAAAATGAATCATTTATGGAAATGAAGTAGATTCATTTGTTGTTCAAGAATATATATTAAATATACTCTTTTTGTTATCGTTTGTCGAGCGAAAAGCAGAACATTCATTCGTTTTTTTATCTATTAAACAAGGAAGCCAGCTATAGCTTTCCGATATAACTGCCTGCGGGCACTAACTCCTATTATTCTTCTAACGCTTTTAATAAAAAGTAGTGTCCATAGTTTACTGTTCTTTTTCTATTTGCTTCTCTTGAGCCAGCAAGCAAAAGCGTTTCCACTTCTGTCGGCTTTCCTTCTCTCGCGATTCCTATATGAACGGTTCCAACAGGCTTGCCTTCAAGCTCTTCTGGGCCAGCAACACCTGTAAAGCTTATTCCAATACTTGAGTTTAATAGTTTAGCAACATTTTCAGCAAGCTCTTTAGCGCATTTTTCGCTTACCACTCCATCTTGATTGATCGTGCTTTCTTTTACATGGAGAATATGTTGTTTTACATCGTTTGTATAACACACTATTCCTCCATGAAATATTTTCCCCGCTCCTGTAATCGAGGTGATCTCTTGCTGAAACATGCCTCCCGTCAAGCTTTCTGCCGCTGCGATGGTCAACCCTTTTTCCTGCAGTTTTTTTGTCAGCTCTTTTACAAGTGTTGTATCATCATACCCGTAAAAGTATGTGCCGACCCGTTCGAATATTTTTTTTTCTGTTTCTTTAATCAATGTTTCTGCAGCAGTCAGGGAATGATGTTTGCAAGTAATTCGAAGTGTTACTTCTCCGTCCCCTGCTAAAGGAGCAATCGTAGGGTTTGTCTGCTCATCAATTAAATCCTCTATTTTCGTTTCCAGCAAAGATTCGCCAATCCCAAAAAAACGAAGCACACGAGAAAGAATGACTTCTTTATTTGTCAGTTTAGCCTGCAGGGCAGGATGCCCATATAGCAAAAACATCGGCTGCATTTCTTTTGGTGGTCCAGGAAGGAGCATATAATGATTTTTATTTCGCGATAAAAACATTCCTGGTGCCATGCCGTGGTCATTCGCTAAAACCTGGCTCCCCTCCAGTACAAGTGCCTGCTTTTTATTATTTTCTGTCATATCTCTATTGGTACGCTCGAAATATTGTTGAATGGAAAAAAGTGCTTTTTGATCAAAAACCAGCTCTTTTCCTAAATGATTTGCAATTGTTTCTTTTGTTAAATCATCTTTAGTTGGTCCAAGTCCTCCTGTGAAAATCAGCAAATCGGAACGTTCTTCCGCTATTTTCATTGCTTCTTTTAATCGGTGGGGGTTGTCGCCCACGACGGTATGATAAAAAACATTTACACCTAATTCTGCTAAATTTTTTGATAAAAATTGGGCATTTGTATTGGCAATTTGTCCAAGCAGCAACTCTGATCCAACCGCAATTATCTCTGCATTCATCTTGTTTCCCCTTCCTTTTCTAAAGCACTATGCAACTAATTCTTAAAAAGCAGTTTCTTATTTTATACCACCTAATATATGTATGAACTCCTATAATAAGAAGAACGGGACATAAGCATCACCGTTCAACGAAAGAATATATCATGTTGTAATCATTCCATAAAGTGAACCTTTCCATCAGTAGGGGTTTTCTTCATCCCCCACTGATGGAAAGCTTGCGGTCCACAGGAAGTGGCGACCTTAGTTTGTGTACCTCTTATCGGACCTTTACGGGCAGTTATCCCTACCTAGCTTCTTCGATTCCTCAGCATCTCCGAGGTGGGGGTCTTACTGCCCGTTAAGAGTGGGATAAAATAGAATATTTTTGCAAAGATTATTTAGAAGAAACAAACGCTTGTTTATTTTTTGCGAAATAATCCCACCCAGACCAAACCGTAAAAATTAAAGCAATCCATAATGCTATATCTGCAAAGGGAATGGAGCCAAGTTCAAAAATCATATTATGCAAAAGCAATACCGATATAGCAACGATTTGAGCCCAGGTTTTTATCTTACCAAGCATGTTTGCTGCCACGACTTCTCCACCGCCTGCTAATACAAGACGCAAACCGGTTACAGCAAATTCTCTGCTGATAATAACAATCGTAATCCAAGCCGGTGCTAATTGAGAATCTACAAGTACAATCAGGGCTGCAGAAACTAATAATTTATCTGCGAGAGGGTCTAAAAACTTCCCTAAATTCGTTACTAAGTTATATTTTCTAGCATAATATCCATCGATCCAATCTGTAGTAGAAGCAATAATAAAAATGAGAGCGCCGATAAAATGAGCAACAGGCAGTGTAACACCTAAAAGCGTCATATTTCCCCAAGGAAATTCAACTAGCATAATCACTAAAAAAACTGGGATTAAAAAAATGCGCGAAATGGTAATTTTGTTTGGTAAATTCATTATCTTTCCTCCGATTTAATGAACGCACAGTCGTCTTCATCACTAAATAAATTTTTAAAACATTAGTATTATACCCTAAAACAATAGGAAAAAGCGAAAAATAGCCATTTATACGATGACAGTGAAATAAGATAGACACATATTTCTTCGCTGATCCAACGCAACATGGGGGCTTCCGTAACTGCGCCTCTTTCTCCCAAGCACAATTCACCCATTATGTAAAGACAGCGAAAACTTTTATCTATTCTTAACCTGAACAATCGAACGAATGACTAATTCTTCCTACTTATTGTTGCGAATGGTAATATCCTGACGAACAGATGTTGCAGGAGATACCGCAAAATCTACTTTTTCATCATTGACGTAAATTTCCGTTTGAGCGGAATTTCCGATCACAATAACTGCTTCTGTTTCTTTAGAGAAGTCAACAGATTTGGATTCCGTTTCTCCTTTTTTCAAGATTCCTTGAAAGAAGGAATAACCTTTCCCATTTTTTATATTTATCCATGTTTCTCCGGTAGATACAACTTTCAACTCAAACTTGTCTGTATTTTTCAATTCATATTCGGTAGTTCGTCCTGCTGTTTTTACAACGGATACCTCTTGTTTTGGTGCTTCCTCTTCTTCTTTAGCTTGCTCTTCATTCTTGCTGTTATTTTCCTCTGTATTATTCTTATCTGCTTTGTCCTCTTTTTCTTTATTCTCTTTTAATTTTTCTGATTCTTGGTAATTAGCTTCACTGCTTTTATTCGGTTTTGGTGCAGTATCTGAATCGTTCCCTTTTGCAAAGACAAAATACCATACAAGAAAAAATATGCCAATCACTAAAAGGATAATAAAAATGGTCGGAAGTATATCAAAAACTTTTGAACTTCCAATAGCCATTGTTTTTCTCGATGTTACTCTTGACAGCTGTTCTGGTATTTCATCATTTATAGTAGAAGGAACTTCTTCTTTAAACTCCTCAAATAATTCCTCTGGGGCCAAGTCGACAGCTTCTGCATATTGCTTAATAAAAGCACGAGCATAAAATTTCCCCGGCATCATGCTATGATTTCCTTCTTCAATGCCCACTAAATAACGTTTTTGAATTTTCGTCATTTCCTGCAATTCTTCTAAACTTAATCCTTTTGCTAATCTTGCTTCTTTTAAACGATTGCCCAATTCACTCAAAATAACACCTTCCAACTAACTAAAAATCAAAGCCTTCAAATTCATTTCCCAACAGGAGTGCATTTCTTTTTCTTGCATCATACTCAATTACTTCACCAGGCTCATGCCTTAGCTCGATAATATAATCGAAGTCTTCCATTGAATATTCAGAAGCCTGAATAAACATATCCGGATGCTCGACTACTTTTACTGCAGGGACTCGCATAATCTCCCGGACTAGCTGCCAATGTTTTTCATTCATTTGTTTGGATGAAACCATTCCATCTATGATAAAAAGATTATTTTCACTATACTCATCTTGTATTAACGAATTTCTGACAGTTTGCTTTAATAGTGTCGAACTGACTAAAAGCCACCTTTTATTAGCACAAACGCTTGCTGCAACAATTGATTCAGTTTTGCCAACTCTAGGCATCCCTCTAATGCCAATTAATTTATGACCTTCCAGCTTAAATAATTCAGCCATAAAGTCAACTAATAAACCTAGTTCGTCTCGTACAAAGCGAAATGTTTTTTTATCATCAGCATCTCTTTGTATGTATCTACCGTGCCTTACTGCTAAACGATCCCTAAGTTTTGGAACACGCAGCTTTATTATTTTTATGGTGTCCATTGTATATAAAATCGATTCTAATCGTTTAATTTGTTCATCCGAATTTGCAAGCATTAATAATCCTCGCCTGCCGTCATCTACTCCATTTATCGTTACTATATTAATGGATAACATCCCTAATAATGATGAAATATCGCCTAAAAGCCCAGGGCGGTTTTTTTGAATTTCATATTCTAAATACCATTCTTTTTTTTCCAAAAAAATCCTCCTGCAAAAAATCCCTATTTTCTTTTGTTCTTATTTCTCTATCATAAAGGAAAGTAACGAAAGATGAAAGAGAAAACCAATGGATAAAAAGAAAAAATGGACATGCTCCATACTTTTTAAGAAAGAAAAAAAGGTGGCCCTTTAATAAAGAGGTTATACAAACAAAACATGAACATCGTCTATTCTTGTATCTGTCTGATTTGCCCTTTATTTTTGCGCCACCTCTTTTTTATTCCTGCTCAGCTACTTAGTTTGTACCATTATTTTGGACAAGCTTTAGCATCATATTGGCAATTGCATGCTGTTCTTCTTTTGATGCTACAGACCAAAGATCGGAGAGCATTCTTTCCTGCTCATTTTTTGGTTCTACTTGATTGGATAAATAATCGCCAATTTGGAAGGCTAAATCGCCAACTACTTGTTCATTCATTCCTTCATTTTGAGCATGATGCAAACGATCAGCTAGAAAATCTTTCCATTGATCCCAAGATTCTAAAATAGACATACGAAATACTCCTTTCCATTTTCCTAAAGTGTATTACGTAGTTATTTTGCATGTGTGGACATAAAAATATGCATACTCTTTCCTGAAAAACTTGAAAGTGCATCAAGTTTAAGTAGGTATCCATTATATTTACCCTAGAAATCTACACACTAAACAGACCAGCCTCCATTAACTGCTAATACTTGTCCTGTAATGTACGAAGAAGCATTGGATAGTAAAAACAAAACACTTTCCGCCACTTCATGTGGATAGCAAAGTCTTCCCATTGGAATTTCTTCTTTTATAGACTCTTTTTCTTCCAAACCGAAACGATTAAGCATGCCAGTGTCTACTGCTCCTGGAGCAATCGCGTTTACACGTATTCCGTTTAATGCAAGCTCCTTGCTTAATGCTTTCACAAATGAAATTTGAGCCCCCTTTACAGTAGAATACGCTACCTCCATGCTTGCACCAATTTGACCCCAAATAGAAGAAATCACCACAATATTGCCTGACTGTTTGGAGCGCAATTTTGGTAAAAGTTCTCTTGTTATGCACATAAGAGAAGAAACATGAATATTCCATAAATCATCTAGTTCACTGTCTTTTAAATCGGTAAAAAGCCCGTAAGATTCAATCCCGCTCGAGTGTACGATGCCATCTATCGAAAAAACAGATTCTGTGATTTTTTTATAGGCATCCCTTTTTCGCAAATCTGCTTTAATTGGCATATACTCTCCGCCAAACGGCTGAAGTTCTTTTACCAATGCTTCCATCGCCTGTTCGTTTTGAAAATAATGTAAATATAGTGAATATCCTTTTTCAGCTAAGAGACGGGCAACAGCCAAGCCAATGCCTCCAGTTGCTCCTGTTATTAAAATATGTTTCCCCAATGAAAATCCTCCATTAAAAACCTAATTATTATCCTTTTATAATAGCTGTATTCCACATTTTGCAAAATGATTTTCATTTACAAGCTAAAACACAATAAGAAAACCTCTTATTGTGTCTTAGTGTAAGCATCATGTTATTTGCCAAAACTCCAGAATATCGAAAAAACTTTATTCCTTCTTTTGGCAATGGTCATTTGGGTACAACTTGACAAACAGTCATTCGGTCTTCTTCAATAAGACGTTTTGCAGCAGAACGAATATCCTCCACTGTAATTTCTTCTATCGTTGGAACTACATCAAATAAATTCATTCCATTAAAAGAATACCTTGTAAACTGATTGGCGATATACTCTGGAGAATTGACCGCACGCAGGAAAGCACCGATTTTTTTCTTTTTTGTTCGTTCTAATGTGTCTTGTTTAAAGTCATCAGATACAGCAGCCGTCAACATTTCCTTAATCGTATCTGCCAATTTATCTGGGTCACTCGTATCCCCGCCGATCATCGCAAAACCAAATCCATTCTCTTGTGTATAATCATAAGAAAACGTATCGTCAATCAAACCAGATGAAAATAATGTTTGATAATTTTCGGAACTATTGCTGAATAAAAGATCCAACAGCACATTAATGGATAATTCATTTTTAAGCATTTCTGCGCCCGATTGATTAACATCAATTGCTTTAATTCCTACTAAACATTTGGAGCCATGAACATTCATTTTCAGCACTTGTTTTTTCTCATTGACTTCTTTCGGCTCTTCGGCAAATTTACGTTTAATTTCACTATGTTTTGTATAATCTTTTTTCTGCTGATTTGCTTTTATTTTTTCCATATATTCTTTTGCATTAACCGGACCGACAATAAATAGCAGCATATTACTAGGATGATAAAAAGTATGATAGCATTCATACAACATATCTTTCGTAATATGAGAGATGGATTCAATAGTTCCGGCAATATCAATTTTGACAGGATGATTGACATACATATTTTGAATCAGTCCGAAATACAGACGCCAATCTGGGTTATCATCATACATCGTTATTTCTTGCCCAATAATCCCCTTTTCCTTTTCGACTGTTTTTTCGGTAAAATAAGGATCCTGCACAAAATTAATTAATGTTTCTAAATTATTTTCTACATTGGATGTGCTCGAAAATAAATACGCTGTTCTTGTAAAAGAAGTAAAGGCATTTGCTGACGCACCATGTTTACTGAAGTCTTGGAATACATCTCCGTCTTCTTTTTCAAATAATTTATGTTCTAAAAAATGAGCAATTCCATCAGGCACCTTCGTATAGTCAGAACCATCTAAAGGGATAAAGGTATTGTCCACAGAACCGTAATTCGTTGTGAACGTGCAAAATGTTTTATTAAATCCTTTTTTCGGCAGAATATAAACTTTTAAACCATTTTCCAGCTGTTCATAATAAAGGTCTTCTTGCAGCTGTTCAAAAGATATTTTCTCCATTATGCATTCCCCTCCGATCCTGTTAAAAAATAGACGGTGTCTAGTTCAATTTTATTGGCAACATTTTTAATTTCCTCTTTTGACACTTTGCTGATGCTTTGGAGCCATTCTGACATCCCAACATTCATCTGACTCACGGCATTGTGATAAAACACTTCCACCATTCCTCTTGAAGTGTCCAACGTTTCCAGCATCTGATTATGAATAACTGCTTTTGTTTGCATGATTTCATCTTCTGTAAATTCGCCTTTTTTCATTAACTCCAACTGCTCATTAATGATGGTTACTGCTTTTTGATAATTTTGCTGATCTATGCCAGACATCACAAGCAGCAGTCCTTTATGGCTTTCCAAGCGGCTTGCTGCATAATATGCCAGGCTTTCTTTTTCTCTGACATTAATAAATAGTTTGGAATGGGAAAACCCTCCAAAGATTCCGTTAAAAACTTGCAGTGCAAAATAATCGTCGTCTCCGTATAAAACATTCGTGCGATAGCCGATATTTAATTTCCCTTGTTTAATATCTTGCTCTTCTCGAATTTCCTTTTCTTTCTCCACCTTATGTTCAGCAGGATGTTCTACTGTTTTAATTTCCCGTTTTTCAAAAGGAAACAGTGAGTCTACAAAGGAAGCAACGTCGTCTTCTTCGATATCTCCAACAACATAAACATCAATTTGATCTTCGTTTAGTGCTTTTTCATAATAAGTATATAAATCGGAAGAAGTTATTGAGTCTACAGCTTCTTTTTCCCCGTTTACTCCAAGTGCATAGGCTTCCCCTTTGCACATTTCTTGAATTAAACGAAAATTAGAATAGCGCATTTTATCATCAAAAACGGCTTGAATTCTTTGCTTTAAAGCTCTTTTTTCATTTTCTACAGCAGAAGAATCGAATGCTCTATCAGTTGCTTTTGGATGAAAAATAATCTCTGCTAAAAATTCAATTCCCTTTTTTAATAAGGGGGCTGGATCAGAAAGAAATTTTTCATTGGCAATTTCTAACGAGAAAGAAATAATATGATACTCCCCTTTTTTGGATAAATCAACAAAAAATGTAGCACCATATAACTCCTCTAAATAAGACCGAAGCGCAGTAGTAGTATTATATTTAGAAGAACTATTTTGCAAAACGTACGGCAGTAGAGCTCGTTTTGTAATATCTTCTTTTTTAATGGGAGATTTCCATTTTATAGTAATGCTATTCGTTTTAAATTTTTCGGTTTTAACAGTATGTAAATTAAAACCTTGATATTGTTTGACTTGTTCTGCAGCAACGCTCATAACATTCCTCCTAAAGTATTTCTTCATTGTTTATTCCGAAGGTGATAGCCTCCTAAATAGTATTCTCTCTTATTTTAATGATATTCTAACTATAACGGTCTTACTCTTCCTTTTTCAAGTTATAGACATGAAGAGTTAGAATTTATTTCCTTTCCATGCAAAAAACCTTTTCTTCAATCGGAAGAAAAGGCTTTTTTATAAACAATTAGAATAATTTCTAGCTGCCGAGCTTATCATGTGCTTTCGCTTTTCTACCTTATCTATTTCCTTTAATATAGGGTATTCCAGCTGCTTTTGGAGCATCAGCACGTCCAATAAATCCTGTTAACGCTACAATCGTTAATACATATGGAGCGATTAATAAATAAACGCTTGGAACATTGTCCAGGAATGGAAGACTGCCTCCTACAATGCTTATACTTTGGGCAAATCCAAAGAAAAGT